>JANPDN010000061.1:0-16895 GCA_031431555.1 Rubrivivax sp.
GCCAAAGCGCTCGCGCCAGCGATCCTTCAATTCGGCCCAGTTGTA
The DNA here is from genome assembly GCA_031431555.1 of Rubrivivax sp. GTDB lineage: Bacteria > Pseudomonadota > Gammaproteobacteria > Burkholderiales > Burkholderiaceae_C > Rubrivivax. The sequence goes on from JANPDN010000061.1 coordinate 46, forward strand.
TTGCGCCTGCGCTGCGAGCTTACCCGCTGGGCCCCAGACCCGCGGCAGCCCAAATGCGCCAAACCCCGCCGGCAGCGCAGCGCGGCCGCTGATCGCGTCGGCGAGCAACTCGCCCACGGCCGTGGTCGGCGCCACGCCGTGGCCACCAAAGCCCAGGCCGTACCACGCGCCATCGCAGGGCCCGCCTTGCAGGCGGCCGATCTGCGGCATCTGGTGGCGGGCATAACTCATCAGCCCGCCCCAGGCATGTTCGATCCTGGCGTCGTGCAATTCCGGAAATACCCGCAGCATGTCGGCACGCAGAAACTTGGCGATATCTTGCGGCGCGCGCTCGCGGATCGAGATGCGCCCGCCCCACAGCAGGCGCGTGTCGGGCAGCGCGCGGTAGTAGTCAAATGCAAACCGGGTGTCGTAGATCGCAGCGCGCGAGGGCAGCAATGCGCGCAGCCGCTCGCCCAGCGGCTCGGTATTCATGACGTAGGTGGCAATCGGCAGCAGCGCGCGTTCGAGCACCGGCACCAAGCCGCCACCCAGGTAGCCGCCGCCGGCGATCACGACCTGCTCGGCGTTGATCACACCGGCATCGGTGTGGACCTCGAAGCCAGCGCCGCGGCGCCGCACCGCGCGCGCCGCGGAGTTTTCGAACACGCGCGCGCCGCCAGCCTCAGCAGCGCGCGCCAGGCCGAGGGTGTATTTCAGCGGATGGAAGTGAAAGGCATCGGGCTCGAACAGCGCGCCGTGGTAGCGCTGTGAGCGCACATGTTGAGCGCGCAACGTGTCGCCATCGATGAACTGCCAATCGACGCCAAAACAATCGGCCATCTCGCGCTGGCGGCGGCGCAGGATCGATTTGTCAATGAACCAATTGCACAGCAGCGCACCGCCTTCGGTGACGTCGCACTCGATGCGGTGCAGCTCGATGCGTTGGCGGATGAGCTGCACCGCGGCTGTCGTCAGACCGTACAGCTCACGTGCAGCGTTAGCCCCGATCTGCGCCACCAGCGCCGGGCCGTCGAGGCTGTAGCCGCCAAAGACAAAACCGCCGTTGCGTCCCGATGCACCGTGGCCGACGGATTCGGCTTCGAGCAGCACCACCCCATCAACACCCCGCTCGACGAGACCGAGCGCCGTATTCAGCCCGGCAAAACCGCCCCCGACGATGCACACGCGCGCATCGACACGGCCTTGCAGGCTTGGGCGCGCCGGCCCGCGGCTGGCGCTGGCTTCGTAAAAGCTGGTGGCTTTGGCCGCGGCCATCGAACCGAAGCCTGAGGACTCAGGTGTTCTTGCTGACCGTGATGGTCGGGAATTTGGCGCTGAAATCCTTGGCCTGCTGCGCGATCTTCACCGCCACGGTGCGCGCCACGGCCTTGTAGATCGCGGTGATCGGGCTGGCCGGGTCGGCGGCGACGGTCGGCGTGCCACTGTCGGCTTGTTCGCGGATCTGCATCGACAGCGGCAGCGCGCCGAGATATTCAACGCCGTACTGCTCGGCCATCTTGCGGCCGCCGTCGGCGCCAAAAATGTGCTCGCTGTGGCCGCAGTTCGGGCAGTGGTACACGGCCATGTTTTCGACGATGCCCAGGATCGGCACGCCCACCTTTTCAAACATCTTCAGGCCCTTGCGCGCGTCGAGCAGGGCGATGTCTTGCGGCGTGGTGACGATGATCGCGCCGGTCAGCGGCACGCGCTGGCTCAGCGTCAGCGCGATATCGCCCGTGCCCGGGGGCATGTCGACGAGCAGGTAGTCCAGGTCGTCCCAGTTGGTCTGGCGCAGCAGTTGCTCGAGCGCCTGGGTGGCCATCGGGCCGCGCCAGATCATGGCCTGGTCGGGCTCGACCATGAAGCCGATCGAAATGACCTGCACACCATGGTTGATGAGCGGGCTCATGGTCTTGCCGTCGGCACTTTCTGGCCTGCCCGACAGGCCCATCATCATCGGCTGGCTGGGCCCATAGATGTCGGCGTCGAGGATGCCCACCCGCGCACCTTCGGCGGCCAGCGCCAGCGCCAGGTTTGCGGTCATGGTGCTTTTGCCCACCCCGCCCTTGCCCGAGGCGACGGCGACGATATTCTTCACATTCGGCAGCAGCTGCACACCGCGCTGGACAGCGTGCGAGGCAATCTTCCAGCCGATATTGACGCTGACGTTTTCAACCCCGGCAACCGTGCGCGCCGCAGCGATCAAGGCCTTGCGCAGGCCCGGCACCTGGCTTTCGGCCGGATAGCCGAGTTCGACGTCAAACGAGACATCGCTGCCGTCGATCTTGAGGTTGCGCAGTTGTTTGGTGGTGACGAGGTCTTTGCCGGTCTGCGGGTCGGTCACACCTTGCAGCGCAGCCTGGAGGTTTTTGGGGTCGATGCTCATGGCGGGCGAGTCTATCGGAGCCCGTGAGGCGCCGGCGCGGCGCCGGTACAGAGCCGGCACCGATCCAGCGCTGGTGCCCACGCGCCCAACCCTAGAATCGGCGCATGACCCGCAAGCTGTTTGTCACCACCGCGCTGCCCTATGCCAACGGGCCGTTCCACATCGGCCATGTGATGGAGTACATCCAGGCCGATATCTGGGTGCGCTTCCAGCGCATGCGTGGCCATGCGGTGAATTTTGTCTGCGCCGACGACGTGCATGGCGCGGCAATCATGATCGCGGCTGAAAAAGCCGGGATCACGCCGCAGGCTTTTGTCGCCGGGATCGCCGCCGGGCGCAAACCGTACCTTGACGGCTTTCACATCGCGTTCGATCAGTGGCATTCGACCGATGCGCCGGAAAACCATGCGCTGGTGCAGTCGATCTACCTCAAGCTCAAGGATGCCGGGCTGATCAAGCAGCGTGTCGTCGAGCAGTTCTACGACCCACAAAAGGGCATGTTCCTCGCCGACCGCTTCATCAAGGGCGAATGCCCGAACTGCGGAGCGCCCGACCAGTACGGCGACAACTGCGAAAACTGCGGCGCGGTGTACTCGCCCACCGACTTGAAAAACCCGCGATCGGCACTCAGCGGCGCCGTGCCGGTGCTGAAGTCGAGCGAGCATTTTTTCTTCAACCTGTCGGCGCCGCGTTGCATCGAGTTTTTGCAGAGCTGGCTGAACACGCCCGGGCGCTTGCAGAGCGAGGTGCTGAACAAGGTCAGCGAGTGGTTCGTGCTGGGTGACGACGGCAAGCCGAAGCTCGCTGACTGGGATATCAGCCGAGATGCGCCCTACTTCGGCATCCGCATCCCCGGTACCACTGACAAATATTTTTATGTCTGGCTGGATGCACCGGCGGGCTACCTGGCCGCGCTGCAGGCCTTGCTGGGCGCGGACTTCGAGCCTTATCTCGCCGATCCGGACGTCGAGCAGATCCACTTCATCGGCAAGGACATCGTCACCTTCCACACCCTGTTCTGGCCGGCGATGCTGCACTTCAGCGGCCGCAAGACGCCGAACCACATCTACGTGCACGGCTTTCTCACCGCCGGCGGCGACAAGATGAGCAAGAGCCGCGGCACGGGCCTGTCGCCGCTGCGCTATCTCGAACTCGGCCTGAACGCCGAGTGGCTGCGTTATTACATCGCCGCCAAGCTCAACGCCAAGGTCGAGGACATTGAGTTCAACCCGGAAGATTTTGTCCAGCGGGTGAATGCCGACCTGGTCGGCAAGTTTGTCAATATCGCCAGCCGCGCCGCGGGTTTTCTGGCCAAGCGTTTCGACGGCCATCTGGGCGCCGATGTCGGTGTTGAAGGCCGGCTGCTCCTCGACGGCCTGCGTGCGCACAGCGCGTTGATCGCCGAGCTGTACGAAACCCGCGAGACCGGCAAGGCGTTGCGCGAGATCATGTTGCTGGCCGACCGCGTCAACGAGTATGTCGATCTGCACAAACCTTGGGAACTGGCCAAGGCGGCCGCCACCGGTAGCGCGCAGGCGGCGGCTCTGCACGATGTCTGCACGGTCTGCATCGAAGCCTTCCGGCTGCTCACGCTGTACCTAAAGCCGGTACTGCCAGCGCTGGCGGCGCAGGTCGAAGTTTTTTTGAATGTCGAGCCCTTGCAATGGGTCGACGCAGCGCGCGCGCTGGGGTCGCACCAGATCCGGCCGTACCAGCATCTGATGCAGCGAGCCGAGTTGGCGACCGTCGAAAGACTCTTTGACGCACCCACCGCCGATGCACCTGCAGCGGCGCTGCCGGGTGGCGAAGCGGTCGCAGACCAGATCGGCATTGCCGACTTCAGCAAAGTCGACCTGCGCATCGCCAGGATCGTCAAGGCCGAAGTTGTGGCCGGCAGCGACAAGCTGTTGCGCCTGACACTGGATGTCGGCGAGGCGACGACACGCGAAGTTTTTTCCGGCATCAAGAGTGCCTACCAGCCGACCGACCTGATCGGCAAACTGACGGTGGTGGTGGCCAACCTGGCGCCGCGCAAGATGAAGTTCGGCGTCAGCGCGGGCATGGTGCTGGCCGCCAGCCACGCCGACGAAAAGAGCCAGCCGGGGCTGTTCATCCTGGAGCCGGCGCCCGGCGCGACACCTGGCTTGCGGGTGCGCTGAGACTGACCTGTGCGCAATGGCATGGTCGTCACCATAGCCGTCGGCGCCGCTGCCATCGCCGCCTGATCGTGAGCTGACTTTCAGGCCGGCCCGGCGATGGAACTGCACCCCTTCCGCCCGCGCCTGCTCGATGCGTTGAAGGACTACGACCGCGAGCGTTTTGCCGCCGACCTCGGCGCCGGCATCACGGTGGGCATCGTGGCGCTGCCGCTGGCGCTGGCCTTTGGCGTCGCCTCGGGCGTGAAGCCCGAGCAGGGCCTGATCACGGCCATCGTCGCCGGCTTCTTGATCTCGGCGCTGGGCGGCTCGCAGGTGCAGATCGGCGGCCCGGCGGGGGCCTTCATCGTCATCGTCTACGGCATCGTCGAACGTTACGGGCTGACCAACCTGCTGCTGTCGACCGTGATGGCCGGCGTGCTGATGTTCCTGCTCGGCCTGTTCAAGCTCGGTGTGTTGGTGCGCTACATCCCGGTGTCGATCGTCATCGGCTTCACCAACGGCATCGCGGTGCTGATCGTGCTGTCGCAACTGCGTGATCTATTCGGTCTGGCGATCGCCAAAATGCCAGGGGCTTTTTTTGCCCAGATCGAAATGCTGGCCACGAATATCGGCAGCTTCAACCCGCACGCTTTTGCGCTCGGCGCCGTCTGCTTGGCCGGCCTGGCGCTGTGGTCACGGTTGTTCATTGCCGGCACGATGCTGCCCGGCGCGCTGCTTGCGCAACGGCCGTTCCGGCTCGCGGCCAAAACACCTGGGGCGATCGTCGCCTTGGTCACGCTCAGTCTCGTCGCCTGGTGGTGGCAGCTGCCGGTCGAAACGATCGGCTCGCGATTTGGCGACCTGCCGCGCGGCCTGCCCCAATTGGCGCTGCCGGCATTCAGCTGGGACAGCGCGCGCCAGCTCGTGATCCCGACGATCACGATCGCCCTGCTCGGCGCGGTGGAGTCGCTGCTCTGCGCGCGGATTGCTGACAACGCCGGCACGCACCAAAAACACGACCCGAACCAGGAGCTGATGGCGCAAGGCGTGGCGAACGTCATCACGCCGCTGCTCGGTGGCATCCCGGCCACGGGCACCATCGCGCGCACGGTGACGAATGTGCGTGCCGGCGCGGTGTCGCCTGTGGCCGGCATCGTGCACGCAGTGACGCTTTTGCTGATCCTGCTCGTGGCAGCGCCGTTCGCCGCTCATGTGCCGCTGGCGGTGCTGGCCGGCGTCTTGTTGTTTGTCGCCTGGAACATGTTCGACGGCGCGCAGTTCAAGCGCCTGCGCCAGTTCTCGGGCCAGTACCGCACCTTGATGGTCGGCACCTTCGTGTTGACGATCGTCTTCGACCTTGTCGTCGCGGTCGAGGTCGGGCTGGTGCTCGCCTGCCTGTTTTTCATCTGGCGCATGGGCACGCTGTTCAGCGTCAAGGCCCATCCGATGAACGAGTTGCCGCCTGGCGTGTTTGCTTTTGAGCTCTACGGTTCGCTGTTTTTTGGTGCCGTCGGCAAGATCGAGGCGCTTGCCGATCAACTGCCAACAGGCACCCGCGCGGTGGTGCTGGAGATGCAAAAGCTGGTCTCGATGGACAGCTCCGGCCTGGACGCGCTGGAGCAACTGCACCGCAACCTGCAGCGCCGCGAGATCGCGCTGGTGCTGGCCAATGTCAACGCGCAGCCGCTGTCGCTGATACGGCGGTCGGGTTTCGAAGCCGCGATCGGCACCGACCAGATCGTGCCGACGGTTGCTGCAGTGTTCGACGACCGGCCGGTGTTGTAGTCGAGCGGTCAGCCGCCAGCGGTCTGGCGCGGGTCTTCGCCGGTTGCAGTCTCGATGACTTTGCCATCAGCACCCAGCGTGACGCTGAAGACCTTGGTCTGCGTGCCGTCGGCAAAACGCCAGTTGAGCACGTCGTGTTTCTTGAGCTCGAAGCGCTGCGTGGTGGCATGCGGGCCGAGGATCTGGCGCAACTCGGCGCGGTCCATGCCGGGTTTGACGCGCGCAAAGTTGTCGGCGTTGAGCAACTGGCGCAGCGAACTCAACTTGCCGTTGGCGCCGATCACGATGACGTAGTTGGCCACGCCTTCGGGCTGGCGCGGATACTCCAGCGTGCGCGTGCCGTCGGCGGCGATGGTCACCGTCTTGGGCTCACCGAACTGCGCGCGCACCTCGGTTTCGGTCGAAACGTCCTCGACCAGCTTCTCGGCACGTTGTGCGTCGCAGCCGATCAGCGCCAGCAGCGCTGAGATCAAACCCATCCAGCCCATTCTTGAGATCAGCGTCATCTTGCCCCCGGTTAAAATCTGCGTTGCCATTCTTGCACCCTGACCTTGCCCCCCTGCCCACCATGCCGCTGTTCTGGAAGCCTTACAAGTCCGACGTGACCCAATTCATCGAGTCGATGAAGGCCCAGCGTCCGAGCCTCGAAGCAGAACAAAAGCGTGGCCGCGCGCTGCTCTGGGACAGGGCCATCGACCGCCAGGCGGCGGCCGACTGGCAAGACGCTAACGTGCCGCAGCAGCCCTACGTCTACCAGACCAAGGTCTAGGCGAGCGGTTGCGATTGCGGTTGCCGTGGTGATGACTGAAGCGGCGCCGGCCAGCGGCGAGACCCTGCCGGTGCTTGAACTCTCAGCGGGTGCTTTGGCGGGCGCGTTGGCGGGGGATCTGGCGGGCGGCACCACAAGCGAGTCAGCGCTGCCGATGCTCGTCGACCAGGTCGCGTTGGCGCGCTTGTATGGCGAGCCGCTGTTCAAGCTGCCGCAGGATCTGTACATCCCGCCCGACGCGCTCGAGGTTTTTCTCGAAGCCTTCGAGGGTCCGCTGGACCTGCTGCTGTACCTGATCCGCAAGCAGAATTTCAATGTCCTCGACATTCCGATGGCCGACGTCACGCGGCAGTACCTGGACTACATCGAGCAGATCCGCCGCCACAACCTGGAGCTGGCCGCCGAGTACCTGCTCATGGCCGCGATGCTGATCGAGATCAAGTCGCGCATGCTGCTGCCGCCCAAGAAGTCGGCCGACGGCGCCGAGGCCGAAGACCCGCGCGCCGAACTCGTGCGCCGGCTGCTCGAATACGAACGCATGAAACTCGCCGCCGCGCGGCTGGACGCGATGCCGGTGCTCGGGCGCGACTTCCTGCGCGCGCAGGTCGCTGTCGAGCAGGCGCTGGCACCGAGCGACCCGGACGTCGAGGCCGCCGATCTGCGCAACGCCTGGCTGGGCATCCTGCACCGCGCCAAGCTCAACCAGCATCACCGCATCACGCGCGAGCAGCTCTCGGTGCGGGAGTACATGAGCCTGGTTATCAAGCGCTTGCAGGGGCGGCGCTTTGTCGAGTTCCACGATCTCTTCGATACCTCTCGCGGCACCGCGGTGGTGATCGTGACCTTCATCGCGATGCTCGAGCTGAGCCGCGAACATCTGGTCGAATTGACCCAGGCCGAGGCCTTTGCGCCGATCTACGTGCGCCTGGCTTACACGCCGAGCTGAGGTCGGCAAAGGGCGCTCGCCAGAGCGCCGCGTGACATCTTTGTGGCGGGCGATGTAGAATGCCGGAGTCAGTGATCCATCGGACCGTCGTTACGGAGGTCTCTTCTGGTCGTGCCGGCCCCCAAAAGCCGGCATCTCGCGGTTGAATCCATTCCTCGGTGTTCTTGTGCGTGTCTCTGCACTGCATCGGCATGTGCCGAGCAGAAACCTGAGGAAATTTGAGATGACTACCCAGACTGGTATCGTGAAATGGTTCAACGAAGGCAAGGGCTTCGGCTTCATCGCCCCTGACGACGGTGGCAAGGACCTGTTCGCGCATTACAGCGAAATCAAGGGCTCGGGCTTCAAGACCCTGGCCGAAGCGCAACGTGTGGAGTTCGAAGTGACCGCCGGCGCCAAGGGCCCGCAGGCCACCAACATCCGCCCGGTGGCTTGATCGGCTTTTGCACATGGCCAAAGAAGAACTGATCGAGATGCAGGGTGTCGTGAACGAGGTTTTGCCTGATTCACGCTTCCGCGTCACGCTCGACAATGGCCACTCGCTGATTGCCTACTCAGGCGGCAAACTCCGCAAGCACCACATCCGCATCCTGGCGGGTGACAACGTGTCGCTGGAGCTGTCGCCTTACGACCTGAGCAAGGGGCGGATCACTTTCCGCCACCTCGGCCGGCGTCCGAACCCGGCGCCCTAAAACGGCTGCTGCCAATTCGGCAGGCCCGACGTGCAACAGCGCGTCGGGCCTTTTTCGTTTCAGACCGGCGCTTTAACGCACCCCCAGCTTGAAGCCGATCATCGCGCGCAGCTTGTTCGGCAACACCGGCTTGATGAGCAGATGAAAGTCGTGTTTTTCAGCATCGTCTTCATGGCCGATGAGCGAGCTGCCGGTGACCAGGATCGCAGGCAGCTTGGCCCCGGGCCAATGGCTGCGCAGCAGGCTCAAGCCCTGCAATCCGGTGGCGCCTTCGGGCAGTCGGTAGTCGACGATGAGCAGGTCCGGCGCGGGCGTTGACGCTGCCGGCTGGGTGCCCAGCCAGGCCTGCAGAGCGGGCAGCGAGTCGAACGAATCGACCGCCGCGCCCCAGGCCATCAGCAGGACGGCCAGGCCTTCGCGCACCGCGGGTTCGTCCTCGACGACGACGATCTGGCGCCCCTTGAGTGTCAGGTCGATCGCCGCGCGCCTGGCGCCGAGCGGCATCTCCGGCTGGCGCGGCAGCCGGCCGGTCGGCACCTCGAATGAAAATACCGTGCCCTTGCCAACCCGCGAGCGGACCGCGATTTCAGAGCCCATCAGCGCCGACAGCCGCTTGACGATGGCCAGCCCCAGGCCGAGCCCCTTGCGCTGGTGCGCCTCGAGCGGCCGGCTGCCGTCGACCTGGAAAAACTCGTCAAAGATTTGCGGCAGCGAACCCGGCGCAATGCCGATACCGGTGTCCCAGACCTGGACCAGCAGCGCCCCACCGCGCGACCGGCAGGCGACCAGCACGCCACCGTCGTCGCAATACCGGATCGCGTTGCTGACGAGGTTGCGCAAGATGCGCTCGAGCAGCACCGGGTCGGCCTGCGCGACGTGGCGCTCGCCATGGAAGTCCAGTACCAGGCCTTTTTCGAAAGCCGTCGGCTCGAAATGCAAGCGCAGCCGCGCGAACATCTCGCGCATGCGCACCGGCGCCGGATTGACCTCGACACCGCCGCTGTCGATGCGCGTGATATCGAGCAGTTCGCCAAACAGGCCTTCAAGCGCGTCGACCGACTCGTTGATGCTGTTCACCAGCGACGACACCGAAGCGTCCTGGCTGCGCTGGCGCAGCGCCTCGGCAAACAGGCCCATCGCGTGCAGCGGCTGGCGCAGGTCGTGGCTGGCAGCGGCAAAAAACTGCGTCTTGGCGCGGCTTGCCGCCTCGGCCTCGCGCCGGGCCGCGTCGGCTTCGGCTTTTTCGATCTGCAACTGCGCGGCGAGTGATTCGGTTTTCAGCTTCAGCTCGATCGCCTGCCCGAGCGCATTGGCATAGGTGCGCCCCATCATCCACGTGATGCCAAAGAGCAGCACCAGGATGCCGGCGAGTTGCAGGTGCCAGGGCTGCGTGGCGTCTGAGGCGATGCGCAAAATCGTCGGCAGCAGGACCACGCTGAGGAAGGTAAAAAATACCTTCGGCTGGGTTGACAGCAGTTGCACCGAACCGAGGCAGTAGCTGTAGACGATGAGCAGCAGCGCGATGCGATGGAAGGGTTCTCCGTAGCCCCAGAACAGCCACACTGCTGCACCCCACATCGCACCAAGCGCGATCGCCAACACGCGCCAGCTCAGGCGCCAGCGCAGCAGGGTTTCGTCGCTGGCATTGGGCGTGCGCACAAAACGCAGCCAGTGCAACAGCCGCAGGCTCCACAACGCCGCACCGGTGGCGGCCCAGCCGACGACAAGCTGCCACCCGGCCAGCGGCGCGTAGATGAGCACGATCAGGGTCACGCCGATGGCGTTGCCGACCAGGATCGCCGGCGTCTGCACATAAAGCGCGCGCAAGTGGTCGACGCTGCCTTTGGCGGCCTCTGAAAGCGCCCCGGTCGGGCCGACCGTGGGCAATGTCAGGCTCACTTTTTCGGCCCCGGCTTCCAGGCCGCAAAACCGCCGCCCTGGCCCTGCGTCATCTGGCCCACCGCCAGCACCGCCTGCGTGCGCGAACTGACGTTGAGCGCGCGCAGTACCGCGGCGACATGGTCCTTGACGGTTTCGACCGACAGGTTCAGCTCGCGTGCGATGAGCTTGTTCGGTTTGCCCTGCAGCAACAGCGCAAGGACGTCGGTCTGGCGTGGCGTCAGGCCGATCTGGTCCAGCGTCATTTGCTGCTGGTGCGGCTCGGCGCGGGAGTGTTCGGCCAGCGTGCGCATCACCGACGGCACCGTATCGCCGCCAGGAGTCGGCGCGATCTCGATGCCCAGAAACTGGCGCGGCAGGTACAGGCCGCCCGACATCACGGTGGTCAGCGCTTCGAACAGCGTCGCGTTGGGGTCGCGCTTGGAGACAAAACCCATCGCACCGGTGTCAATGGCGCGGATCACATCGCTGCCACGTTCGGTGGCCGACAGCACGACCACCGGCACCGCCGGATAGGCGCCGCGCAGCTCGGCGAGCAGCTCGAAGCCGTCGGCGTCACCCAGCGCCAGGTCGAGCAGCACGAGGTCGAAGTCGGGGTCTTCGGCGAGCGTCGCGCGGGCGCCCACGGCGCCGTCGACACCGACCACCGTGACATCGTCGCCGAGGCCGCGGATCACGGTCTGCAGCGCCGAGAGAATCAGCGGGTGGTCATCGATGAGAAGGACTTTCATGGCGCCCCCGGGCTCAGCAACTCAGACAAACCGGCGTGAAATCGACTCGGCCACGCAAGCCGGCTTGGCCGAGCCTTCGAGCTCGATCGTGGCCTCGACGATGAGCTGCGCGCCACCTTCGAGCGGCTCGAAACTGAGCAGCTTGAAGCGTCCGCGCAGACGGCTGCCCACCCGCACCGGGTTCAGAAACCGCACCCGGTTGAGGCCGTAGTTGATGCCCATGCGCACGTCGTCGATCTCGAAGCTCGCCGCGAACAGCTCGGGAATCAGCGACAGCGTCAGAAAACCATGCGCGATCGTCGCGCCGAAGGGCCCTTGCGCGGCTCGCACCGGGTCGACGTGGATCCACTGGTGGTCGCCTGTCGCTTCGGCAAAAAGATCGATGCGCCGCTGCTCGACGCTGATCCAGTCGCTCAGGCCGATCTCCTGCCCGACCGCCGAGGCCAGGTCTTGCAGGTGAGCAAAGTGTTTCATCGCGAGACCCATTTCAGCAAAGGTTGCCACTGTTCGAGGTCACGCTCGGCGCGGCTTGCTGCCACGTCCCACAGCGTGAGCCCATGTGCGGCGAGGTGCACATAGTTCTGCGTATCGCGCAGCCAGGCCACCACCGGCACGGCCGAGGTCGCCAGCCAATCGTGCAGGCGTTCGTTGGAAATCGTATGTTCGCGCACGCGCATCCCGACGAGGCCGATCGACAACTCGTTGGCGCGACGGTGCGCGAGCAGGCCTTGCAAAAAAACATGCGTCGCCTGGATGTCAAACAGGCTCGGCTGCAGCGGCACGAGCACCTTGTCGGCGATCCGCAGCACGGCGTCCAGGCGCTTGCCGTTCAGGCCCGCGGGGGTGTCCAGCACCACATGCGTCGTACCCTTGGGCGGGCGCGCGAGGTCGTCGCGGTCGACGTCCCAGCTGCGTACCGACGGCAGCTGCGGCGGGCGCAGGCTGAGCCACTGGCGCGACGACTGCTGGCGATCGACATCACCGAGCATCACCGCATGACCGCTGCGGGCAAAAAAACCGGCCAGGTTGGTGGCCAATGTGCTCTTGCCGACGCCGCCTTTGGGGTTGGCGATGACGATGGTGGGCATGCCAGCAGGCTCCTCGGTTCGGCGCGGGTCGGCTCGGCTCAGCTCGACGACCCGCCGCTTGATTGGGTTATGGTAGCGGCGCTCGACGCCGATCCGGCATCGTACAACCCCGCCGTCCCGCGCGGCCCGTGGCCGCCAGGCTTTGTCGCTTGACCGAACTCGTCGTCATCGTCGCCCACCCCCAGATCCAACATTCGCGGGTCAACGCCGAGTTGCTGCTCGCCGCATGCGGCTTGGCGTCCGACCAATTGCAGGTGCGCGATCTCTACAGCCTGTACCCGGACTTTTATATCGATGTCGCCGCCGAACAGGCAGCCATCGCCAACGCCAAGCTCATCGTCTGGCAGCACCCGGTGCACTGGTACAGCATGCCGCCGCTGATGAAGCTCTGGCTCGACGAGGTGTTTGCCTTCGGCTGGGCCTACGGGCCCGGCGGTGATGCGCTGCGTGGCAAGGACCTCTGGCCGGTGCTGTCCACCGGCGGCGCCGAATCGAGCTACCGGCCCGACGGCTACAACCGCTACTTCTTCGACGCTTTCCTGCCGCCTTACGAACAGACAGCGGCGCTCACCGGCATGCGCCTGCTGCCGCCGCTGCTGCTGCACGCCGCGCACCGCGTCGCCGATGCGGACGTCGCGGCCCACGCCGCGGTTTATGCACAGCGGCTGCGCAGTTATCCCGACTGGCCCGAGATCGCTGCGCTCGAGCCCGAAGCGGCCTGCGAGGTGCCTGCCGACGCGCGGCCGGCTGACGACACTGAGCTGCCGGCAGTCGGTTGATGGAACACGGCACGCCCTGGCTGCAAGCCAGCCTGGTCTACCTGGGCGCGGCGGTGCTGGCGGTGCCGCTGGCACGCCTGCTCGGCCTGGGTTCGATCATCGGCTACCTTGCCGCGGGCATCGCCATCGGGCCCTTCGGCCTGCGTTTTGTCACCGACCCGACAGCGATGCTGCACTTCGCAGAATTTGGTGTCGTGCTGATGCTTTTTCTGGTCGGCCTAGAACTCGAACCGCGCCGGCTGTGGGCGCTGCGGCGGCCGATCTTCGGCTGGGGCAGCGTGCAGCTGTTTGGCTCCGCCGCGTTGATCGGCGCCATCGGCTTCGCTGCCGCTGGTGCGGGCATCGATTGGCGCCTGGCCGTCGTCGCCGGCCTGGGCCTCGGGATGAGCTCCACCGCGATCGGCCTGGGCGTGCTCGCCGAGCGCAACTTGATGGGCACCAGCGCCGGCTCCGGTGTGCTCAGCGTGGCGCTGCTGCAGGATATCGCCGCGATCCCGATCCTCGCCGTCGTGCCACTGCTGGTGATCGGCGGCGCGGCCGGCGACGGCAGCGGTTGGCTCGGCGCCGCCAAGGCCTTTGCAGTCATCGCCGCGATCGTGCTCGGCGGCCGGCTGCTGCTGCGCCCGGCGCTGCGCTGGATCGCGCGCAGCGATACGCCAGAGATCTTTACCGCCGCGGCGCTGCTGCTCGTGGTGGCCACCGCGGCGCTGATGCAATCGGTCGGCCTGTCGATGGCGCTCGGCGCCTTCCTGGCCGGCGTGCTGCTCGCCGAGAGCGAGTACCGGCGCGAGCTGGAGACCGACCTCGAACCCTTCAAGGGCCTGCTGCTCGGGCTGTTTTTCATCGCCGTCGGCATGAGCATCGACTTCGCCGCGGTGCTGCAGCGCCCTTTGCTGGTGGCCGGCATCGTGGCTGGTTTTCTGATCGTCAAAATCGTCGTGCTGGTGTTGATGGCGCGCTCGATGCCGCTGCCGCTGCAAGAGCGGCCGGTCTTCGTGATCCTGCTCGCGCAAGGTGGCGAGTTTGGTTTTGTCGTCTTCCAGACCGCGCAGGGCGCTGGGGTCATCGACGCCGCCTCGAGCTCGCTGCTTGTGGCGGCGGTGGCGCTGTCGATGTTGCTGACACCGCTGCTGCTGGTGGCCACCGACCGCTACATCGCGCCGCGCCTGGCGGCACGCCGCAGCGGGCCGCAGATCGACGAGATCAACGAAGACCAGCATGCGCCGATCGTTATCTGCGGCTTCGGGCGTTATGGCCAGATCGTGGCCCGGCTGATCAACGCCAACGGCTTGTCGGCCACCGTGCTCGACAACAACGCCGAGCAGGTCGGCGCGGTGCGCCGCTTCGGCTGGCCGGCGTTTTATGGCGACGCGACGCGTCTCGACTTGCTGCGCACCGCGGGTGCCGGCCACGCGCGGGTGATCGTGGTCGCGATCGACGATGTCGAGCAGAGCCTGGCCGTCGTCGACCTCGCGCAACACCACTTTGCGCAAGCCACCATCGTCGCCCGCGCGCGCAACGCGACCCACTGGTACGGGCTGCACCAGCGCGGCGTTCAGCACATCGAACGCGAGACGCTGGACTCGGCCTTGATGAGCGGTCGCAGCGTGCTCGAGTTGATGGGTATCGACGCCCATGCGGCGCGCAACCAGGCACTGCGGTTTCGCAAACACAGCATCGAAGTGATGGTGCAGATGGCGCCGCACCGCGGCGACGAAAAACGCATCATCGCGATGGCCAAGGAAGGCCGCGCCCAGCTCGAAGAAGTGTGGGCGCGCGAGCGCGCCGACCGCCGCCGCGACCACCAGCGGCGCGCCGAAGGGTGGGCCTCAGCGCGGCCCGCCGCGGCCCCTGAGGATGAACGCGACGGCGCTCGCGACGACGCCTGATAGCGCCCAGCGGCGACTCATTTCAAGCCGTCCCAGAGCAGCTTGGTGCCGGTCAACAGCATGCCGGTATAGGCCAGCCGGTAGAACCAGGTCGGCTGCATGCGCCGCATCATCCACACGCCGGCCCACACGCCCAGTGGCGCCAGCGGCATCAGCACCAAGGCGGTCGCCATATTGCGCAGGTCGATCAGCCCGAGCACCGCGTAGGGGCCCCATTTCGAGAGGTTCACGATCGCAAAGAACACCGCCATCGTGCCGCTGACGACGACCGGCCGCAGCTTCAGCGGCAGCACATAGGCGTACATCGGCGGCCCGCCGGCATGGGCGACAAAACTCGTGAAACCCGAGGCGGTGGCGCAGAAGCGGCCAACCCAGTCCGAAGGCGCGGCTGCGCCGGCGCGCGCCGTGAACAACACACGCTGGGCCAGGAAGCCCAGTGTCAACGCACCCACCAGGCCAGCGACGGCTTTGCTCGACAACAAACCGAAGAGCAGCGCCCCGATGGCCGTGCCGAGCAGGCCGAAAGGCAGCAGCAGGAGCACCAGTTTGCGGTCGCATTCGCGCCAGAGTTGCTGCAAGCCGGTGGCGTCCATGACCATCAACAGCGGCAGCACGATCGCCACCGCCTGCGGCACCGGAATCGTCAGCGCGATCAGCGGCGTGGCCAGCGAGCCGAAGCCGGCTGCAAAGCCGCTCTTGGCCAGGCCGATCATCAGGATCGCCGGCACCGCAACGGCGTAGAACCAGGGGTCGGTGATGAAGAGGCTCATTGCGCGCCGGGCCGCCCCAAGCGCAATGACCCCCCCGGGGGGCGACGCCGAAGGCGTCTGGGGGCCGACATGTTCTCAGTCAATCCGGCAGGCCTCGTCAAATGTCAGGCGCGGGCCGCGCGGGTGCAGCGCCTCGGGTTTGCCGCGGCCGAGCGCGCAGACAAAATTCACCTTCACCGCGGTGCCGGCAAAAAAGGCCGCGTCGATCTTGTCGGCGTCGAAGCCGCCCATCGGGCCGACGTCGAGCCCGAGCGCGCGCGCCGCGAGCATCAGATAGGCGCCTTGCAGGCTCGAATTGCGCAGCGCGGTGGCGGCGATGAGCTCGGGCTTGCCGGTGAACCAGGCACGGGCATTGGTGGCCGGATACAGGCGTGGCAGTTGCTCGAAAAACGCCAGGTCGCCGCCGATGAGGGCGACCACCGGCGCGCTGCGGGTTTTTTCGGTATTGCCCGCGCTCATGCAGGCGAGCAGCTGCTCCTTGGCTGCTGGCGAGCGCACAAACACCAGCCGTGCAGGTGAACAGTTAGCCGATGTCGGGCCCCATCTCATCAACTCGTAGAGCTGTTGCAGGGTTTCGTCAGCAATCGGCACGGGTTCGAAGCGGTTGTGCGAACGGGCTTCGGTAAAGAGGGCTTCGGTGCTGGTATTCATCGGGTTCGGCGGGGTCGCAGCGGTTGAGTCACGGTCAGGCGAGAATTGTCCGATGTTCCAGCCTTCACAACATGACGTGCGCCGTTTCTTCTGCGACACCTACAGCCGCCAGCGCGATGCGATGCCGCTGGATGGGATGCAGGCGCAGGCCGCACCTTGGATCGACGAGCATCCGGAATACCACGCCGAGTTGGCCGATCTGGACGCCGCACTGGCGGCGAGCTACAGCGTCGAGGAAGGCCGCAGCAACCCCTTTTTGCATTTGTCGATGCACCTGTCGATCAATGAACAGTGTTCGATCGACCAGCCCACCGGCATCCGCCAGGCGGTGCAGTTGCTCGCCGC
>JANPDN010000062.1:0-21256 GCA_031431555.1 Rubrivivax sp.
CCGTAACGTTCATAAAAAGCATGCGCCTGCTCGAAGGCCCGCTTGTTGAACCAGCGCGAGTCTTCCCATTGAAAAACCCGCGGCCCGATGCGCCGGCCGATGGCGTAGTTGGTCTGGTTGCCGAGCACTGCCGCGGCCCACAGCAGACCGATCGACAGCGGCAGGCTCATCAACCCGACACCACACAGGGCGCCGACGACAAAGAGCAGCGAATCCCCCGGCAGGAAGGGCATCACGACGAGGCCGGTCTCGACAAAAATGATCGCAAACAGCAGCGCGTAGACCCACATGCCGTAGCTCGTGACAAAGGCCTGCAGGTGTTTGTCGACATGCAGGATGAAGTCGAACAAAGAAGCAATGATTTCCATGCGCCAGGATTATCCCCGGCACTTCCTACAATCGCGTGATGAACGCCCCCCTGCTGGCTCAACCGCCCGAGCCCCGCCGCCCGATCCGTGAATTGCCTGACGAACTGGTCAGCCAGATCGCGGCCGGCGAGGTCGTCGAACGGCCGGCCTCGGTGGTGCGCGAGCTGGTCGACAACGCGCTCGATGCCGGCGCGGCTTTGATCACGGTGCGCCTGGCCGCCGGCGGCGTGCGTTCGGTCGTGGTCGAAGACGACGGTGTGGGCATCCCGATCGACGAACTGCCACTGGCCTTGAAGCGCCACGCGACGAGCAAGATCGGCAGCCTGGCTGACCTGGAACAGGTCGCGACGATGGGCTTTCGCGGCGAGGCGCTGGCGGCGATCGCCAGCGTCGCCGAAGTCTCGATCACCAGCCGCACCGCAGCCGCAGCGCATGCGACCCGACTCGACGCGCGCAGCGGCGAGTTGCAAGCCGCGGCGCGTGCGGTCGGCACCACCGTCGAAGTGCGCGAACTCTTCTTTTCGACGCCGGCGCGGCGCAAGTTTCTGAAGACCGACGCCACCGAACTCGCCCACTGCGTCGAGGCGGTGCGCCGCCACGCGCTGGCGCGCCCCGATGTTGGGTTTGTGGTCTGGCACGAAGGCCGGCTCGTCGTGCAGTGGCGCGCCGGCACAGCGGCGATGCGGCTGGCCGATGTGCTCGGCGCGGAGTTCATCGCAGCGAGCCGCGAAGTCAACACCACGCTCGGCCCGCTGCAACTGCACGGCCGCGCCGGCCAGCCCGAAGCCGCACGCGCACGCGCCGACCAGCAGTACCTGTTTGTCAACGGCCGTTTTGTGCGCGACCGCCTGGTTTCGCATGCCGTTCGCGCGGCCTATGAAGACCAGTTGCACGGCAGCCGCCAGCCCGCCTACACGCTGTTTTTGCAAATCGCGCCCGAGCTGGTCGATGTGAATGTGCACCCGACCAAGATCGAGGTGCGCTTTCGTGACAGCCGCGCCTTGCACCAGGCGGTGCAGCGCGCCGTGATCGAGGCGCTGGCGCCGAGCCGGGTGGCGGCCAACGCCGCCGCGCTGTCGCCAAATTTGGCGTCCGGCGGATCAGCGGCGTTGCCGGCGGCCGCATCGTGGCAGCCTTCGTTGGGCCTGGGTGAACGCGAGCCGATCTTGCTGCGCGAGCCGGCGCCGGCCTGGTCTGGCCCCGACGAGCGCCACCGCGGCAGCGGCGGCCTGGCCGCCTGGGCCGCGATCGTCGACGGCCGGGCCGGCGCGGCAGTGCCGAGCGGGCCGTCGCAAGCGCCTGACTGGCCGCTCGGCCGCGCCATCGCGCAGATCGGCGGGGTTTATGTGCTTGCCGAAAATGCGCAGGGTCTGGTCGTCGTCGACATGCACGCGGCGCACGAGCGCATCGTCTACGAACGCCTCAAACGGACGGCCGGTGATGGCCAGGCAGCTCTGCCCTCGCAGCCTTTGCTGGTGCCACAGACCTTTGCTGCGACCGCTGCTGAAGTCGCCACCACCGAGGCCGAGCGTGAGACGCTGCTGCAGCTCGGCCTGGATTTGACTCCGCTTGGGCCCACCACCTTGGCCGCGCGCAGCCGCCCCGCGGCGTTGCCCGATGCCGACCTCGCGGAGCTCAGCCGCTCGGTGCTGGCCGACCTGCAACAGGTCGGCGCGAGCCGCGTCGTGCAGCGTGCGCGCGACGAGATCCTGGCCACGATGGCCTGCCACGCCGCCGTGCGTGCCAACCGCCGGTTGACGATCGAAGAGATGAACGCCTTGCTGCGCGAGATGGAAATTACCGAACGTGCCGACACCTGCAACCACGGCCGCCCGACCTGGCGCCAGGTGACGATGAAAGAGCTCGACGCGCTTTTTTTGCGTGGCCGCTGATCGATGCCCATGACACCCCAACCATCCGGTCGCAACGCGCTGCCCAGCAAGGTAATCATCGTCAGGCTTGTCTGCGCAATGCTCGCCGCTGCCGGGCTGCTCGGCGGCTGCGCGGTGCTCGACGAACAACAACGGCGCTGGATCTTCCAGCCGACTGACCGCAGCTGGTACGGCGGTGCCGCGGCTGCCGAAGGCATGCAGGATGTGTGGATCGATTTCACCCCGGCCGCCGGCCGCGAGCCCGTGCGCCTGCACGCGCTTTGGGCACCGCAGCCGCGCGCCGACGCGCCGCGGCTGCTCTACCTGCACGGCGCGCGCTGGGATGTGCGCAGCAGCGCGCACCGCATGCGCCGCATGCACGAACTCGGCTTTGCGGTGCTCGGCATCGATTACCGCGGTTTTGGCAAGAGCAGCGCCGGATTGCCGTCTGAAGACAGCGCTCACGAAGACGCCCGCGCGGCGTGGGATTGGCTCGCGCGGCAGCCCGCGGGTTCGGATGCGGGCAGCGCCGGGCGCTATGTTTTTGGCCATTCACTCGGCGGCGCGATCGCGGTGCGCCTGGCCAGCGAAACGGGCGACGCCGCCGGGGTCATCGTCGAAGGCGGTTTCACCTCGATCCCGGATGTGGTGAGCAGTTTTCGCTGGGGCTGGCTGCCGGTCGGCCCGCTGATCACGCAGCGTTTCGACGCCGCCGGGCGCATCGCCAAACTGCAAACGCCGCTGCTCGTGGTGCATGGCAGCGAAGACCGGCTGATCCCGCCCGATCTTGGCCGCGCACTCTACGAACGCGCAAGTTCACCCAAACGCTGGCTGCTGATCGAAGGCGGCTCGCACCACAATACCAATGCGCTCGGTCAGGCGCAGTATCGCGATGCGGTGCGCGACCTCTTCGGCCTGCCCGCCGACACCATGACAACCACAACCAAGTCCCCATGACCGACCGCCCGAAGATCAAACTCGGGGCCGCCGCCCCGGCGCGCGACCCCAGGCGCCGCCAGGTGCGCGGCGGGCCTTCGCCGCTGCCGCCGCTCAAAGAAGGCGCCCGGCCCGATCAGCGCGGGCCGCGGCCGCCAGCGTCCAAACGGCCAGTGCCTAACAGTCCAAATGAACGGCCACCGCAGCGACCGCCGCAGCGCCCTGCCGCAAGGCCGGGGCCGGCGACATCCGAGGGGGCTACACAAGCCAGCTCGATCACGCCCGCCCAACGGCCGGCGTCAGCGCCAGTTGAGCGGCCGCCGCAGCGACCCGCCGCACCGACTGGTCAGCAGCCGCCCGCCACCTCACCGCGCCCGGCACAGACACCACGGCCGCCCCGGCCCGCGACCCGCCAGGCGCCGCAGGCGATCGCCGGCCGCGGATCGCTGTCAACCACGCCGCCGGCCACGCCGCCGACCGGCGTGCGCCTGTCGAAAATCCTCTCCGACCGCGGCATGGCATCACGCCGCGAGGCCGACGACTGGATCGACGCCGGTTGGGTGCTGGTCGACGGCAAACCCGCTGTGCTCGGCCTGCGGGTGCGTGGCGACGAGCGCATCGATATCGACCCGGCGGCGCGCCAGCAGCAACTGACCCAGGTCACGATCCTGCTCAACAAGCCGATCGGTTATGTCAGCGCCCAGCCCGAAGATGGCCACGAACCCGCGGTGGTGCTGATCAAGCCAGAAAACCGCTGGCCCGAAGACCGCGGCCTGGCCTGGCACCCGGCGCATGGGCCCGGCCTGGCACCGGCCGGCCGGCTGGATATCGACTCCACCGGGCTGCTCGTATTCACGCAAGACGGCCGGGTTGCGCGCCACCTCATCGGCGAAGACTCCAACGTCGAGAAGGAGTACCTCGTTCGTGTCGAGCCGATGAACGCCGACAAGCCGGGCAGCATGGCGGATAACGTTTCACTCAAGCGGCTGATGTTCGGCCTGGAGCTCGACGGCGTGCAGCTCAAACCGGCCAAGGTGAGCTGGGCCAATGAAGATCAGCTGCGCTTCGTGCTGCGCGAAGGCCGCAAGCGCCAGGTGCGCCGGATGTGCGAGCTCGTCGGCCTCAAGGTCACGGCTTTGAAGCGGGTGCGCATCGGCAGCGTCGTGCTCGGCAAATTGCCGCCGGGGCAGTGGCGCTATCTGAGGGACGATGAGCGCTTCTAGTCCTGGCCCGCTGCGCCCGAGCGGCGCCGTCATCGTCATCACCCTGGCCCTGCTGCTTGGCTTGCAGCCGATCACCACCGATCTGTACCTGCCCGCGCTGCCCGCGCTGGCCACCGACCTCGGCAGCCCGATGGCACGCACCCAGCTCACGCTGTCGGCGCTGATGTTGGCTTTTGGCTTCGCGCAGTTGCTGCTCGGGCCGCTGGCTGACCGGGTCGGGCGGCGGCCGGTGCTCGTCGGCGGTCTGGTGCTGTATGCCGCAGCAAGTGCCGGCAGCGCCACCGCTGCGAACATCGACGCGCTGATCGTCTGGCGTGTGCTGCAAGGCGTCGGCATGGCCGCGGCGGTGGTCTGTGCACGCTCGATGGTGCGCGACCTTTTCGAACCACACGATGGCGCGCGGGTGATGTCCAAGGGGCTCACCGGCCTCGGCCTGATCGCGCTGTCGAGCCCGGTCATCGGCGGCCTCATCGCCGACGCCTCCAGCTGGCGGCTGGTCTTTGCGGCAAGTGGCAGCTTCGCCGCGATCACGCTGGCGGTGATCCTGGCGCGATTGCCCGAAACCCTGCGCCAGCCCAACCCCAAAGCGCTGCAGCCCGGGCCGATGTTCGGCACCTGGTGGCGGATCGCGCGGCACCCGACTTTTCGGGCCTGGGCGCTGCTCGTTTCCTGCACCTACGGCGGACTGTTTGCTTACCTTGCGGGCAGCTCCTTTGTCTACATCGAAGTCCTCGGCCTGTCGCGTGGCGCCTATGGCCTGGTGCTCGGCTCGGGCTCGGTGGCCTATGTCTGCGGCACCGTCTGGTGCCGGCGCTGGCTGCTGCGTTATGGCCTGGCCGGCGCGGTGCGCCGCGGCGCGGCCTTCACGCTGGCCGGTGGCCTGTTGATGGCCGGGCTGGCGCTGGCCAGTGTGCACAACGCGTGGGCGATTGCACTGCCGCAACTCGTCTACGCCTTCGGACACGGCATCCACCAACCTTGCGGGCAGGCGGCAGCGACGGGGCCCTTCCCGGCGCAGGCTGGCGCCGCGGCAGCACTGGCCGGCTTTGCACTGGCGATCGTCGCTTTTGCGGTCGGCGGCTGGCTCGGTGTCTCGATGAACGCCACGGTCTACCCGGTGACGCTGACGATCGGCGCTTTTTCGGTCCTCACCGCGCTCGTCGCGTGGACTCTGGTGCAGCGTCATGGCGAGCCGGCGGTGGCCTGAACCGGCATCACCGATGCTCAAGCCGATCGCAATCACCGGCCCCACCGCCGCTGGCAAAAGCGCTGCGGCGATGGCCCTCGCGCGCGCGCTGGCGGCACGCGGCATCGGCGTCGAAATCATCAGTGTCGATTCGGCGCTGGTCTACCGCGGCATGGACATCGGCACCGCCAAACCCGCGGCCGCCGACCGCGCCGAAGTGCCGCACCACCTGATCGACCTCATCGACCCCGCATCGGCATATTCAGCGGCGCAGTTTGTCGCCGACGCCCGGCGGCTGATTGCTGACATCGGCGCGCGTGGACACTTGCCGCTGCTGGTCGGCGGCACGATGATGTATTTCAAAGCGCTGCGTGACGGCATCGATGTGATGCCCGCCGCCGACGCAGCGATCCGCAGCGCGATCGACGCGCGTGCGGCAAATGAGGGCTGGCCTGCGCTGCACGCACAACTGGCCTTGGTCGACCCGGCCACCGCGGCGCGCCTGGCACCGCTGGACAGCCAGCGCATCCAGCGCGCGCTCGAGGTCTGGCAGCTCAGCGGCCAGCCGCTGTCGAAGTTTCACCGCGCCGGCCGCGACGACAACAACGACAGCCACCGCGACGCCGCAAAGATGCCGCTGATCAGTCTGGAGCCGGCATCACGCGCCTGGCTGCATCAACAGATCGCACTGCGTTTTGAGGCGATGCTCGCGGCGGGGTTTGTGGACGAGGTGCGCGCGCTGAAGGCCCGCCCTGACCTGCACGCCGGCTTGCCGTCGATGCGCTGCGTCGGCTACCGGCAGGCTTGGGCTGCCCTCGAAGCCGGTGACCTGTCGCCCTTGCGCGAACAGGGCGTCGCCGCGACACGCCAGCTCGCCAAGCGCCAGCTGACCTGGTTGCGATCGATGGGTGATCGGCAGGTCGTCGCCGCCGACGTCGAAACCAAGGAACAGCGGGTCGTCGAGCTCGCATTTCGGGCCCTGCACAACAGCGGCTGAAGCGCCGGCCAACCACAGCGTGCACGATCACACGCCGACGCCGTCGGCGCGCCATGACCCTCGCTTGCGGGATAGGCAGATCGGCCACGGGTCGATAGAGTTGCCAGATTCCAAAGTCGAGATCGAACGAACCCCCACCATGACCTACGCCTTGATCCTCTTCGGCCTGATCATGATCGGCCTCTACGCTTCGCGCCGGTCGAACCGCGACTAATTTCCCTGGCGCCGCGGCTCGGTGCCGCGATGAACCACCCTGACGGGCTGCTTCGGCAGCCCGCGGTACTTTCGGGGCGCGAATCGGAATGCCGTCATGATGCGCGCCACATGCTGCGCATCCAATCACTGACCCGCTCCTTCGTCGCCGGCACACCGGTTTTTGCCGACGTCACGCTGCACATCGAGGCCGGTGAATTTGTGGCCCTGATCGGCGAATCCGGGGTCGGAAAATCGACCCTGCTGAACTGCATCGCGGGGCTTGACGATGCCGATGGCGGCCGGGTCTGGATCGGTGACGCCGAAATCGGCGCGGCCAGCGACGACGACCGCGCGCGCCTGCGCCGACATCGGCTTGGTTTTGTCTTCCAGGCCTTTCACGTGCTGCCGCACCTGAGCGTCGCAGAAAACGTCGAGCTGCCGCTGCGCCTGCTCGGCCGCGCCGATGCCGCGCGGGTCGCCGACGTGCTGCTCGCCGTCGGCATCAGCGCACTGGCTGCACGCATGCCGGCGCAGTTGTCGGGCGGCGAGCTGCAGCGGGTGGCGATCGCACGCGCCGTCGTGCACCGGCCGGCGCTGATCCTGGCCGACGAGCCCACCGGCAATCTCGACCCGGGCACCGCGCAGCGCGTGCTCGATGTGCTTGTGGCCCAGGTGCACGACAGCGGCGCGGCCTGCTTGCTGGTGACCCATTCGGCTGCCGCCGCGCAACGCGCTGATCGTGTCTTGCGGCTCACGGCCACCGGCATCGAGCCGGTGGTGGCGTGATGCGGCTCGGCATCGCGGCGCTGTCGGCGCGGTGGTCACGATCGCCACGCTGGGCACCGTCAACGCTGTGGGCACTGCTGCCGCTCATCACCCGCGAATGGCAGCACCACCCTTGGCGCCACGGCGTCGCGCTGCTTGCCGTCGCGCTCGGTGTCGCGCTGGCCTGGTCGGTGCACCTGATCAATGTCTCGGCGCTGGCCGAGTTTTCTGCCGCGGTGCGCTCGGCCAATGGCGCACCTGACGCCGTCGTGCGCGGTCCGAGCGAAGGCTTCGACGAGCGGCTGCTCGACCAGCTCGGCGCTGACCCGGCTATCGACCGCGCGAGCCCGGTGATCGAGATCGAGACCTACGCCGCCGCGGCCGACGGCCAGCGGGTTGCGGTGCGTGTGCTCGGCATCGACGCCCTGGTCGCCGCGCCGCTGTCACCCGACCTGATGCCACAGCCAGCCGCCGCGTTGAATGTTGATCAGCGTCTCGCAGTGCTGAACCCGGAACTTGCATTTGTCAACGCCGCAGCGCGTGATCGGCTCGGCCTGGTCGATGGTGCCGAGCTGGCGCTGCAATCAGGCCCGGGCTGGACGCGACTGCGGGTCGCCGGCAATGTGGCTGCCGCCGGCACGCCGCTGGTGGTGGTCGATATCGCCGCGGCGCAGGCGCTGGCCGGCAGCGCAGGCTGGCTGTCGCGCATCGACCTGCGTTTGCGCCCGGGTGCGGGTGCAGAGGCATTGGCCAAGCTGCAATCCGCCCTGCCGGCCGGTGTCAACCTGTTGCCCGCCAACGAGGCCGAACAGCGCGTGTCTAACCTTTCACGTGCTTATCGCGTCAACCTCACCGTGTTGGCACTCGTAGCCTTGTTTGTCGGCGCGTTTTTGGTCTTCTCGGTGGTCTCGCTGTCGGTCGCGCAGCGCACGCCGGCGTTTGCCCTGCTCGGTGTGCTCGGCATGACCGCGCCCGAGCGGCGCACGCTGGTGCTCACCGAATGTGCAGCGCTCGGTCTTGCCGGCAGCCTGCTCGGCCTGGCCTTGGGCACGGCAATGGCGGCGGCGGCGCTGCGCTGGCTGGCTGGCGATCTGGGTGGTGGTTATTTCCCCGGCATCGCGCCGCCGCTGCAAGTGCAGCCCGCGGCGCTGATCGGCTTTGCGGTACTGGGTGTGTTGTCGGCGCTGGCCGGTGGCTATCTGCCGGCCAAACAAGCGCAGGCGCTGCGGCCGGCGCTGGCGCTCAAAGGGTTCGGCGGCGTCGTCGCCAACAGCAGCCCGCCGTGGCCTGGATTGCTGCTCCTTGCCGCCGGCGCAGCCTTGGCGTTTTTGCCGCCGATCGCCGGGCTGCCGATTGCCGCCTACGCCGCGGTGGCCGCCCTGCTCTTCGGCGGTGTCGCCGTCGTGCCGGCCGCAGTGCTGGCCTTGATGCGTTGGCTGCCCGCACCGACCGGCGCGTTGCCACTGCTCGCGTTGCGGCGCGCGATCTTCCAGCGCCAGACGGCGACCGCGGCAGTGGCCGGCGTCGTCGCGAGCCTGGCGCTGTCGGTGGCCTTGACGGTGATGGTCACGAGCTTTCGCGATGGCGTCGCGGGCTGGCTCGACACCGTCCTGCCGGCCGACCTGTACGCGCGCAGCGCTGGCAGCGCCGCTGCGGCTGAGCAGGCCTGGTTTGCACCGGACTTCGTCAACACCGTGGTCGCGCTGCCCGGCGTGCGCCGGGTTGAGGCCTCGCGCAGCCGCGCGCTGCAACTGCAGCCCGTGCGGCCCGCAGTGACCTTGATCGCCCGCGACCTGGGCGACCCCGCTGCGGCGCTGCCGCTGCTGAGCGCGCCACGGCCGGTGGCGGCCGGCGAGATCGGCGTCTATGTCAGCGAGGCGGTGGTGGCGCTGTATGGTGCCGAGGTCGGGACCGAAATGATGTTGCCGATTCCTGCTTCGGCTGGGTCACCTCAATCAGCGCAGTCGTCGCCATCGTCGCCAGCCGTCAAGGCCCGCGTGCTCGGCGTCTGGCGCGACTACACCCGCCAGTTCGGCGCTATCGCGATGGATCTGCCGGTCTATCAACAACTCAGCGGCGACCGACGTTTCAACGACCTCTCGATCTGGCTCGCGCCCGGCGCCGATGCCGCATCGGTGCAGCAGGCGCTGCGTGCTGCGGCCGCAGACCCCAGGCTCATCGAGATCGCATCGACGCCGGCCCTGCGCAAGATGTCGCTGGCGATCTTCGACCGCAGCTTTGCGGTCACGACCTACTTGCAAGTGGTGGCGATCGTGATCGGCCTGCTCGGTGTCGCCGCCAGCCTGTCGGCGCAGGTCATCGCAAGGCGCAAGGAATTTGGCCTGCTCGCGCATCTCGGCCTGACGCGCCGCCAGATCGTCACGCTCGTCGCTGGTGAAGCCGCGGCATGGATGGCCGCCGGCGTCCTGGTCGGGCTGCTGCTCGGGTTGGCGGTCAGCGCGGTGCTGGTTTATGTCGTCAACCCGCAGAGTTTTCACTGGACGATGGAGCTGGTGTTGCCCTGGGCGCGGCTGGCGCTGCTCTGCGCCGCGGTACTCGCCGCGGGTGTGATGACAGCGGCATTCAGCGCGCGTCTGGCCGCGCGACGTGATGCCGTGCTCGCCGTCAAGGAGGACTGGTGAATCCGCAGCGGCGCCGCTGCTTGGCGCTGCTTGTCGGCGTCGGTGGGCTGGCCATCACGGTGTCGCGTGCCGCAGGTGCTGAGGTGCAGCGCGGCCGGCAATTGAGCTTCCCGCGCGACCACGGCGCGCACACCGGCAGCCGCATCGAATGGTGGTACGCCACGGGCTGGGTGCACGCCGTGGGCAAGGATGCGTTGATCGGTTTTCAGGTCACTTTTTTCCGCAGCCGCACCGGGCTGGCCGCAAACACACCCGGCCGCTTCGCAGCGCGGCAGATGTTGTTCGCGCATGCCGCGATCAGCGATATCGCGGCGCAAAAACACCACCATGCCGATCGCCTGGCACGCTGGTCGGGCGACGACGTTCCCGGCCTGCGCGCACGCGCATCGAGCAGCGATACCGATGTCGCGCTCAACGGCTGGTCACTGCGGCGCGGCCGTGCAGACACCGCCGGTGGCGAGGACGGCGCGATTGTCGACAACGGCACCTACAGCACCCGCATCACTGCCGATGCTTTCACGATCGAGCTGGACCTGACACCGACTCAAGCCCGGTTGCTGCAAGGCGAGGCAGGCTATTCACAAAAAGGCCCGCAGCCGCAACAGGCCAGCCACTACTACAGCCAGCCGCAACTGCAAGCAACCGGCCGCATCAGCGTGCGCGGCGGCAGCGGCGGCAAGGACGGCACCACCGACGTGCGCGGCCGCGCCTGGATCGACCACGAATGGAGCGACGAGGTGCTGCCGCCGCTGGCGGTCGGCTGGGACTGGATCGGCTTCAACCTCGATGACGGCAGCGCGCTGACCGCCTTCCAGCTGCGCCGCGCCGACGGCAGCCGGCTCTGGGCCGGCGGCAGTTTTCGCGCTGCCCGTGGTGCCAGCGGCGCAGCGACGTCGCCGTTTGCCGCCGACGCGGTGCGCTTCGTCCCCGGCCGCCTCTGGCGCAGCCCGACATCCAGCGCGGTCTACCCGGTCGAATGGCAGATCGAGACGCCCGCCGGCCGGTTTCAACTGCGCTCTTTGATGGACCACCAGGAACTCGACAGCCGTGGCTCGACCGGCACCGTCTATTGGGAAGGACTGTCCGAGCTGCTCGACAGCAGCGGCCGGCGCATCGGGCTGGGTTATCTCGAAATGACCGGCTACGCGGGTGTGCTCAAGCTCTGACGGATGGGCTGGTCGAAATGCTCGGCGCGCTCAGACCGCGCCGGCCTCGCGCAGAGCGGTGATCTCAGCGGCCGACAGCCCGAGTTCAGCCAGGATCGCCGCGGTGTGCTCGCCGAGCGCGGGCACCGCACCGAAGCGCGGGTCGCCGTCGTCCCACGAACCTGGCGGCAGCAGCGCCGGCACCGGCCCGGCGGGAGTGTCGACTTCGCGCCAGCGCCCGCGCGCGGCGAGCTGCGGGTGCTGCCACAGGCCGGCCATATCGTTGAGGCGCGCATTCGCAATCTGCGCCTGCTCGAGCCGCTGAGCGACCTGCGCCGCAGTCAGCGAAACAAACACCTCGTTGATGATGCCGCGCAGCACTTCGCGGTTGGCGCTGCGCTGCGCGTTGCCGGCAAATCGCGGGTCGCTGGCCAGCGTCGGTTGCAGCAGCACCAGGGCGCAGAACTGCACCCACTCGCGTTCGTTTTGCAGGCCGAGCATCACCGTCTGGCCATTGCCGGTGGGGAAAGGGCCGTAGGGGTAGATCGTGGCGTGGGCGGCGCCTGCGCGCGGTGGCGGCGGCGCGCCGTCGAAGGCGTAGTACATCGGGTAGCCCATCCACTCGCCCATCGCCTCGAGCATCGACAGATCGATGCGCCGGCCGCGGCCGTCGATCCGGCGCTGCAGCAATGCGGCCAGGATGTTGCTGTAGGCGTACATGCCGGCGGCGATATCGGCAATCGAGATGCCCGCCTTGGCGGGTTCGTTGGCGCTGCCGGTCGTCGAGACAAAACCCGACTCGCTCTGGATCAGCAGGTCGTAGGCCTTTTTGTCGCGGTAGGGGCCGGCGTTGACCGGGTCGTCGCCATAGCCCGAGATATCGCAGACGATGAGGTCGGGCCGACGCACTTTCAATGCGTCGAAAGACACCCCGAGCCGCGCCGCCGCGCCGGGGGCCAGGTTCTGCACCACGACGTCCGCCGTTTGCTCGATCAGTTTCACCAGCAGTGCCGCTGAGGTGGGGTGTTTGAGATCCAGCGTCAGGCTCTCTTTGCTGCGGTTGGTCCAGACAAAGTGCGAGGCCTGGCCGCGCACACGCTGGTCGTAGGCGCGCGCAAAGTCCCCGACACCCGGGCGCTCGATCTTGATCACGCGCGCGCCCAGATCGGCGAGCTGGCGCGTCGCAAAAGGCGCGGCGATGGCATGTTCCAAGCTGACCACGGTGAGGCCTGCGAGCGGCTGCACCGTCGGCCCCCTTCAGACCTTGAGCGTGGCGACGGCGTCCATCGCCAACGCGCCATGCGCGTCTTGCGCCCAGAGCCTGACACTGCGCCCGGCACGCTCGACAGCGGCGCCACCCGCTGCGCCGACGGACGGTTCAAGAGCACCACAAACCTTGAACGGCTGGCCGTCGAAGGTCGGCCGCAATGCCTTGAATCGAAAGCCCTCGACCTCGGCATCCGGCATTTCTCGGCGCAGCAGATCGAGCAGCAGCGTGGCGATCAGCGGGCCATGCACGACCAGGCCCGGATAGCCCTCGACCTGGGTCGCATAACGCCAGTCGTAGTGGATCCGGTGGCCATTGAAGGTCAGCGCCGAGTAGCGGAACAGCAGCGTGTCGTCGGCAACGATCTCGCGCTGCCAGTCGGCGCTGGCGGGCGCCGGCTGCGGCGACGGCTCGATATCCTCCGTCCCGCGCACGTCGCGGTAGACGATGTCGTGAAACTCGACGATTGCCGGCCGATCGATGCCGGCATTTGAGGATTCTTGATGCAGTTCGTGGCGCACCTTCACAAAAACCAGCGGCCCGCTGCGGCCCTGCTTGACGTTGACATCGTCGATCGTCGACACACGCTTGACCACATCACCAACACGCAGCGCCGAGTGAAATTCAAGCTCGCTGCCGGCCCACATCCGCCGCGGCAGCGGCACCGGCGGCAGGAAACCACCGCGTGCGGCGTGGCCGTCGGGCCCGAGTTCACTCTGGCGCTGCAGCGGCAAGAAAAACAGCCAATGCCACAGCGGCGGCAGCGATGTGCCCGGTGGCATCGCCGACCCGGGCAGGTCGAGTGTCGCGGCAAGTGCAAGCAGCGGCTGCGCACCGATCTGGTCGTGCCGCGTTTCGCTGCGGCCGATCCAGCTGCGCAGGTCACCGAAGCCGCTGAGGTCGCTGCTCGAAGGTCTCGAGATCAACGAATCGTCATCCACTTGAAGAACATGAAATTGTCGGCACGCTGGTACGCGTCGACACTTTTCTTCATCGCCCAGGCGAGCATCTGCTGGTGCAGCGGCAGGTGGCCGATATCGTCGCGGTGAATCGTCAGGGCTTCATGGATCATCGCGTCGCGTTTGGCGGGCACCGTCTCTGACTGGATCGCGGTGGTCAACTCATCAATGCGGGTGTTGCTGTAGGCACCCAGGTTCCACGCGCCGCGCCCGGCACCGGGGGTGGCGACGAGCGAAAACAGCGCGTTGTGGGCGTCGTAACCCGCGGGGCTCCAGCCGGCCATGAAGAAGCTCGTCTCGCGGCGCAGCGCGCGCGGGAAGTATGTTGTCTTTGACTCCGCTTGCACGGTGACCTTGACGCCGATACGCGCCAGATAGCCGGCCACCGCCTGGCAGATTTCAGAGTCGTTGACGTAGCGGTCGTTCGGGCAGCTCAGCGTGATCGCAAACCCGTCTGGATACCCCGCCTGCGTGAGCAGCTGTTTGGCCGCCGCCGGGTCGTAGGGCAGGCGCGTGTCGAGATCCTTGCGGTAGCCGCGGATGCCCTCGGCGATCATCAATGCAGCGGGTTTGGCCGCGCCGCGCATCACCGTGCGCACGATGGTCGTGATGTCGATGGCCTGAAAAAATGCCTGCCGCACACGTTTGTCCTTGAACGGGTTGCTGCCCTTGACGCTGGAAAACAGCAGCTCGTCGCGTTTCTGGTCAAAGCCGAGAAAGACGATGCGCGACTCCGGGCCCTGCACTACCTTCAATGCCGGGTTGGCCTGCAGGCGCTGCATGTCTTGCAGCGGCACGGGGTCGATGACATCGATCTCGCCCGACGCGAGTGCGGCAACCCGGGTGGCGTCGTTGCCAATCGGCACGAAGATCACCTCGTCGACATTGCCTTCGAGTTTGCCCCACCAGCCAGCGTGGCGCTGAAGCACCGTGCGCACGCCCGGTTGGCGCTCGCGCACCCGGTACGGCCCAGTGCCGTTGGCCTGGAACGAGGCCTGGTTCTCGATGCCTCGGCGGCGGTCGACCGGCCGCTCGGCTTTGTGCTTTTCAGCCCATTGCCGGTCCATCACGTACACCGTCGTGAGCAGCTCGGGCAGGATCGGGTTGGGCGCGCTGGTTTCGATCTCGACGGTGTATTCGTCGATACGGCGCAGCTCTTTGATCGACGCAGTCTGCGTGCGCATGTCGGAGCCTTCGCCACGCGCGCGCTGCAACGAGAAGATCACGTCGTCGGCGTCAAAACCGGCGCCGTCGTGAAAGCGCACATCGCGACGCAGCTCGAACCGCCAGACTGTCGGTGACAGCAGCTTCCAGCTTGCCGCCAACGCCGGTGCCAGAGCCAGCGTTTTGTCTCGCGTGACCAGCGGCTCAAAGACATTGCCGAGCAGCGACAACTGCACCGCTTCGGCCAGCGAATGCGGGTCCATCGACAGGGCATCGCCCTGGTTTGCGACACGAACGGTCTTGGCGGTTGCCGGCAGGCCGATCGCCACGGTCAGTGCGATGGCGAGACCGCTCAAAGTTGCGGTTCGGCTGGCGGTGCGGCTGGCGGTCGGACGGTAGGTCAGACGTTTCATTGGGCGGGCTCCATGCTCGGCGGGTCCGGCATCATCGCAGCAGCCGGGCCCGCTGGCGCCCGGCTGGGTCAAGCCCCGCCAGTGAAGGTCTCGGTGTCGACTTCGCCCGACGACTGCGGGTTGTATCGCTCGCCAACCACCGTTTGCTGGTTGATCAGCGCATCCAGCCGGGCCATCACGGCCGGCGGAATGGACACTTCACTTGCGCCAAGGTTTTCGCGCAGATGCTCGATCTTCGTCGTGCCCGGGATCGGGATCACGTCGTCGCCACGCGCGAGCAACCAGGCCAATGCCAGTTGCGCAGGCGTGCATCCGAGCTCGTTTGCGATCGCCTCGAAACCTTCGAGCAGTTGCAGGTTGGCGGCATAGGCCGCGGGCTCAAAACGCGGCATGCCACGCCGGATGTCCTTCGGGCCGAGCGCGCTCACGTCGCGCAGCGTGCCGGTCAGGTAAGCGCGCGCCAGCGGGCTGAAGGCCACGAAGGCGGCACCGATCTCGCGGCAGGTGTCGAGCACCGCAATCTCGGGGTTGCGTGTCCACAGCGAATATTCGGTCTGCACTGCGGCGATCGGGTGCACCGCATGGGCGCGGCGGATCGTCGTGGCGCTGACTTCGCTCAAAGCCACAGCGCGCACCTTGCCTTCAGCCACCAGGCGCGCGATCTCGCCGACCGAATCTTCGACCGGCACCGCCTTGTCCCAGCGGTGCAGGTAGTACAGATCGATGACGTCGGTCTGCAAACGCGCCAGGCTGTCTTCGCAATTCTTGCGGATCGCCGCCGGCCGGCCGTCGATGACGCGCTTGACGCCGTCGGCAGCAGTCGCGCCAGTCACGCCAGCCAGGCCGCCCTTGCTGCATAGCACGATCTTCGAGCGATGCGCCTTCAACACGCGGCCGAGCAAGGTCTCGTTGGCACCAAAGCCGTACAGCGCGGCGGTGTCAAAAAGCGTGACACCGAGATCAATTGCTGCGAGCAGCAAACGTTCAGCCTCATCGGCGCTGGGCGGTGCGCCATAGGCATGGCTCAAGTTCATGCAGCCCAGGCCGATCGGGGCGACCTGGAAGCCAGCAATCCGCCGCGTCGTCATTTCAATTGCTGTTCGAGCCGGTGCAGCACTTCATAACAGGGCAGCACTTGCGCGATGCTGGCGTTGGGCTCGCGGCCCTCTTTGATCGCCGCAAAAAACTCACGGTCTTGCAGCTCGATGCCGTTCATCGACACCGCGACTTTGGAGACATCGAGCTTTTCTTCCTTGCCGTTGAAGAGGTCGTCGTAACGCGCGAGATAGGTGCCCGTGTCACCGATATAGCGGAAAAAGGTGCCCAGCGGGCCGTCGTTGTTGAAGCTCAGGCTCAAGGTGCAGATGGCACCGTTGGCTGTCTTCAACTGGATCGACATGTCCATCGCGATGCCCAAAACCGGGTGGATCGGGCCCTGGACTGCATTCGCCTGCACGATGGGGCTGCGTGCCTGGTAGGCAAACAGGTCCACCGTATGCGCCGCGTGGTGCCACAGCAGGTGGTCGGTCCAGCTGCGCGCCTGGCCGAGCGCGTTCATGTTCGTGCGCCTGAAAAAGTAGGTCTGCACGTCCATCTGCTGGAGGTTGAACTCATTGGCGACGATGCGCTGGCGCACCCACTGATGGCTGGGGTTGAAGCGGCGGGTATGGCCGCACATCGCGACCAGGCCGCTGCCTTGCTGCGCGGCCTGCACCGCCTGCGCATCGGCCCAGGAATCGGCAAGCGGAATCTCGACCTGCACATGTTTGCCGGCGTTCAGGCAGGCGATCGTTTGCGCCGCGTGCATCTGCGTCGGCGTGCACAGAATGACCGCGTCGACTCCCTTCAGCGCCAGGCTGTCGGCGAGATCCGTCGTGAGATGGCCGATGCCGTACTTGTCAGCCACGGCCTGGGTTTTTTCAAGCTCGCGACTGACCAGCGAAACCACTTCGACACCTTCGATCAGCTTGATCGCATCGAGGTGTTTGATGCCAAATGCGCCGGCGCCGGCGAGCGCGACTTTGATCGTCATGCCAGCCTCCGCGGAGCCGCCTCAAGGAGGCTGGAGCCCCCTCGGGGGGTAGCGAGCGAATGTGAGCTTGGGGGCATCATTGGTTTTCCAGAATCAGATGGCCGACCGCCGTATTCGACGCCGGCACATGGTAGAAGCGGTGCCGCAATTTGGGCGGACGATCACTCATCGCACCACGCGCGATGAACCACATCACGAGCTCGATGCCTTCGCTGCCGGCCTCGCGCACATAGTCGATATGCGGTATCGCGGCGAGCTTTTCGGGGTCGTCGATCAGGCCGTCCAGAAACTTGTTGTCAAAGTCCTTGTTGATCAGCCCGGCGCGCGGCCCTTGCAACTGGTGGCTCATGCCGCCTGTGCCCCAGATCTGCACATTCAAAGGCTCGTCGTAACTCTCCACGGCCTTGCGGATCGCACGCCCAAGGTTGAAACAGCGCCGGCCCGATGGAACCGGGTACTGCACGACATTCACCGCAAACGGGATCACCGGGCACGGCCAGCGGAAGTCGGCTTGCGGCGGCTGACCGTACATCAACGACAGCGGCACCGTCAGGCCATGGTCGACGTCCATCTTGTTGACGATCGTCAGGTCAAAGTCGTCCTGGATCACGCTCTGCGCGATATGCGACGCCAGTTCAGGGTGGCCGATGACCTTGGGCACTGGCCGCGGGCCCCAGCCTTCGTCGGCGACAGCGTATTCGGCTGCGGTGCCGATCGCAAAGGTCGGGATCATCTCCAGGCTGAACGCGGTGGCGTGGTCGTTGAAGACGAGAAAGATGACATCAGGCGGGTTGTCGCGCAGCCATTGCTTGGAAAACTCGTAGCCCTTGAAAACCGGCTGCCAGTACGGTTCTTGTGTCTTGCCGAGGTCGAGTGCAGCGCCGATGGCCGGCACATGGCTGGTGTAGACCGATGCGGTGATGCGGGCCATCTCAGTACCGCCCGGCCGGTCCGAAGGTACTGAGCGCCCCCTCGGGGGGCAGCGAACGAAGTGAGCGTGGGGGTGTCATTTCAGTACCGCCCGGCCGGTCCGAAGGTACTGAGCGCCCCCTCGGGGGGCAGCGAACGCAGTGAGCGTGGGGGTGTCATTTCAAGCACCCGCCTTGCGTGTGTCGATGCGACCGGCCGCACCCTGCGGCTGGGCTTGAGCCTGCGCATCGCCGTCCTCGCCGATGCGGCGGTTGCCCTCGACCGAGCGCCCGCCGGCGATCATCATGTTGCGGTATTCGTCTTCGGTCATGCCGGTCATGCTGCCTGCCATCTGCTGGAAACTCTTGCCATCGGTGGCGCCGATCTTGGCCAGGAAGTAGATATTGCCGCCGAGCGCGATCATGCGGTTCATGTCACGCGACAGCACCGCAGCTTTCTGGTCTTCGGTCATCGCCCATTCGTCGAGATAGGCCCCCTCGTCGGCCTTGAAGCGGCTGCGGTTGTCGACCTTCATCAGCGACATCGCAAACTGGTTGAGCGAATAACCCTTGCGCGATTGTTCGGCGTCGAAGACCGTCGTGCCGGGCACGTCGAGATAGGGTTTCTTCAGGGCCATCGTTCAGACCTCCTCGGGCCAGTACAGGCGCATTGGGTTGTCGACCAGCAGCTTGTGCTGCAACTCCGGAGTCACCGCGATATGCGGGATGAAGTCGACCAGCAGGCCGTCGTCGGGCATGTGGTCTTTCAGGTTCGGGTGCGGCCAGTCGGTGCCCCACAACACGCGGTCGGGGAAGGTCTCGACGATGCGGCGCGCAAATGGAACCACGTCGCGGTAGGCCGCACGTTCGCCGTTCAATGCCGGTGGGCCGGCCAGCGACAGGCGCTCGGGGCAACTCACCTTCGACCAGATATTGGCGTGCTCGGTCATCAGCTTGATGAAGAGCGCGAACTCCGGGCCGTCCACGCCCTTGCCCACATCCGGCCGGCCCATATGGTCGACGACCACCGTTGTCGGCAGCGCGGTGAAGAAGTCCCACAACTCCGGCAGGTCGACGGCCTCGAAATAGATCACCACATGCCAGCCCAGCGGGGCGATGCGGGTGGCGATGTCGAGCAGTTCATCTTTCGGCGTGAAGTCGACCAGGCGCTTGACGAAGTTGAAGCGCACGCCACGCACGCCTGCCGCGTGCATGCCGTGCAACTCATGCTCGGTGACTGTGCGCTTGACGGTGGCGATTCCGCGCGCGCGGCCACCCGATTGCCGGCAGGCGTCGACCATCGCGCGGTTGTCGGTGCCGTGGCAGGTCGCCTGCACGACGACATTGCGCGCAAAACCGAGCTGGTCGCGCAGTGCAAAAAGCTGCTCGCGCGAGGCATCACACGGGGTGTATTTGCGCTCGGCGGCAAACGGGAATTTGGCACCCGGGCCGAAGACATGGCAGTGGGCGTCGACGGCCCCGGCCGGCAACTTGAACTGCGGCTGGCTTGGGGTTACGTACCAGTCGAGCCAGCCCGGTGTTTTGTCGAAATTCATGCAGCGGCTCGTTTCAAACGTTGGAGTATGCGGTCAGCCTCGACCCGCCAATCGGCGCTGCGCGCAAATGCCGCCGTACCCTTGACGCCGAAGAGGCCGTCGTCGGCCAGGTCGGCGACCCAGGCCTGGCGCTGCGCGGTGCCACTCGCCGACCAGGGTGTGAGGCCGGCTTCGGCCACCGTCTTGGCGACTTCCTGCACTTCTTCGGCACGCCGCCGGCCATGTTCGATGACACGCTGGAAAAAGTAGGCGGCCTGCTTTTCCCAATCGATGCCGGGAAAGGTTTCTTGCAGCGACGCAACGACCTGGTCTTCGACGCCGTACGCGCGTGCTGCGGTAAAACTCTCGATGACCATCGCCTCCAGGCCCTTGATCATCACGCTGCGGCACATCTTGGTGGCCGAGGCGACACCGAGTTGCGCGCTGGCGACCTTGGGTGCAAAACCCAGCCCTTGCAGCAGCGGCATCAAGGCCGCCGCATCGGGCCCGCCAACCAGCAACGGCACCTTGATGCGGTAAGGCGGCAGCGAGGTCATCACCGCGCCTTCGACATATCGCGCGCCGGTGGCATTGACGATTTGCGCCGCGGCGATCTTGGCGCCGGGTGATGCCGAGTTCATGTCGAGGAAAAAAACAGGTGCCGCCAGTCCCCGGGCGCAAGCCTGCGCCACCGCTACGGCCTGGCTGGCCGTCACGGCGCTGATCACGAGGCCCGCGCCCCGCGCCGACTGCGCCGCGCTTTCAACAAGTTCCACGCCAAACTCAGCCGCATGCCCACGCATCGGCATGCCGACTTGCGTCAAAAGTTTGACATCGAAGGCGCTGACTGCGGCACCGCCAGCACGCAGGTCTTCGGCGAGGATGCGGCCGACCTCGCCATAGCCGATGATCGCGACGGCGGTCGAGACAGCGCTCGAGACGGTAGTCGTCATCAGTCGATATACCGCAGCCCGGCCTTGGCCAGCGGCTCGCGCATCTTGTACATGTCCAGGCCGAGCACACCCGCCGCGAGCTTGGCGCGTTTCTCGGCTTCGTTGGCTTCGCGCGCCGCGGCTGCGTCGGCGGTCTTTTGCGCCAACGCCGCGGGCACGACGACCACGCCGTCGTCGTCGGCAATGATCACGTCACCCGGATGCACCAGCGCCCCCGCACAGACCACCGGCACATTCACCGAGCCGAGCGTGGCCTTGATCGTGCCCTTGGCGCTGATTGCGCGGCTCCAGACCGCAAAGCCCATCGCGGTGAGGTCACGCACATCACGCACGCCGGCGTCGATGATCAGGCCACGCGCGCCGCGGGCGCGGAAGCTCGTCGCCAGCAGGTCGCCAAAATAACCGTCGCTGCAGTCGGCGGTGACCGCCGCGACGACAACGTCGCCTTCTTGCAATTGCTCGGCGGCGACATGCATCATCCAGTTGTCCCCCGGCTGCAGCAGCACCGTGACCGCCGTGCCGGCGATACGGGCGCCGGTGTAGATCGGCCGCATGAACGGTTTCATCAGGCCGACGCGGCCCATCGCCTCGTGCACGGTGGCGACACCAAACTTGGCGAGTTGATCCACCGCCGCACGGTCGGCGCGCTGAATATTTCTCTTCACGATGCCGAGTTCGAACATGTTCAAAGTCCTTT
>JANPDN010000063.1:0-3141 GCA_031431555.1 Rubrivivax sp.
CTCCCACTTGTGCAGGTGGTAGGCCACGTCGGGCACGAAGTAGGTGTAGCTGCCGTCGGACTTGCGCATCACGCGGTCTTTGTCGTCGCCGTAGTCGGTGGTGCGCAGCCACAGCGCGCCGTCGCGCTCTTCGGTCTTGCCGGATGCGACCAGGCGCTGCACCGCGGCGTCAACGCGGCCTTGGGTGTACAGCCCCGACTCCAGGTAGTAGTGATCGAAGCGCACGCCAAAGGCCTGTAGGTCGAGGTCTTGTTCGTGGCGCAGGTAGGCGACTGCAAACTGCCGGATGCTGTCGAGATCGTCGATATCGCCCGATGCGGTGAACTCGCGGTCGTCGGCGCGCACCGTCTTGCCGGCGCTGAAGTCGGCCGCGATATCGGCGATGTAGTCGCCGTTGTAGGCCGTCGCGGGCCAGTCGGCGTCACCAGGTTGCAGGCCTTTGAGACGCGCCTGCACCGACGTGGCCAGCGTCGCGATCTGCACCCCGGCGTCGTTGTAATAAAACTCGCGGTGCACCTGCCAGCCCTGGGTGGCGAGCAGGTTGCACATCGAGTCGCCTAAAGCGGCCTGCCGGCCATGGCCGAGATGCAGCGGCCCGGTCGGGTTGGCCGAGACAAACTCGACCATCACCTGCTTGCCGTTGGGCGCCTGGACGCCAAACAGCGCCGCCGCGGCCAGCACCTCGCTGACCACCGACTGCTTGGCAGCGTCCGACAAACGCAGATTGACAAAACCCGGGCCCGCAATTTCGAGCGCCTTGACCCAGCGCTGCACCGCCGGCTGGCGGCCCAATGATTCGACGAGTGCCTGCGCCACGTCGCGCGGATTTTTGCGCAGCGACTTCGCCAGCGGCATCGCGCAGGTGATGGCGAGGTCGCCATGTGCGGGCTGCCGCGGCGACTCGAATGCTGCGACCACCGCCGATGCGGTGGTGAACGGGGTGTCGGTCGCGGGATCGGTCGTGATCGACGCTGGGTCGGCGCCGATCTCCGCGAGCGCCGAGCGCAACGCGTCGAGCAGCTCTTGGCGGGCCTTCAACATGGTTGCGATTCTACGGGCGGGCGTCGACTGCGCCGGGCCGGGAGCCATGCCGCGGCCGGACCAGTGCAGCCCCGCATCAAGCGGTGCAATGCAGCGCTGTTCGTGGCATCGGCGGCGGGCGCGGCCGGCAACATCGCACAGCCGCCAACCTTGCCCGCGGCGAACTGCCCGGTTCACGTCGTTTTACGCCCATGTCCGCCCGCCAACCCTTGAGTTTCGACCTCGCCGAACCCGGCACGCTGCCGTCGCACATCGGCAAATATCCGGTGCGCGCGCTGCTGGGCGAAGGGGCGACGAGCGAGGTCTATCTGGCCCACGACGATTTTCGCGACTGCGACGTGGCGATCAAACGGGTGCGTGCCGGCCTCGAGGCCGACACCCCCGAAGGCCATTTTTCACCGCACTTCTTCGCTGCCGAGGCCGCGCTCGTCGGGCGCTTGCAGCACCCCAACGTGGTCCAGCTTTTTGACGCCGTCGCCGAACTGCCGATGCCTTATCTGGTGATGGAGTACGTGCCTGGCGTGACGCTGCGGCGGTTCTGCCGCGCCGACGCTTTGCTGTCGTTGGAACAGATCGTCGAAATCGGCTTCAAGTGCGCGATGGCGCTGGGTTACTGCTGGCGCCAGGGCCTGATTCATCGCGACGTCAAACCGGCCAACCTGCTCGCGGTGATGAATGGCGACGAGGTCGTCGACGTCAAGATCAGCGACTTCGGCAGCGTGCTCAACCTGAGCTCCGAGCGGACCCAGATATTCCGCGTCGGCTCGCTGGCCTATATGTCGCCCGAGCAGCTCGACGGCGGTGCGCTCGACTGCCGCGCCGACCTGTATTCGCTCGCCGCGGTGCTCTACCACCTTATTGCCGGGCGGCCGCCGTTTGACGCGCAGGCACAGCCGGCGCTGATGTACCAGATCTACCACGGCGAGATCACCTCGCTGACCGGTTTGCGCGAAGGCGTGACCCCGGCGCTGGATGCGCTGGTGCAGCGCGCGCTGTCGCGCAACCGCGACGACCGCCACGCCACCTGGGACGACTTTGCACAAGACCTGTCGGCGCTGGTGGCGCGACGCGAAGTGCCGCGTGCCGCGCTGCAATCGGTGCTCGACTCGGAGCGCTTCAACCTGCTGCGGTCGCTGGAGTTTTTTCGCGACTTCGGCGATGTCGAAATCTGGGAAGTGGTGCACCGCGCG
This sequence comes from Rubrivivax sp., assembly GCA_031431555.1. Classification (GTDB taxonomy): domain Bacteria; phylum Pseudomonadota; class Gammaproteobacteria; order Burkholderiales; family Burkholderiaceae_C; genus Rubrivivax. Next base: position 2,232 of record JANPDN010000063.1, read on the forward strand.
CGCTGGCAGCGTTTTGGTTTTGGCGACGCGCTGTACCGGCGCGGGCAGAAGGGCAACACCTTCCACATCCTGGCGCAGGGCGAGGTCGATGTCTTTCGCGACGGCCAGCGCGTGGCGCAGATGGCCACCGGCACTTCGGTTGGTGAGATGGCCTACCTCGCGCCGAACCCCGAACTGCGCACCCACAGCGCCGACGTCGTGGTCAGCACTCCGGCGACGACGATCTCGTTCACACCAGAAACGCTGCGCCAGTTGTCGATGGGCACCCGCTCGCTGTTCGACGCCGCGTTCATCCGCGTGCTCGTGGCCCGGCTGCACGCCGCGCAGGAATCCATCGCCAAGTCTTCGCGCCGGGCGGCTTAGCGACCACGGTCAGCCGGCCACCCATCCGCTGGGTGTGTCCGGGGGTAAGGCCTGTCCTCCGGGCTGGGTTGACAGGCGTTGAACGTCTTGTCGATGCGCTTGCGCTCTGCTGCAATCGCCCCCGGCTGCCCAGACCCCCTGGGCGCAAGACCCTACCTACCACCTCCCGAGGAGATTCCCTGATGAAAGCCCTGATCACCGCTGTGCTGCTGACCTTTGGCCTGTTTGCCGGCACCGCCTACGCGGCCGACGCAAAAGCCGATTGCGACATGAAGGCCGGCGAGAAAAAGCTCGCTGGCGCGGCGAAAAACAGCTTCGTGAAGAAGTGCGTTGCCGATGCCGGTGGTGCCGCCCCGAAGGCCGCCGCCAGCCCGGCCTGCGAAAAGTCCGCCGCCGACAAGAAGCTCGCCGGCGCGGCGAAAAACAGCCACGTCAAGAAGTGCATGGCCGACGAAAAAGCCGGTGCCGCCCCGGCTGCTGCCAAGCCTGCTGCCGCCGCAGCGCCGGCGGCCCCGGCAGCTCCGGCGGTCGCCGCCAAGCCGGCCAC
>JANPDN010000064.1:0-2188 GCA_031431555.1 Rubrivivax sp.
AACGCTGTTCCCTTACGAGACGCCGGAAAGCATCTGGAACGAACACCGCGAAAGCAGCCGCGGCCGCGATCTCGACATCACCGGCTTGAGCTACGCCGGCCTGGAGCAGCCGCAGCAATGGCCCTTTGCCGAGGGCCAGACCGAAGGCCGCGCCCGGCTCTACACCGATGGCCACTTCGCCACGCCCGACGGCCGCGCGCGATTCGTGGCGCCACTGTGGCGGCCCACCGCCGAGCCGCGTGATGCGCGCTTCCCGGTATCGCTGACCACCGGCCGGCTGCGTGACCAGTGGCATGCGATGAGCCGCAGCGGCACGCTGGGCCGGCTCTTTGCGCACGACAGCGAGCCGGCGCTCGAGCTGCACCCGCAAGAGCTGGTGCGGCGGCGCTGGGCAGAAGGTGATCTGGTGCGCGTGAAGTCACGCCGCGGCGAAATCGTGCTGCCGGTGCGTGCGAGCAGCGCGGTGCAGCCGGCGCAGGCTTTTGTCGCGATGCATTGGGGCCCCGAATACATGGCCGGGCTGGGTGTCAACGCGCTGACGACCAGCGCGTATTGCCCGCAGTCGCGCCAGCCTGAACTCAAACATGCCGCCGTGCGGCTTGAGGCCGCCGCGCTGCCCTGGCAGGTCGTCGCCGCAGCCTGGTTGCCAGCGGCCGAAGCGCTGCTCGTGCGCGAGCGTCTGCGCCGCTCGCTCGGTCATTTCGAGTACGCCGTGTGCGTGCCATTCGGGCGCGAACCGTCGGCGCGTGTGGGGGTCTTGTTCCGCGCCGCCGCCGCAAGTGCTGGCGAGGACAAGCACACCGATATGCACACCAACAGCCACACCAACACGCTGGCCGAGATCGAAGCTGCGTTGCAGCTCGACAGCGGCCCGGTGCTGCGCTACGACGACGCGCGCTCGGGCCAGCGCCGCGCGCTGCGCCTGCATGCCGACGGTACGCTGCAAGCCTTCATGCTCGCCGGCAATACCGCGGCGCAGGGTTGGGTGCTCGACCTGCTGCAGCAGGCACTGCCCGCCGCCGCATTCGGCCGCGCGCTGCTGGCCGCCAGCAAGCGACCACCGCAGCCGGTGCCCCCGCGCGGCAAACAGGTCTGCGCCTGCCACGATGTCAGCGAGCAGACGATCATCGAGACGCTGGCCACGATCGACACCGACGACGCCGGCGAGCGCTTGGCGGCGCTGCAGGGCCGCCTGCGCTGCGGCACCGAATGTGGCTCCTGCCTGCAGGCGCTCAAGGCCTTGCTGCATGCCGAGAGTCAAGCCGTGGCAACGCCATGAACAGACGACCGGTGGTGACCCTCGTCGGTGCCGGCCCGGGTGACCCCGAGCTGCTCACGGTCAAGGCCATCAAGGCCCTTCGCCGCGCCAGCGTGGCGCTCGTCGACGACCTCGTGGATCCGGGCGTGCTGCGCTACCTGCGCCGCAGCGCACGGATCGTGCAGGTCGGCAAACGTGGTGGCTGCGTGAGCACGCCGCAGGCCTTCATCCACAAGCTGATGGTGGCCGAGGCGCAGCGTGGTGAAACGGTGGTGCGCGTCAAGGGCGGCGACCCCTTTGTCTTCGGCCGTGGCGGCGAGGAATGTGACGCGCTGCGCGCGGCCGGTGTCGATGTCGAGGTGATCAGCGGCCTCACCGCCGGCATCGCCGCGCCGGCAGCGATCGGGGTGCCGGTCACCGACCGGCGCTATGCGCGCGGCGTAGCCCTGGTCGCCGGGCACACCGGCAGTTCGGCCGACGAACCCGATTGGCCGGCACTGGCGCGCTGCGGCTTGACCCTGGTCATCTACATGGGCGTCTCGCGGATGGCGACGATCGCCGCGGCATTGACCGGCGCGGGCATGGACATCGACACGCCTGCCGCGGTGATCTGCAACGCACACACCCCGGTGCAGCGGCAACTGGTCTGCACGCTCGGCACCCTGGTGGCGGCGATGGCGGCTCAAGGCATGGGCAGCCCGGCGATCGTCGTCATCGGTGACGTCGTCAGCGCGGCGCCGATGTGGTCGCAGTGGCTGGCTCAAGCGCAGCCGGCAGTGGCTTTGGCTGCTGGTTGCGCTGTGCTCTGACCGGCCACGCCGTCAGCGTGGTGAGTGCTTCGGCTTCGCGCTGGGCACGCTGGAATTCGCCCTTCCGGCTGGCGTTGTTTTCGCCGCCGGAGTCGGGGTGGCCGGCGCCACGCCGGCGCTG
>JANPDN010000065.1:0-8320 GCA_031431555.1 Rubrivivax sp.
TTCCAGAACGGGTGATCCAGCCACGCGCCCTCGAGGGCATGGACATGCATGCCGATGCGAACATCGTTGACTGCGATCTTTTTGAGCATGCCTCTACTCGCGTTCCCCAGCCCAGATACCAGTCATGTCTACATCGGCAGACCAGACTCTGACTTGAGGTGGTGCCGCAAAAGACAAAGGCCGCCGGAAGGCGGCCTTTGTCGGGGGCGTGGTCGCCGCAGCGATCAGCGGAACTTGGCCTGCGGCACGGTCTTCAGCTCGGTCGGCAGCGAAGCCAGATAGCCGGCGATCTGCTTGAGCTCAGCTTGTTTGAACTGCTTGACCTGGCCGACCATGATCGCGTTGCTGCGGCCATGCCGGGCTTTGCCTTCTGTCTGGTAGGCCTTGAGCGCGAAGAACAGGTAGTCGGCATGCTGGCCGGCCAGCTTGGGGTAACTGCCGTCGATGGGCTTGCTGTAGTTGGCGCCATGGCACGACGCGCAGGCGCCCTTGGTCAGCAAAGCGTCGACTTCGGCCGAGGGCTTGACGGCGGGCGTATCGGCGATGGCGACAACGCTGCTCTTGCCGTGTTGTTCGTAGTAGGCGCCCAGGTCGGCCATATCGGCGTCGCTCAGCGAGCCAGCGACGCCGCGCATCGAAGGGTGCTTGCGCTCGCCTTTTTTGTACGCCGTCAACGACGAAACGATGTAGTTCGCGCCCTGGCCGGAAATCATCGGCACCCGGTAGACCTCGGGGAAGCTCGCCTGGTAGCCGACGATGCCGTGGCAGCCGATGCACATCGCGGCCTTCTTTTCGCCTTCCTTGACGTCCTGCGCGATGGCGCCGTTGAGGGTGCCGGCCAGCGCCAGCAGCAGGGAAAGGGCTTTGATCATCGGGGTGTCGAAGTGTCGGGGCGGGGAGCCAAGCGGTCGATTATAGAGGCGCCCTTATACTGCCTCGGCCCCTCCTACAACCCCGGTTCGACGATGAAATTCCACGGCTCCGACCAGTATGTCGCCACCCCCGACCTGATGCTCGCGGTCAACGCCGCGATCACGCTGCGCCGGCCGCTGCTGGTCAAGGGCGAGCCCGGCACCGGCAAGACGATGCTCGCCGAAGAAGTCGCCCATGCGCTGAAGATGCCGCTGCTGCAGTGGCATATCAAGAGCACGACCAAGGCGCAGCAGGGTCTGTATGAATACGACGCGGTGAGCCGGCTGCGCGACAGCCAGTTGGCTGATGTGGGTGACTCTGAGCGGGTGAAAGATATCCGCAACTACATCGTCAAGGGTGTGCTCTGGCAGGCCTTCACTGCCGAGCAGCCGGTGGCGCTGCTGATCGACGAGATCGACAAGGCCGATATCGAGTTCCCGAACGACCTGCTGCGCGAACTCGACCGGATGGAGTTTTATGTCTACGAAACCCGCGAGCTGGTCAAGGCGCGGCACCGGCCGGTGGTCTTCATCACCTCGAACAACGAAAAAGAGCTGCCCGACGCCTTTTTGCGGCGCTGCTTCTTTCACTACATCAAGTTCCCCGACGCGACCACGATGCAGCGCATCGTCGATGTGCATTTCCCTGGGCTGAAAAAAGAGCTGCTCGGCGCGGCGATGAAAACCTTCTACGACGTGCGCAACCTGCCCGGGTTGAAAAAGAAGCCGTCGACGTCGGAGTTGCTCGACTGGCTCAAGCTGCTCGTGGCCGAAGACATCCCGCTCGAAGTGCTGCAAAGCAAGGACGAAAAAGTCAGCGTGCCGCCACTGGTCGGCGCACTGCTCAAGAACGAACAGGACGTGACCCTGTTCGAGAAGCTCGTCTTCATGCAAAAGCACAACCGCTGATGGTGTCGCCAACCTGGCCGCCGCCGGTCACGTTGGCCGGCAGCCTGGCGCGGCTGGCGCCACTCGAAGCCGCGCACCACGACGGCCTGTGCGCTGCGGTGCGCGATGGTGAGCTCTGGCAGCTCTGGTACACCGCGGTCCCCGCGCCCGACGGCATGGCGACCGAGATCGAACGCCGTCTGAAGCTGCAGGCCAGCGGCTCGATGCTGCCGTTCACCGTGTTCGACGCCGACGGTCGCGTCGCCGGCATGACCACCTACATGAATATCGACGCCACCAACCGCCGCGTCGAGATCGGCAGCACCTGGCTCGCGCGCAGCGTGCAGCGCTCGGCGCTGAATACCGAATGCAAGTTGATGTTGTTGCGGCATGCGTTCGAGACACTGGACTGCATCGCGGTCGAGTTCCGCACGCATCGGCTGAACCTGCAGAGCCGGCGTGCGATCGAGCGCCTGGGCGCGCAGCTCGACGGCGTCCTGCGCGCGCACATGCGCTTGGCCAGCGGCACCTTGCGCGACACCGCGGTCTACAGCATCACGGCCGCCGAGTGGCCGACCGTGCGCGCGCATCTTGAATCCCAGCTGGCGCGGCCGCGCGAGTAAGCACCGGGCACGACCGCGAACGACCGCGCCCCACCGCGCACCAACACCAACGGCACCCACAGCGATGGCAAAAAAATCTCCGATCACGGTCGAAGACGTCTGGCAGATCGAACGTGTTGGCGCACCCAGCCTGGCCGGCGACGGTGTCCAGGCCGTCGTCTCGGTGACCAGCCATTCGATGGCCACCAACAAGGCCAGCAGCAGCCTGTGGTTGCTCAACACCTTGGGCGGCGCGCCGCGCGCGCTCACCCAGTGCGGCGACAAAGACGGGCAGCCGCGTTTCAGCCCCGCAGGCGACGCGATCGCGTTTGTCGGCAAACGCGAACAGCAGGGCCACAAGGACGAAGAGGCGCAGCTCTACGTCATCGCACCAGACGGCGGCGAGGCCCGCCGCGTCGCCACCGTGGCCACTGGCGTCGAAGCTTTTCGTTGGTTCCCGAACGGGCGCCGGATCGCGTTTGTATCCTGGGTCTGGCCGGCACTGAAGGGCAGCGGCGCGCAGGCCAAAAAGCACAAGGACTTCAAGGCCCGCAAGGAAACCGGCTACGTCACCAGCGAAGCGCTCTACCGCTTCTGGGACCACCATGTGCCGATGGGGCGCGAGGCCCATTTGCACACCATCGATCTGGCCAGCGGCAAGGTCCGCAACCTCTTCGAAGGCAGCCCCTACGCGCTGACCCGCGCCGACCCCGACAGCAACAGCTTCGATATCTCGCCCGACGGCAAACTTATCGTCTTCGCTTTCGATCCGGCGCCCGAAAAACGCGCCGACGGCCACTTTGCACTGGCCGAAGCGGAACTCAAAAGCGGCCGCATCAGAGTCCTCGCCCAAGACACCGGCTGGGACTTCAGCGCGCCGCGCTACAGCCCCGACGGCCAGCACATCGCTTTCCTGGCCAGCCACCAGGCGGTCAAACATACGATGCCGCAGCAGTTGGCCCGGTGGGATCGCGCCAGCGGGCAATGGGCGTTGATGAACGACGCGTCCGAGCCGATCGGCGACCCCGAACCACATGCACCGCTGCACTGGGACGACGACGCCAGCGGCATCGTGTTCGCGGCTGAGCAGCGCGGCCGGCGGCACCTCTGGCGCTTCGACGTGGCGACGGGGCGCGCAGGCATCGTCGTCAGCGGTGGTTGGGTGAGCGCGTTTGACCAGGCTGCCGGCACGCTGGTCACGCAGGCCGATTCGGCGCTGCATCCGGCGCAGATTTTTGTGCACCAGCGACATGCCAACAGTGATGTCGGCAGCACCGACAGCACCACAGCGCAGCGCATCGAGGCCTTCAATGACAAGTTGCTTTCGCGCCTGCGCTTGGGCGCAGTCGAAGAGATCGAAGTCACCGGCGCGCTCGGCGAGCCGGTGCAGGTCTGGATGGTCTACCCACCCGGCTTCGACGCGAAGAAGAGCAATAAAAAGTACCCGCTGCTGCACAACATCCACGGCGGCCCGCATGCCGCCGCGGCCGACACCTGGCATTACCGCTGGAACACCCAGCTCTTTGCGGCGCAAGGCTACGTCGTCGCTTGTGTCAACTACCACGGCTCGTCGGGTTTTGGCCATGCCTTTCTCGACAGCATCACGCACCGCTGGGGCGAGCTCGAGTTGCAGGACGTCGAAGCCGCCACTGACGTGTTGCTCAAAAAACCGTGGATCGACAAGCGCCGGGTTTTTGCCACCGGCGGCAGCTACGGCGGCTTCATGGTCGCCTGGATGAACGGGCATGTCCCCGCCGGGCGTTACGCCGCCTATGTCTGCCATGCCGGCTGCTTCGATTGGACGGCGATGTTTGCCGACGATGGCTACACCTGGCAGGCCAAGGAGCTCGGCGCCTGGTACTGGGACGACCCGGCGCAGATCCAGCGCCAGAGCCCGCACAGTTTTGCCAGCGCGATGACCACGCCGACCCTGGTGATCCACGGTGCGCTCGACTACCGGGTGCCGGACGCCCAAGGGCTGGCCTACTACAACACCCTCAAGGCGCGGGGTGTGGATGCGCGGCTATTGTGGTTTCCGGATGAAACCCACTGGGTGCTCAAAGCCCGCAACAGCCGGCTCTGGTATGCCGAGTTTTTCTCCTGGCTCAAGACCCACGACCCTGGTCCGGCGCGCAAGCGCAGTTGAGCGAGCGAGCGACCCGGCACCGCCTCTCAGGCGGCCACCAGCGCGATTGCCGGCACGGTCGCCGGCGCGATGCGCGCGCGGTCGCGGCCCTCGCGCTTGGCCAGGTACAGCGCCTCGTCGGCGCGCCGGAGCACCGCCGCCGGCGCCTCACCGCGGTGCTGTGCCACGGCGACACCAACACTCACGGTCCAGCGCACGGTTTCCGCGCCAAGCTCCAGGCCCTGCGCCCGAACCGCGGCGAGCAGGCGCTGCGCGGTCAACGCTGCGCCGGCCTCGTCGACATCCGAAAGCAAGATGCAGAACTCCTCGCCCCCCGTGCGGGCAACGCGGTCAACTTCGCGCAGATGTGATTGCAATGTGCGCGCCAGCGCCTCCAGCACCGCGTCTCCCACGCTGTGGCCGTGGCGGTCGTTGATCGACTTGAAGTGGTCGATATCGACCGACAGCGCCGCCAGGCCAAGGCCGGACCGCTGGGCGCGCGCCGACTCGCGCTGCAGCGCCAGGTCGAGGCCACGCCGATTGAGCAGGCCGGTCAGCGGATCACGCTCCGACAGGGTTTGCAGCTGTCGCATCATGCGCAAGACGACCATCGCGCCGAAACCCACGTTGAGCACCGTCACCGCGGCCATGACCACAAAACCCAGCACCAGGTTGAAAGGTCGTTGATCGGTCACCTGAAGGCCAACCTGCTCGGGTGCCAGCACCAGCATCACTGCGCGCAACCCGAGCAGACCGCCGACCAGCGCCATCGGCAGCGCGAGCAGTGTCGCGGTCGCTGGGCCGAACTCCTCGCGCAGGCTGCGCCTGGACAACGCCGCGGCGGTGAGCAGCGTCGCGGCGGTCGCGGCCGAGGTGACGAGGCCCGACAGTTGCCGGTCGGCGTCGCCTTGCGCCGAGACCAGCAGCAGTACCGTGCACACCAGCAGCCCGGCATGCATCGCGTCGCCTGGCTTGGCGCGCGCGAAGACTTCCACCCCGCGGTGCATGGCCACAAAGCCGGCCAGCACCAACGCATTGGCCACGACATGGCCGATCCAGGAATCAAGTTCGTTGCGCTGCAGGACCAGCCCGAGCCCGATCCCGACGGCTGCCGAACCTGCTGCCCAATGCCACGCCGCCTGGCCGGCGACCGTCAGGCGGGCCATGCCGAGCCACACCAGCGCGCCAAGGCCGAGCTGGAAGGTCAGGGTCAAGAGAATGATCTTGGAGTTGGCCATGCGCGCGATTCGCAATGCAGTTGCGAAACGGATAGCTGCATTTCGGCCGCCGCCGGCGGCAGCCACAGGCCGCGCACCCAGATACGTCCCGGCGTCGCGCTGATGTGTGAACTGCGGCACGGATGCCGCCGGGGCATACGGGCTGCTATGGCCTCGACTAGACGCCGGCTGTTTCGGGCTGCAGCGCGCGCGGCACCAGTCGCGCGCGATCGCGGCCTTCTTGCTGGGCCAATGCCAAGGCATCGTCGGCCCATTGGGCCACCAGCTTCACGGGCTGATCGGCACTGTCGGCCACCGCCACGCCGACGCTGACGGTGCAGCGCAATTGCGTGTCGCCCAGATCGAGCAGCTGCTTGCGAACGGCCTCGATCACGCGCTTGGCGGACAGCGCCGCGGCAGCCTCGTCGGCGTGCGCGAGCACGACGCAGAAGCGCGCACCGCCGACCCGCGCGACCCGATCGATCTCGCGCGATTGCGACATCAAAGTGCGCGCCATCGACTCCAGCACCGCGTCGCCGGCGGCATGGCCATGTTGTGCATTGATCGACCGCAGATGGTCGATTTCGACACTCAGGACGGCAAAGCCGCGCAGGCTGCGCAGCGGCCGCCCGGCGTCGCGCTGCGTCGACGCTTCGAGACCACGCCGGTTGAGCATGCCCGTCAAGGCGTCGCGCAGTGCCGCGCGCTGCAACTTGAGCACCAGGCGGCGCACGACCATCGCACCAAAACCGACATTCAGGCCGGTCACCGCCAGGATCCAGGCGTAGCCGACAAGCAGGCCGGCGGCGGCTCGGCCTTCGGTGGCAGTGGCAAGCTGCTCCGGCGTGGCCGCGAGCAGCATCGCCCAGCCGCCAAACAGCACACCCACCAGGCCCATTGGCAGCGTCAGCAGGCGCGCCGCGACCTCGCCGAGATCAGCGCTGAGGTCATGCGCGACACGCATCGAGCCCGGCACCAGCAGGCAGGCCAGGCTCGAAAAGAAGATCACCCCGGCCGCTTGATGGTCGGCGCCGGAAACCTCCAGCACCACCGCGCCCAGAGTGGTGCCCACGACCAGGCTGGCGTGCAGCCGATCGGCGGGGTCGGATCGCGCAAATCTTTCCAGGCCGCGCAGCAGGAAGGCAAAGCCGAGCATCGCCAGCACCGGTGCGACGCCGTGGCCGATCCAGTGTTCACGCTCGCCGCGCACGAGCAGCAAGACCAGGCTCAGGCCGACCAGCGCCGAACCCGCCGACCAGTGCATCGCAGCCCGGCGCGCCAGGCCAGCGCGGGCTGCGAGCAGCCACATCAGCGCGGCGACGGAAAACTGCAGCAGCAGCGTCGAGATGAAGAAGGACGTATTCGGCACGCGACGATTGTTCGGGTTCAGCTGGTCGGCGTCGCCCGCCTTTGGCATAGGGCCGCCCAGGCCCGGAGTCGCGCTCGGCCGACGGCACGCCAGGCGCGGCGGCCGCCTTGATCGGCAACAAGCCCGCCGACACAAGCGCCGGCGCCGCAGCCGCTAGACTCAGGCTGACGCCACTGCAGCGAGCGCCGAGCCGATGCTGATCAATTTTTTCTACACCCTGCGCGCAGCCAAGCTGCCGGTGTCGGTGAAGGAATACCTGACCCTGCTCCAGGCGCTGCGAGAGGGGGTCATCGGCACGTCGGTCGACGACTTCTACTACCTGTCGCGCACGACACTGGTCAAGGACGAATCCCATTTCGACAAGTTTGATCGCGCCTTTTCGGCGTACTTCAAAGGTGTCGAGCTGCTCACCGACTTCACCCAGGACGTGCCGCTCGAATGGCTGCGCAAGACCCTCCAGCTCGAGCTCTCGGCTGAAGAAAAAGCCGCGATCGAGAAGATGGGCTGGGACGAGCTGATGGAAACGCTGAAAAAGCGTTTCGAAGAGCAAAAGGAGCGTCACGAAGGGGGCAGCCGGATGATCGGCACCGGCGGCACGAGCCCGTTTGGCGCCTTTGGCTACAACCCGCAGGGCATCCGGATCGGTCAGGACAAGGGGCGCAACAAGAGTGCGGTCAAAGTCTGGGACCAGCGCGCGTACAAGGACTACGACGGCGGTCTGGAGCTCGGCACGCGCAACATCAAGCTCGCGCTGCGCCGGCTGCGCCGCTTCGCCCGCGAAGGCGCCGAAGAAGAGCTCGATCTCGACGACACCATCCATGCCACCGCCGCCAACGCCGGCTACCTGGATATCAAGATGGTGCCCGAGCGGCACAACAAGGTGAAGGTGCTGCTGCTGATGGATGTCGGTGGCACGATGGACGAACACATTCATCGCGTCGAAGAACTTTTTTCGGCGACCAAAAGCGAGTTCAAGCACCTCGAGTTTTATTACTTCCACAACTGCGTCTACGACTTCATGTGGAAGAACAACCGCCGCCGCTTCAGCGAAAAGTTTGCGACCTGGGACCTGATCCGCAAGTACAACAAGGACTACAAGGTGATCTTCGTCGGCGACGCCACGATGAGCCCCTACGAGATCCTGCAACCCGGCGGCAGCGTCGAATACAACAACGAAGAAGCCGGCGCCGAATGGCTGCAGCGGCTGA
>JANPDN010000066.1:0-2539 GCA_031431555.1 Rubrivivax sp.
GCTGCAAGCCGCCGCTGAACCGCGTTTTGTGATCGACCGCCGCGAGCTGCGCCGCCCAGGCGCGAGCTACACCATCGACACCGCGCGCGAACTGCGCAGCGAACAGCCACAAGCGACGCTGTTTCTGATCATCGGACAGGACCAATACGCCGGCCTGCACACCTGGCGCGACTGGCAAGCACTGTTGCAACTGGTCGTGCTTGGCGTCGCGCAGCGCCCAGGTGTCGTCGCACCGGTGCATGCCGATGTGCAACGCGCGGCGCAGAAGGTCGTGCCGCTGCCGATGATGGACATCTCGGCTACCGACATCCGGCGCCGCGTATCGCAGGGCCAGTCGATCGATGGCCTGGTGGCGCCCGAGGTGGCGCGTTATATTGCTCACCACGGACTCTATGGCGACGCCGAATAAGTCCCCGTGGATGCGCGGTGGCCTGATTTGGGATGCACTGCAAGGCGCAAACCGCAGCCATAGCCCAGCTATGGCGAGGATTTGCAACGCTGCAGGGCACCCAAAGCGGGGCACCGCGCGCCACGAGGGACTTGTTCAGCGTTGCCTAAATGCCAATCAACCCAAGGACGCCGCCGCGCACTGAATGGACATCCGCAAGCTGCAACGAGCCATCGTCGATGGACTCGAAGACGTGAAAGGCCGCGATATCGTGGTCTTCAACACCGAAGCCCTGTCGCCGCTCTTTGAGCGCGTGATCATCGCCACCGGTGCCAGCAACCGACAAACCAAGGCGCTGGCAGCGAGTGTGCGCGATGCGGTCAAGGGGCGCGGCATGCAGGTGCTGGCCACCGAAGGCGAGGGCAGCGGCGAGTGGGTCATCGTCGACTGCGGCGCCGCCGTGGCGCACATCATGCAGGCCGACATCCGCGACTACTACCGGCTCGAAGAACTCTGGGGCGGCAAGAAGGTGTCGATGAAACTCGGCGAAGCGGACCGGCCCGCGGTCGCACAGTCGGCGACCGCAGCGCGCAAGGCGGCGGCGCCAGCGCCATCCAAATCCAGCAAGCCCGCCAAGTCGACCAAGCCAACCAAGTCGACCAAGTCGGCCAGCGTGCCAAGGGCCGGCGCCAAACGCGCCGCTGCGCCGGCGGCACCCGCTGCAGCTGCCAGACGCGGCGCCGCTGGCAAAGCCGTGACCGGCGCGCGCAAGCCAGCAGCGCGACAGGCCGCACCGGCCACCAAACCAGCAGCAAAAAGAGCCACAAAGCCGGCGGCAAAGAAGTCGGCAAACAAGTCGGCAAACAAATCGGCACCGGCGCGCAAAGCGCCGCCGCGGTCGCGGGCCTGACCGACGATGCGGCTGATCGTGGCCGCAGTCGGGCAGCGCCAGCCGGCCTGGGCTAATGCGGCTTGGGACGACTTTGCCAAACGCTTCCCGCCCGATTGCCATGTCGAGCTCAAGGCGGTGAAGGCCGAGCCGCGGCTGGGCAAGACCGCGGCGCAATGCATAGCCGCCGAGGCCATCCGCCTGGAAGCCGCAATACCCAAAGGCGTGCGCCGCGTCGTGCTCGACGAACAGGGCAGCCGGCGCAGCACGCATCAACTCACCGAACGCTTGACCTTCTGGCTCGGCGACGGGCGTGATGTGGCCTTGCTGATCGGCGGCCCCGACGGGCTGGCCCCCGCGCTCAAGGCCAGCGCCGACGAGACCTTGCGTTTGTCCGACCTGACCCTGCCACACGCCTTCGCGCGGGTGTTGCTGATCGAGGCGCTGTACCGCGCCTGGACACTCGGCAACGGCCATCCCTACCATCGTGAGTGAGGCCGCGAAATGAGCCGCGAATGAAACCGCGAATGAAGCCGCAAAATGACTTCGTCTGGCTCGCCTCGCAGAGCCCGCGCCGACGCCAACTGCTCGACCAGATCGGTGCCGCCCATCAACTGCTGTTGCCCGATGCCGACGAAGATGCCGAGGCGCTGGAGGCCACGCGCAGCGGCGAGTTGCCCGCCGACTATGTCGCCCGCGTGACCCGCGCCAAGCTCCACGCAGCGCTCTTGCGGCTCGCGAGCCGCGGCCTGGCTGCGGCGCCGGTGCTCTGTGCTGATACGACCGTGGCCATCGGTCGGCGCATCCTGGGCAAACCCGCCGATGCCGCCGAAGCCACCACGATGCTCGCTGCGTTGTCAGGTCGAACCCATCGTGTGCTGAGCGCGGTGGCGGTCAGCGCCGGCCGGCAGACGTTGAAGGCGACGAGCATCACGCGGGTGCGTTTCGCAAAGCTGCCGGCGGCCACCATCGATGCCTACGTGGAAAGCGGTGAACCCTTCGGCAAGGCCGGCGCCTATGCGATCCAGAGTGCGCTTGCCGGCTGGATCGAACAGATCGACGGCAGCTACAGCGGCGTGATGGGCTTGCCGCTGTACGAGACCGCACAACTGCTGCGCCGCGCCGGGGTGCGCCTGGCGCTACCCTAGACTGCGCCATGGCGAATCAAGACATCCTCATCAACTGGGCACCGCAGGAGACGCGCGTCGCGGTCATCGAAAACGGCGCCGTGCAGGAGCTGCACGTCGAGCGCACGCTCGAGC
>JANPDN010000067.1:0-4324 GCA_031431555.1 Rubrivivax sp.
CGGCTTGCAGCGCATCGTCGACAAGCTCAAGGACCAGCCGGGCAAGAAGTACATCTCGGTCGGCTGGGCGGGTGCGCCGACACCGTTCAGCAAGATCGCCGATCTCGACTTGAAAAAGCGCTACGGCATCGAGCTCGCCACCGGCGGCAATATCCTGCCGGCGATGGTCGCCTACAAGCAGTTCGAGGGCATGGAAGGCGCGCTGTACTACTACTTCGGCATCCCCAAGAACAAGGTCAACGAGTGGCTGGTGGCCAACCACTACAGCAAGTTCAAGGCCCCGCCCGACTTCTTCACCGCGGGTGGCATGAGCGCGGCGATTGCGGTCGTTGAAGCGCTGAAAAAGACCAACGGCGATACCGGCACCGACAAGCTCATCGCGACGATGGAAGGCCTGAGCTTCGAGACCCCGAAGGGCAAGATGACCTTCCGCAAGGAAGACCACCAGGCGATGCAGGACATGTTCCATTTCAAGATCAAGAACGACCCCGCATTTGCCTGGGGCGTGCCCGAGCTGGTGCGGGTGATCAAGGCCGAAGAGCTGCAGATCCCGATCCGCAACAAACGCTGACCGATCCGCGGGTGCCGGTGCGATGCTCGAAACCCGCGACCTCACGATCCGCTTCGGCGGCCATGTCGCTGTCGATCATGTCAGCTGTGTTTTTGCGCCCGGCACGCTGACCGCGATCGTCGGGCCCAACGGCGCTGGCAAGACGACCTACTTCAACCTCATCTCCGGGCAGTTGACCGCCAGCGAGGGGCAAGTGCTGCTCGGCGGGCGCGATATCACGCGGCTCGCCGCACCGCTGCGCACCCGGCTCGGCCTGGGCCGCGCTTTCCAGTTGACGCAGTTGTTCCCGAATCTGAGCGTGCTCGAAAACGTGCGCCTGGCAGTGCAGGCGCGCCACGCCGGCGGGCTCAACCTGTGGTCGGTCTGGCTCGACCACCGTGACTGGCTCGACGAGGCGCAGGCGCTGTTGCAGACCGTGCGCCTGGGTGACAAGTCACAGGCGAGCGCTGCCAGCCTGCCACATGGTGACCAGCGAAAGCTCGAGGTCGCATTGTTGATGGCACTGGATCCGCAGGTCTATATGTTCGACGAGCCGACCGCCGGCATGAGCGTCGACGAGGTGCCGGTGGTGCTGGACCTGATCCGCGCATTGAAGGCGCGTGCCGACCGCACGATCCTGCTCGTCGAACACAAGATGGACGTGGTGCGCGAACTCGCCGACCGCATCATCGTGCTGCACAACGGCGCGCTGGTCGCCGACGGCGAGCCCGAGGCGGTCATCGCCTCGCCGGTGGTGCAGCAGGCCTATCTCGGCATTGTTGCTGAGGAACTGGCATGACCCCAACGTTGCAACTCCGCGGCGTGCACACCCATGTCGGCGCCTACCACCTGCTGCACGGCGTCGACCTCGACGTGCCGGCCGGCCAGGTGACGATGCTGCTCGGCCGCAACGGCGCCGGCAAGACGACGACGCTGCGCACGATCATGGGCCTGTGGCAGGCCTCGGCGGGGTCGGTCAGTTTCCGCAGCCAGCGCATCGAAGCCTTGGCCACGCCAGAGATCGCGCTGCTTGGCATCGCTTATGTGCCCGAGAGCATGGGCATCTTCACCGACCTCACGGTCAGGGACAACATCGTGCTCGCCGCACGCGGCGCGCGCAATGAAAACCAGCTCGACCGCTACCGGCTCGGCTGGGTGCTGGGCCTGTTTCCGGCGCTGAAAAAGTTCTGGCTCTTCCCGGCCGGCAAGCTCAGCGGCGGGCAGAAGCAGATGCTCGCCGTGGCGCGCGCGATCATCGAACCGCGCGAGCTGCTGCTCATCGACGAGCCGAGCAAGGGCCTCGCGCCGTCGATCATCAACAACCTGATTTCTGCGCTGCGCGAACTCAAAGCGCAGCAGACGACGATCCTGCTCGTCGAACAGAATTTCCAGATGGCATGTGCGCTCGGCGACCAGGTCGCGGTGATGGACGACGGGCGTGTGGTGCACAGCGGCACGATGGCCGCACTGGCCGACGACGAAGCGCTGCAGCAGCGTTTGCTGGGTTTGTCTTTGGGAGTGCATGCATGACCACGGTGAGCACGACCACGACCACGATCGTGGTTGACGCCGGCACCGCGATTCCGAAGTCCAGCTTCGATGCCAAGCCGTTGTTGCTGTTGCTGGCGGTGATGGCCGTCGGCGGGCTGCTTGTCGGTTCGCCGTCGACCTGGTTGACACTCACCGTCGCCGGCCTGGCGATGGGCATGATCGTCTTCATCGTCGCGTCGGGCCTGACGCTGGTCTTCGGCCTAATGGACGTGCTCAATTTTGGCCACGGCGTCTTCATCGCGCTCGGGGCTTTTGTCGCGACCACGGTGATGGCCGGCATGGCCGGCTGGAGCAGCGCCGATTCGGTATTGCTCAACCTGGGCGCGATCTTCCTGGCCATGCTTGCCGCGATGGCCGCTGCTGGCGCATTGGGTTATGCCTTCGAACGGATCATCGTGCGGCCGGTGTATGGCCAGCACCTGAAGCAGATCCTGATCACGATGGGCGGCATGATCGTCGGCGAAGAGCTGATCAAGGTCATCTGGGGGCCGCTGCAGATTCCGCTGGAGATGCCCACGACGCTGCGTGGTGCCTGGGTCTTTGGTGACGCCGCGATCGAACGCTACCGGGTGCTCGCGGTGGTCGTCGGCCTGATCGTGCTGGCCACGATGTTGCTGGCATTGAACCGCAGCAAGATCGGCCTGCTGGTGCGCGCTGGCGTGCAAGACCGCGAGATGGTCGAGGCGCTGGGCTACCGCATCCGGCGCCTGTTTGTCGGGGTTTTTGTTGCCGGCTCGGCACTCGCCGGACTGGGCGGCGTGCTCTGGGGCCTGTACCAGCAAAGCGTGACGCCGCAGATCGGCGCGCAAGTCAACGTGCTGATCTTCATCGTCATCATCATCGGCGGTTTGGGCTCGACCTTGGGCTGCGCGGTCGGTGCGGTGCTCGTCGGTTTGATGGCCAACTACACCGGATTTCTGGCGCCGAAGCTGGCGCTGTTTTCGAATATCGCGTTGATGGTGGCGGTGCTGCTCTGGCGGCCGCAAGGGTTGTATCCCGTGACGAGCCGCTGATGATGCTTGCTTCTGGCGTTAGAGGTCGGGTTCGCGACGCTGCGCGATGCGCGCTGCCTGTGTCGTCGCTTCCGCGCGCGCCGGACTGTCTTGGCGAATTGATGTTTGGTTTGTGCGTGCCCGCCGCCGGCCGGGTGTCGCTCCGGCGGGCGAGTCACTTTCTTTGCTGGTGGGACCGCCCCCGGCCGGGATTTCGCCCCGGCGGGCGAGTCACTTTCTTTGCTGGTGCAAAGAAAGTAACCAAAGAAAGCACCTCGAATACGATCTCGCTCGCTGTGCCCGCTCGCTGCGCTCCGGCTCGTTGTCGGGATGCACATCGCGCGCATGAGCGCGCGCTGCACCAGCGGTGGTGGCCTGACGAAAAAAATTCGTGTGCAGGCTTTTCTGACTTTGAGCGCGCCCATGCGCGCGATTCAATTCCTGTGCCTCCTCACGGCGCGCAGCGCCCGTGGCCAGCGAGCCAAATCGTATTGAACGTGCTTTCTTGGGTTACTTTCTTTGCACGAGCAAAGGTCGCGAAGCGGGGGGACGCTCACTTTGCGCAGCAAAGTTATGCGTCCACCAAAGTGACTCGCCCGCCGGGGCGACACCCGGCCGGCGTCAGCCACGAACAACAAAACGATCAATTCGCCAAGGCCTCACAGACCAACGGACCCCTACCGGGAGAGGGCGACTCAACATGTTGAATCGCCTCCTCTCCCACGATTTGCCCCGCAGCCGCTGGCTAGCCGCCGCCCTGATCCTGATCGTCATCGCGCTGGCACTCGCGCCGTGGCTCTTCCCCGGCAGCAAGGCACTCGGCGTCGCCGCGAAGATGCTGGTCTTCATCCTGCTGGTGGCGAGTTACGACCTGCTGCTCGGCTACACCGGCATCGTCAGCTTTGCGCACACGATGTTCTTCGGCATCGGCGCCTATGGCGTTGCGATCGCCAGCACGCGGCTCGGTGAAGGCTCGGCGGCGGTGCTCGTCGGCGCCGGCCTGGCGTTGCTTGCATCGCTGCTGCTGTCGCTGCTGATCGGCCTCTTTTCGCTGCGCGTCAAGGCGATCTTCTTCGCGATGATCACGCTCGCGGTGGCGACTGCATTCCAGACCCTGGCGTCGCAGCTGAGTGAATTTACCGGCGGCGAAGATGGCCTGAGTTTTCGCAACCCGGCCTGGCTGAGCCCGTCGTTCGAGTTGCCCGGCGGCCCGTTGCTGGGCCTGGTCATC
>JANPDN010000068.1:0-38899 GCA_031431555.1 Rubrivivax sp.
GTTGAGGTAGGTGGTCGGGATCGGCACTCCCAGCACCGGCACGGTGGTCTTGGCCGCCAGCATCCCCGGCAGATGTGCTGCACCACCGGCACCGGCGATGATCGCCCGCACGCCGTTGGCGCGGGCAGTTTCTGCCATGCGAAACATATCGTCTGGCATCCGGTGGGCCGAGAGAACCTCCGCGCGATAGGCGATGCCAAGCTTGGCCAATGTGACCGCGGCTTCGCCCATTACTGGCCAGTCGCTTGACGAGCCGCAGAGTATCGCGATCGGTCGAGGAGTGGATCTTTGCATCATCATTGCAAAATTTCTCCGCCTGCGAAGGTCAAAATGCTAGTCCCCGCCAAAACCCCGAAGTAACACGGCAAGCAGTTCCCGATCTGAATCATATTTCCGAACAGCGAGATCGGCGCGCTGCCTCAGTTCGGCATCTCGACCGTCAAAAATCAGCGTAGAACTCAATCCGCTGAGCAATTTTAGCGACGTAGCGCAGTCATCAAAATCAAATGACTCGAACGACTCGTGGAGCGCAGATTTGTAGTATTCGATTGCTCGCGATTCCTTTCCATTCTTATGAAATAGCCAGGCCGCGAGTGCAGGACCAGTCTTCAGCACCGGCAGTTCATCAGAAATACCTTCGTCCGCCTGGAGAAATTCGTCCAATGCATCTACAGTTTTACCCTTGATTATGTGAATTCTCATCCGCCATATTGAAACCTGAGATGTCATCGTCTCATTCCGAATGGCCTGTTCAAAGGCAAGTCCTCCATCGAGTTCTCTCTCAATATCTAAAATATCATCAATGTAGTCCCGAGAGAATACCCACTCTAGCCAAATTCTATCCAACCTCATCGCAGCCTGATTCGTCGCCAACGCAACAATCGCTGCGCGGTCTCCAGTCTGTTGTGCAAGTAATCTTGCCTTGCCAAACCACTTCAGCGACTCGGTCCGACATCCGGCCATTTCCATCGCAGCCGCCAATACTATTGATGCGCGGCACGCCGCTTCGGCGGATTGCGTGCCTGGTGACCAAGATTCATGCAACCACTTGACCATCTCGGCGTACTTGTTTTCGTCGAAACAGACATGGGCCAACCAAGCGGCGGCAACCTGCTTTACCTGCACAAGTCCTATCGATTTGGCAACCTCGTAAGCGCGCACCAAGAGGGAGTGTTCAACCGGTGACTTGATACCATAACAGGAAGCAATCGCCTCCAAGATCCAAATCCAGCAGAACAACTCCGGATCGGAGGTGCTGCGATGCTCCGACCGCAGATATTGAGCCAAGACCAACGCCTCGGCACTCTGCCCGGTTCGAGCCAAGTAAGCGCCACGACGAGCCAGTGCAATCGCCCGCAGTCTTGGATTCGACCCAGTATCGATCTCCGCATCAAGACGGACGACGATAGGGGGATCAGGCAACGACGATGAGTTGTGCATACAGCGCCTCGGGCTATTGCTCGATCATGTCGACCGAATGCCAAAGATATCGACCGCGTCAGAAATGACGTATCAAACCATTCCCGCGCAGCCGAACTCCACGTACCGTTGGCGACAGATTTTCTTGGCAGCCTCTCTGGCGGGTTTGAGATATTCCCTGGGATCAAACTTCTCTGGGTTCTCGGCAAAAAATCGGCGGATCGCCGCTGTCATCGCCAATCGAACATCGGTATCGATATTGATCTTGCGTACACCGTGTTTGATCGCTTCCTGGATTTCTTCGACCGGTACCCCATAGGTCTCTTTCATGTCGCCGCCATACTTGCGGATCTCAGCCAGCAGGTCTTGCGGGACACTCGAGCTTCCATGCATCACGAGATGGGTATTCGGAATGCGCCGGTGGATTTCCTTGATGCGCTCGATCGCAAGAATGTCGCCCGTCGGCTTGCGGCTGAACTTGTAGGCACCGTGGCTGGTGCCGATCGCGATCGCGAGCGCGTCGATGCCGGTCTTGTGAACAAAGTCGGCGGCCTGCTCGGGATCGGTCAGCAACTGTTCGCGCGTCATCGTGGCCTCGGTGCCGTGGCCATCTTCCTTGTCGCCGCGCATGGTTTCCAGCGACCCCAGACAACCGAGTTCGCCTTCCACCGAAACGCCGACGGCGTGTGCGGTGTCAACCACCCGCCGCGTCACCTCGACGTTGTATTCGTAGCTGGCGATGGTCTTGCCGTCGGCCTCCAGCGAGCCGTCCATCATCACCGAGCTGAAGCCCAGATCGATCGCGCCCTGGCAGACCTCGGGGCTCTGGCCGTGGTCCTGGTGCATCACCAGCGGGACCTTCGGATAGGCCTCCAGCGCGGCCTGGATCAGGTGCTTGATGAACGCCTCGCCGGCGTATTTGCGGGCGCCGGCGCTGGCCTGCAGGATCACCGGCGCACCGACCTCGCTGGCCGCCGACATCACGGCCTGCACCTGCTCGAGGTTGTTGACGTTGAAGGCCGGGACCCCGTAGCCACGCTCAGCGGCGCGGTCGAGCATCTGACGCAGTGAAACCAATGGCATGGTGTGACCTTGAAAGAGTGGATGAATGAAAGATTCCGTCAGCGCTCGCTCACCCGGTGGCCAAGCTGGCAGGCCGACGTACCAGCGCCGCAACTGACGGCAATTCTACGGTCTGCTCGTCTCGCCAAAGCCCTCAAAACAGCGGCTGCGAAGCCAACCCGACGACGACTCGCCGCGGATCACTCCACGCGGCAAACCTTGAGCATGTTCGTGCCGCCGGGGTAGCCCATCGGTTCGCCGCATGTGATCGCATAGGTATCACCCGGCTTGAGCGCGCCGCGGTCGATGAGCAGCTTTTCGGCGGCGCGCAGCGCCTGGTCACGGTCGGTGTGCGAAGGCATCAACAGCGGCTGCACGTTGCGGTACAGCGCCATCTTGCGTTCGCTCAGCGCTTTGGACGTCAGGCCGAAGATCGGCACTTTGATATTGTGCCGGCTCATCCACAGGGCTGTCGAGCCGCTCTCGGTGAGCGCCAGGATCGCCTTGCAGCCCAGATGGTGCGCCGTGAACAGCGCCCCCATCGCAATGCTCTGGTCGATGCGGCCGAAGCGTTTGTTGACGAAGTCGCCGTCAAGCTCGACCTCTTCGGCGCGCTCGGCTTCGAGTGCGATCGAGGCCATCTGCTCGACCGTCTCAACCGGGTATTTGCCGGCCGCGGTTTCCGCACTGAGCATCACCGCGTCGGTGCCGTCGAGCACGGCGTTGGCCACATCGCTGACTTCGGCGCGGGTGGGCACCGGATTGAGGATCATGCTTTCCATCATCTGCGTCGCGGTGATGACGACCTTGTCCATCTCGCGGGCCATTCGGATCATGCGTTTTTGCAAGGCCGGCACGGTGGCGTTGCCGACTTCCACCGCGAGGTCGCCGCGGGCGACCATGATGCCGTCGCTGGCACGCAGGATCGCCTCGAGCTGCGGGATCGCTTCGCTGCGCTCGATCTTGGCGATCATGGCCGGTTTGTGGCGCGTCGCCTCGCCGGCGACATTGGCCAACTGGCGCGCCATCTCCATGTCGGTCGCGCTCTTGGGGAAGCTCACCGCCAGGTACTCGCACTGGAACGACACCGCGGTTTTGATGTCCTCCATATCCTTGGCAGTCAGCGCCGGCGCGGTGAGGCCACCGCCCTGTTTGTTGATGCCCTTGTTGTTGGACAACTCGCCACCGACCTTGACGATCGTGTGCACACGTTCGCCCTGCACCGACTCGACCTTCAGCACCAGCAGCCCGTCGTTGAGCAGCAGCGTGTCGCCAGGCTTCACATCGCGCGGCAGTTCCTTGTAGTCCAGGCCCACCGCGCTGACGTCGCCAAGTTCTGTGCGCTGAGCATCGAGCACAAAACTCGCGCCGTTGACCAGCATCACCTTGCCCTCGGCAAACTTGCCGACCCGAATCTTCGGGCCTTGCAGGTCGGCCATCAGCGCGACCGGCTTGCCGACCTTGGCGGCGATCTCGCGTACCAGGTTCGCGCGATCGATATGGTCCTGCGCCTTGCCATGGCTGAAGTTCAGCCGCACCACGTCGACGCCCGCGCGAAGCAGCCGCTCGAGCACCTCGGGGTCACTCGAAGCCGGGCCGAGGGTGGCAACGATTTTGGTGGCACGCGTCATCGGGCAGGCTCCGCAGGGCAAAGGCAGGTCAACAAAGGCGCCCCGATTATGGGCGCTGGCATCAGCCGCAATGGTCGCCGGGTTACGGCTGGGTTACGGCTGCGTTGTCGGCGATTCAGCCCGCCAACCCCGATCGCCAATCACAAGCGCTTGACCATCGCCGCGACATCGGCCACCGCCAGCGCCGTCATGTTGATCACCCGCCGCACGGTCGACGACGGCGTCAGGATATGCGCCGGCGCTGCGGTGCCGAGCAGGATCGGCCCGATCGTCACGCCGTGCCCTGCGGTCTGCTTGAGCACGTTGAAGAGAATGTTTGCGGCGTCGATATTCGGCAGCACGAGCAGGTTCGCCGCGCCGGTCAATGTCGAGTCCGGCAGGTAGCCGCGGCGCACGTCTTCGGACAGCGCTGCGTCGCCGTGCATCTCGCCATCACACTCGATCTGTGGCGCGGCTTTTACGAAGAGGTCGCGCGCCGCGCGCATGCGCAACGCCGACGGCCGGCTCGACGAGCCGTAGATCGAGTGCGACAAAAACGCGACCTTCGGCGGCAGCCCGAAGTGGCGCACCTCGGCCGCGGCCATCTGCGCGATCTCGGCCAAGTCTTCGGCACTCGGCATCTCGTTGACAAAGGTGTCGGTGATAAAAAGCGTGTGCTGCTCGAGCATCAAGGCGTTCATCGCCGCCAAGGTACGCGCGCCCGCGCGCAGGCCGATCACCGCGCGCACATGTTCGAGATGGCCGTCGTAGCGGCCGACCAGCCCGCACAACATCGCATCGGCCTCACCACGACGCACCATCAGCGCGGCGATCAGCGTGTTCGATCGCCGCACCGCGGCCTTGGCCGCCTCGGGCGAAATGCCGTCGCGCCCCATCAACTGGTGATAGCTCTCCCAATAGCTGCGAAAGCGCGCATCGTTGTCCGGGTCGACGAGTTCGAAGTCACGCCCGGCCTGCAGACGCAGGCTGGCGCGTTCGATGCGCATGCGGATCACTTCCGGCCGGCCAATCAGGATCGGCTTGGCGAGTCCTTCGTCGAGCACTGCCTGCACCGCGCGCAGCACCCGTTCGTCTTCACCTTCGGCATAGACCACTCGCGCCGGCTTGGCCTTGGCCGCCGCAAATACCGGCCGCATGACCATGCCGGTTTGGTAGACAAAGCGGCTCAGCGATTGCCGGTAGGCGTCAAGGTCGGCGATCGGCCGCGTCGCCACGCCGCTGTCGGCCGCGGCCTTGGCCACCGCCGGCGCGATGCGCAGGATCAGGCGCGCATCGAAGGGCTTGGGGATGATGTAGTCGGGCCCGAACTTCAGCTCTTGCCCGGCGTACGCTGCGGCGACTTCGTCGCTCGTTTCGGCTTTGGCCAGCGCCGCGATTTCGCGCACGCAGGCGAGCTTCATCGCTTCGGTGATCTTCGTCGCGCCGCAGTCCAGCGCGCCGCGGAAGATGTACGGGAAACACAGCACGTTGTTGACCTGGTTCGGATAGTCCGAGCGGCCGGTGGCGATGATGCAATCCGGCCGCGCGGCCTTGGCCAGTTCGGGGCGGATCTCCGGCTCGGGGTTGGCCAGCGCCAGGATGATCGGCGCGCGGGCCATCGTCTTCACCATCTCGCCGGTCATCACGCCGGCGGTCGAACAGCCGAGCATCACGTCTGCATTCACCAGCACATCGGCGAGCGTGCGCGCGCTGGTCTTCTGGCAATAACGCTGCTTGGATTCGTCGAGCTTGCCGCTGCGGGCATCGTCACGTTCATGCTGGATCACGCCGCGTGAATCGACGACGAAGATATTCTCCAGCCGCACGCCGAGGCCGACCATCACGTCCAGGCAGGCGATCGCCGCAGCACCTGCGCCCGACGCCACCAGCTTGATCTCGCCGATCTGCTTGCCGACGAGTTCGAGGCCATTGAGCAGGGCCGCCGCCGAGATGATCGCGGTGCCATGCTGGTCGTCGTGAAAGACCGGGATGCCGAGCCGGTCACGCAGCTTGCGCTCAATATAAAAACACTCCGGCGCCTTGATGTCCTCGAGGTTGATGCCGCCCAGCGTGGGCTCCAGCGCGGCGATGATCTCGACCAGCTTGTCAGGGTCCTTTTCAGCGAGTTCGATATCGAAGACATCGATACCGGCGAACTTCTTGAACAGACAGCCCTTGCCTTCCATCACCGGCTTCGATGCCAGCGGGCCGATGTCGCCGAGGCCGAGCACCGCGGTGCCGTTGGTCACCACGCCGACGAGGTTGGCGCGCGAAGTGAAGTCACTCGCCAGCGCCGGGTCTTCTTCGATCGCCAGGCAGGCGTAGGCCACACCCGGCGAATAAGCCAGCGACAGGTCTCGCTGGTTCGACAGCGGCTTGGTCGGCGTCACCGCGATCTTGCCGCGTGTCGGCGCGCGGTGGTACTCGAGCGCGGCTTCGCGCAAGGCCTGTTCGGCCGGGCTGAGTTCGGGCTTCATGGCGAGTCTCCTGGCATCGGTATGCACAGAAGACTACGCCAGTTCAGCCCGCGGCGCGACGGCTGAGGATCTCGAACGCCGGCAGCGTCTTTCCCTCGAGCACTTCGAGAAATGCGCCGCCGCCGGTGGAGATGTAGCCGATCTGCTTTTCGATGCCGTACTTGGCAATCGCCGCCAAGGTGTCACCACCCCCGGCGATGCTGAAGGCGCTGCTCGCCGCGATCGCCCGTGCGATAGTTTCGGTGCCTTTGGCAAAGGCGTCGAACTCGAAGACCCCGACCGGCCCGTTCCAGACGATCGTGCCCGCAGCCTCGATTTTTTCAGCGAGCAACTGCGCCGTTTTCGGGCCGATATCCAGGATCATTTCGTCGGCGGCAACGTCGGCGGCGGCCTTGACCGTTGCCAGGGCATCAGCCTTGAACTCGCGCGCGACGACCACGTCCACCGGAATCGGCACCTCGGCGCCGCGCGCCTTCATGGCGTCGATCACGGCGCGTGCCTCGTCGAGCAACTGGCCCTCGGCCAGGCTCTTGCCGATCGGCAAACCGGCCGCCAGCATGAAGGTGTTGGCGATGCCACCGCCGACGATCAGGCCATCGACCTTTTGCGCCAGGCTCTGCAGGATCGTCAATTTGGTCGACACTTTCGATCCGGCAACGATCGCCAGCAGCGGCCGCCGCGGCTGCGCCAGCGCCTGGGTCAACGCGTCGATCTCGGCCGCCAGCAGCGGGCCGGCGCAGGCCACGGGCGCAAACTGCGCGATGCCGTAGGTCGAGGCCTCGGCCCGGTGCGCGGTGCCAAAAGCGTCGTGCACGAAGATGTCGCACAGCGCGGCCATCTTGCGCGCCAGTGTTTCGTTGTTTTTCTTTTCACCGATATTCAAGCGGCAGTTTTCGAGCATCACGACTTCGCCCGGCGCGAGCGCAAAACCGCCGTCGACCCAGTCCGACACCAGCCGCACGTCAGCCCCCAGCAACTCGGCCAGCCGCTCTGCCACCGGCATCAGCGAATCCTCCGGCTTGAACTCACCTTCGATCGGCCGCCCGAGGTGCGAGGTGACCATCACCGCGGCACCGGCCTGGAGCGCCATCTCGATGCAAGGCACCGACGCCCGGATGCGCGTGTCCTCGGTGATCTGGCCTTGGTCGTCCTGCGGCACGTTGAGGTCGGCGCGGATGAACACCCGCTTGCCGGCAACGCGGCCTAGGGCGATCAGATCGACAAATCGGATGACGTTCATGGTGGGCCCGTTGGAGGTTGAAAACTTCGTCCGCATCGACAGCGGTTTGCGTTGGCGGTTTCAAGACCGAAGCGCAGCGCGATTCTAGGCAGCGCCGGCATCCGCTCACCAACGCAGGCCGAGGCGCAAGCCGATCAGCACCACCATGCCCGCGACGATGGTGCCGAGCATGCCGCCGCGCCAGAAATACCAGGCCGCGCCGGCAGCCGCCGCGAACGGACGCGCGTCTGCCCAAGTCGAGATCAGTTGCCCCTGCGTGAGCACGATCTCGGGCGCAACGACGGCCATCAACGCGGCCAGTGGCGCATAGCGCAGGCCCTGTTGCAACCAGGCCGGGATCGGCACTTCACGCTCGGTGAGAAAGAAAAATCCGCGCGTCAGAACGGTCAGCGCCGCCAGGCCGAAGATCGCGACCGCCCCTTCAACAAAACTCATGTCGCGTCCTCGGCCGGCTCGACGCGTTTCGGGCTGGTGTGGTCGATGAGCAGGCCGATCGCCAATGCCGACGCGATCGCGACGACGATATTCAACTTCAGCGGCAGCGCATAGGCCGCCACCGCGGCGCAGCCGGCCACCGCGCCGGCGACCCAGGTGGCGCGGCCATTGAGCAGCGAACAGGTCAGGCCGAGCAGCGCCAGCGTGCCGGCAAAACCAACGCCCCAATGCGGCGGGATCTCGTCGGCCAAGAAAATCCCTGCCAGCGAGGCCCCTTGCCAGGCCACCCAATTGATTGCCGCGCCGCCCCAGATATAGGGCAGATGTTCAGGCGCCGGCACCGGCTGCGGGTAGCGGCGCATGAACATCACATAGTTCAGGTCGGCGGTGAAGTACGCCACCCGCAGGCGCACGCTGAGTGGGTACGGGCGCAGGTACGGTCGCCACGACGCACTGAAGATCACGAAGCGCAGGTTCACGCACAGCGCGGTGCCCCAAATCACCCACACCGGCGCGCCGGCGCCGATCAACGGCAGCGTCGCGAGTTGCGCGCTGCCAGCAAAAACAACGAGGGACATCAACACCGCCAGCGGCACGCCCATGCCACTCTTGGCCATCGCGATGCCGGTCACCAGGCCCCAGGCCGCGATGCCGATGGCGATGCCTGACATCTCGCGCGCGCCGAGCAAAAACTCGGGGTGGCGCCAGCTCGGGCGCGCGCCGGAAGGAGCGGAATCATTCACCCGGCGATTGTCGCCGGGCGCAGCTCCAAGAGGCCCTGCGCGGTTCGGCGTGATGGGCTCAGCGCTTCTTGACCGACCCGCTGCCGGCGATCGATGTTTTGACCACCGCGTCGCCGCTGTAGACCACATCGCCCGAGCCGGCGATCGACACGCTGAGCGATTTCTGCGCATGCACCGACGCATCGCCAGAGCCGGCGATGCTGACCCGGACATCGTCGGCAAGCAGCTTCGCCAGCTGGATGTCGCCGCTGCCGGCGATGCTGAGTTTGAGCTGCGCGGCCTTGCCGTCACCGCGCACGTCGCCGCTGCCGGCGATGCTGACTTCCATCTCGTTGGTGGTGATGGCGTTCAACTGGCCGTCACCCGACCCGGCAATCGAAAACTTCAACGCCGGCGTGTTCAACCCGTCGACAACGACCCGCCCCGACCCGCCGCTGGAGATCGCTTTCAGCGTCACGACATCGATCGTCACGGTTGGCTCGCTGCGGGTGTGCACGTTGCTGCCGCGCTTCCAGCGAACGTGAAGCGTGCGCCCGCCGCTGCCTGACTCGACCACCGTCTCGAGTAAAGCTTGCAGGTTGTCGTCGGTGCGCACCTCAACCAGCTCGCGCGCGCCCTGGCGGATCTTGACGTTGATCGACCCCGACACGGCGATCGACTGGAAGTCGCTCGCCTCGCGCGCCTGGCTGACCACCGTGCCCGAGCCGTTGATCGTCTTGCCACGCCAGGACCAGCTGGTTTCGTTGTCGGCGTAGGCCAGCGGCGCGGCGAGCGAGGCCGCAAGCGCCGCGGCGCTGAAGGTGGTGCAAAGGTAGGCGCGGCGGGTGGGGTTCAAGGCAGGCTTTCGGGGCTTCAGTCAGCGCACTATGCCCAACCGATCACCATGATGCCAGCCAGGCGCGACGGAATGCGGCAGTTGCCGACGAAGCGTCGCCAAGTCGCCAACGCGGCGCAGACTGCTCGCAGATCACCGACCGACAGCGCGCCGGGGCAGCCCGGCGCAACGCGCGATCAGGGTTTTTTCGCCCCGGACTTCGGCGCCGGCTCGTCGGCTTCTTTCGCAGCGCTGGTCTCTTTGTTTTCTTTTGCTGACGATGCAGGTGCCGACAGCGCGGCAAGCGCTCGCGGCGCCACTTCCTCGATCTTGTTCTCGCGCATGTAGTCGTTCATCTCGCGCCAGCCGGCAAATACCGAGCCCCGGTCGGCCTTTTTGTTAAACGCGTAGCAGTCTTCAAGCGCGCGGCCGGCGTGCCGGCAAGCGGCGCCGACCGCCTTGCCGTCGGTCTCCTTGCGCGCGGCCACCGCCGATGCCGGCTCGATGCCGAGCAGGTCACAGCCGGCCAGCAGCGAGCTTGCAGCGAGCAAAGAAGCCAGAACGGGGCGAAAGCGGGCGCGGTTCATGTTGGGGTTCCTGGCGGGATATCGGCTGCTGGAAGCCTCTGCTTGAGGGCTGCCTGCGTCGCGTCGCGAAGCGCCAAACGCCGGTTATGCGGTGTCGCGTGCGAGCGAGCAACCGGCGCGCAGCACCAGCCCGGGCCCGGATTGCAGGTACTGCGCGGCCGCGCTTCGCCGCCCACCGGGCCG
This sequence comes from Rubrivivax sp., assembly GCA_031431555.1. GTDB lineage: Bacteria > Pseudomonadota > Gammaproteobacteria > Burkholderiales > Burkholderiaceae_C > Rubrivivax. The sequence continues at coordinate 10,571 of JANPDN010000068.1, forward strand.
CTGGACTTCCACAAGCTCCAACAGGCCGGCACCGCAGGCGACGCCGAGCCGGCCGGCGCCAAGATCGAACACCGCGCCGGGCACACCCTGGCCGGGATGCGCGCGCGCCCGCCAAAGTTTCACCACCTCGCCGCCCCACACAAACGACATCCCCGGCGCCGGGTCAAAAGCCCGAACGCGACGTTCGATCACCGCCGCCGGCTCAGACCAGTGAATCGCCGCTTCGGCCTTGTCGATCTTGTGCGCGTAGGTCACAGCTTCGACGGGCTGCAGCCGCGCCGCCAAGTCGCCAGCTTCGAGCCGGCGCAGCGCCTGCACGATCAACGTCGCGCCGATCGCGGCGAGGCGCAGGTGCATCGTCGCCAAGCTGTCGTCAGGCCCGATCGGCGTGACTTGCTCGAGCAGCATCGGGCCGGTGTCGAGGCCGGCGTCCATCTGCATGATCGTGATCCCCGTTGCCGCGTCGCCGGCTTCGATGGCGCGCTGGATTGGCGCGGCGCCCCGCCAGCGCGGCAGCAACGAGGCGTGGATGTTCAGGCAGCCCAGGCGCGGCAAAGTCAGTGCCCACTGCGGCAGGATCAGCCCGTAGGCAGCCACCACCATCACGTCGGGCGCGGCGGCATCGAGCGCCTGCCGCCCGGCCGCAGCGGCGTCGGCGAACTTGCCGTCCAGGCGCAGGCTGCGCGGCTGGGCCAGCGGCAACCCGAGGCCCAGCGCCAGTCGTTTGACTGCCGACGGCTGCAACCGCAAGCCCCGTCCGGCGGGCCGCTCGGGCTGGGTCAGCACCAGCGGGATCTCGAAGCCGGCCCCATGCAGTGCGGCCAGGGCCGCCGCCGCAAAGTCCGGCGTGCCGGCAAAAACAACCCGCATGTAGCGCCGCGGGCCGCGATCAGGCGCGCTGCAGTTCGCGCGCGCGCTTGAGCATGCGGGTGCGAATGCGGTCGCGCTTGAGCGGGCTCAGGTATTCGACAAACACCTTGCCCAGCAGGTGATCCATCTCGTGCTGGACGCAGACCGCGGTCAGGCCCTCTGCGTCGAGCTCAAAACTGTCGCCGGCACGGTTGAGCGCGCGCACAGTGACGCTAGCGTGGCGCTCGACCTTGTCGTACGTCGCGGGCACCGAAAGGCAGCCTTCTTCGCCAAGCACCATCTCGTCACTGGCGACGACGAGCTCGGGGTTGATCAGCACCAGCGGCCGGTCGCGCTGCTCGCTGGTATCGATCACGATGACCCGCTGGTGCACGTCGACCTGGGTCGCCGCCAGGCCGATGCCTTCGGCTTCGTACATCGTGGCGAGCATGTCGTCGACGAGCGCGCGGATCTCGTCGTCGACCCCCTTCACCGGCGCGGCAACGCGATGCAGTTTGGGGTCGGGGTACTTGAGAATGGTCAGCAGGGCCATGGCAATCGGGGCTTGGGCGCGTTGGGCAAATCCGCTGCGCCGGCGGCAACCGCGGGCAACAGTTGTCGATGTGGCGCAACATTCAGCGCCCGCACGGCCCCGTTGAGAAGCCGATAAGCTGGGCGTTTTCGTTGCGATATCAAGGGTTTAGCGGCAGAATTTGTGAAACTATCTGAGGATTGGGTCGGCCTGCGTTGAAGCGCTGGATCGCGCCGTTCCTCAAGCCCGCAAGTTCACGGCGAGTTCACCGCAAGTTCAACCGCAAGTTCAACCGCAAGTTCACCATTTGTCAGGCGCCATTGTGGCATCCGCCAGGATGCCCATGGCGGCGCCGGGAGTTCCGAAGATGAGCGTTTTTCGCCCCCTCGCCGGCCGCCGCCGGGCCCACCCAGCGGCCACGACCAGCGCCCTGGCTGCGTTGGTCGTCGCCACGTTCGGTGTTGCGCTCGACGTGGAGGCGGCGGAACCCAATTTCCCGATCAGCCCGCAGCAGCGAGGCACCGCGCAGCAAGTCGCCCAAGCCGGCGTGCCGCTGTCGGAGCTGGCCCCCAACGCGCCCGACTCGCATACCGTGCAACGTGGCGATACGCTGTGGGATATCTCCAAGCTGTTCCTGACCAGCCCTTGGCGCTGGCCTGAGCTTTGGGGCATGAACCTCGATCAGATCCGCAACCCGCACCTGATCTACCCGGGCCAGGTGCTGGTGCTCGAAAAATCGGGCGGCCGTGCCCGGCTGCGCGTGGCGCAGGCTGCCGGTGGCGCGCCGACCAACACTGTCAAGCTGTCGCCGCGGGTGCGCAGCGAACTGCTCGACAACGGCGCGATCGCGGCGATCCCGCTGCACTTGATCGGGCCGTTCTTGAACGAAGCGGTGGTGTTCGAGACCAACGAGCTCGAAGGCGCGCCGCGTATCGTCAGCTCACAAGAAGGCCGCGTCTTGCTATCGCGCGGCGAGACAGCCTATGTGCGCGGCAATCTCGGCGGCGCACGCGACTTCCGCATCTTCCGCGAAGCCCGCCCGCTGGTCGACCCGCTGACGCGGCAGATCCTCGGCTACGAAGCGCCCTTTGTCGGCACTGCGGAGTACCTGCGCTCCGGTGAAGAACGCACCGGAGCGAACGGCAAGCTGGAGATCGTGCCGGCGACCTTCCGCGTCAACACCGTGCGCCAAGAGGCCGGTGTCGGCGACCGCCTGTCGCCCACCCCGCCGAGCGACCTGACCGCCTATGCGCCGCGGGCGCCGTCGGCGCCGATCGATGGCCGCATCGTGTCGATCTACGGCGAAGCTTTAAGCGCCGGGCAAAACCAGATCGTGGCCCTGAACCGCGGCAAACGTGACGGCATGGACCGCGGCCATGTGCTCGCGCTGTGGCGCGCCGGAACCCTGGGCGTGGACAAAACCGACCCCAAACGCCCGGCGATGCAACTGCCCGACGAGCGCCATGGGTTGCTGTTTGTCTTCCGCGTTTTCGAGCGCGTGTCCTACGCGCTGATCCTCAACGTGCAGGATCCGGTGCGCCCGGGAGATCGCTTCACGCAGCCGTGACGACAGCGGTGACGCCCGCCGCCCCGCGGCCTGCCATCAACAAGATCGCGACCGCCGTTTGTGATTGAAGACGATGGCGAATTTGCGGCCTGGTTCCGCCTGATCGAAACGCCCGGCATCGGCCGCGCTTCGGCGCGTGCGCTGCTGGCGGCTTTTGGTTCAGCGCCGGCTGTGTTCGACGCGTCATCAGTGCAGCGGCGCGGCATCATTGGCGCCGCCGCCGCGTCGCTGGATTCACCGCCCGCCGAGGGAACTGATCGCCTCGCGGCCGCGCAAGCCTGGCGCCGCGCCGGTGAAGATCGGCATGTTTTGGCCATCGGCGACGCCTCCTACCCGCCGCTGCTGCTGCAAACCGCCGATCCGCCGCTGCTGCTCTACGTGCAGGGGCGCGTCGACGTGCTGACGGCGCCGGCGATTGCCATCGTCGGCAGCCGCAACCCGACGCCGCAGGGTGCCGACAACGCGCGCAGTTTTGCCAAGTTTTTGAGTGACGCCGGCCAGGTTGTCGTCTCTGGTCTCGCCGCAGGCATCGATGGCGCCGCGCATGAAGGCGCGATGGCCGGTCGCGCCGGCACCATTGCGGTCGTCGGTACCGGGCTGGACCGGGTCTATCCGGCCCGCCATCGTGAGCTTGCGCACCGCATCGCGCGCAGCGGCGCGATGATCAGCGAGTTTGCGCCGGGCATGCCGCCGCTGCCGGAAAATTTCCCGCAGCGCAACCGCATCATCGCCGGCATGACCCGCGGCACGCTGGTCGTCGAAGCCGCCTTGCAGTCGGGTTCGTTGATCACCGCGCGGCTCGCCACCGAAGCCGGACGCGACGTATTCGCGGTGCCCGGCTCGATCCACGCGCCGCAGTCACGGGGCTGCCACGCGTTGATCAAACAGGGCGCCAAGCTGGTCGAGTCGGGCGCCGACATCCTCGAAGAGCTGCAGCCCGGCAGCCGCACGGCCACCCCGGCCGCGGCCACCTTGTTCGACGAGCCACTGCCCGACCCGGTGCTCGACGCCCTCGGCCACGACCCGGTGACGTTGGACGCCATCGGCGCGCGCACCGGCTGGTCGGCGGCCGAGCTGGCGGCGCGCCTGCTCGACCTGGAGCTCGAGGGCCGCGTCGCGCGCCTGCCTGGCGGCCTGTACCAGCGGCGCGCGTCCGCCTGACACCCCGCCTGAGTCTTCGTCAGCCGCAGCCGGCATCAGCGCGTCGGGTATAGTGACTCGATGTTCGATGTGCTGGTCTACCTGTACGAAAATTACTGGCGTCCGGACGCCTGCCCGGACCACCGGCAGCTCAAGCGCAAGCTGTCGGCGGTGGGTTTTGAAAACGACGAAATCCAGGAAGCGTTGAGCTGGCTGGACGGCCTGGCCGCCGGCGCCGATGCGGTGCAGGGCACGCAGAGCGACAAGAGCATGCGCATCTACACCGCCGCCGAGCGCGAACTGCTCGGCGACGACTCGATCGGCTTCATCAGCTTCCTCGAATCAGCCGGCGTCTTGCCGCCGCCGATGCGCGAAATGGTGCTCGATCGCGCCAGCGCCACCGGCGCCGGGTCAATGCACCTCGAGGACCTGAAGATCATCGTGCTGATGGTCTTCTGGAGCCTGGGCGAAGAGCCCGATGCGCTGATCCTGGACGAGTTGTTCGTCGACCCGCAGGATCGCCTGATCCACTGAGTGCGCCCCCAAGGCCGACGAGATACGTCGTCCGCCCCCCCCGAGGGGGAATGAGCAAAGTGGCAAAGCCACATTTGCCCGTCAGTTCAGCAACCGGCTCGGCTCGACATCGATCTTGGCCAGCGCGCTGCGAGTTGCGCGCACGGTGAGCGCCTCGTCCTGCGCCGGCAGCAGCAGGCCGGCCTGCAGATAGGACGCCAGGCGCTGTTTCTGGAACAACACGCAGCGCCCCTGCGCGGTGACAAACAGCGAGAGCTGTTTGCGAAAGCCATGCCAGGCAAGCTGCACGGCTTCGTTGCGGCCGCGGTGTTCGAGCATGTACCAGGTGCCGACCTGCAGCTCTCGCGCCCAGGCGATCATCGCCGGCGTCGGCATCGAGCCGCCTTCGGAGACGACCTCGAGCTCCGAGCTTTCGTGGCCCGAGATGTCGAGCACGATCGATTCGTCGATGGCCACGTCCTGGGCGTCGGGCAGCAGCTCTTCGAGTGTCTCCAGGCGCTCCATCAGCTCGGTCAGGCGCTCGTGCGGGATCAGCGCGGCTTTGGCCGTGAAGGCCGCGGCCAACGCGTTGTTCAGGTGTTTGATCTGCTCGTCCTGGCGCGCGGTGTCCATGCCGGCGGCGCCCATGCCTTCGCGCAGCGATTTGAGCAGCGGCGGCAGGCGCCGGATGACTTCGGCGCGCTCTTCGCGCGTGACCTTGGCGCTGGCTGACCAGATCAGGTCGGCGGCCGCCTTTTTCATTGATTTTGTCTGCTCGCTCTGCACGCCGTAACGCACGCCAGTGGTGCCCAGCACATCGGCCCAGACCTGGAACAGGAACTGGCGCACGCCTTCTTGCACTGGCACCTCGTTGAGCATCTTGCGCAGCTCGATCGTGTACTGGATCGCGAGCGTCTCGCGCTGTTCGACCTGCTGCGCGAGCGACACTGCCTTGCGGGTGGCTTCGTTGCGGTTGCGCAAATAATGCTCCAGGAATTTTTCGAACTCGGTAAGCACGGTCTGGAATACCCGCCGGCCGGTGTCCGGATAGGCTTCGACGACCTGCACGATGCGCTTGATCTCCTTTTCGAGCGAATCGCCGACCCCTTGGGTGGCACTGTCGAAACCCATCACGCAGGCGCCCATGCGGTCGATGAGTTGGCGCGCCGGGTGGTCAACGGTAGCGAAAAAATCGGGCTCGCTGACCGCCACGCGCAACACCGGCATCTGCAAACGCGCAAACCAGACCCGCACCGCCGACGGGATGCGTTCTTCGGTCAGGATGCTCTGGAACAGCAGTGCCACGATCTCAATCGTGGCGCGCTCTTCGGGCGTTGCCGCAGCGGACTTGAGCTGCTGCTTGCGCTGGTGCAATTCTTCGAGCAGCGCCGGTGTCGTGACCACCATCTCGCCATGCGCGCTGCGCTGCGTGACGCGTTGGCGGATGCGTTCTTGAGCATCGTTGATCGCCACCGACAGCTTGGGCGACAGCACGCCGCTGCGGGTGGGCGCACCGAACGACGGCACATGCCGGCCGACGAGCCGGTTCAGGCGCCCGAGCACCGCCTCGGCATGTTCGCCACTGCGTGGCAGGGGAGTCGCGCGGGTCATCATGCGGGTCTCTTCGCCGGCCCGGCCGTGGTCGCTTTCCCCACCGCCGCCGGCGCCGCCGCCGCTTCCACCATCTGCACCACCACGACCACCGCGCTGGCCTTCGGCGCTGCTGCGGTGATAGCCGGAGGAGCCCCCACCCCCGCCGCTACCGCCACCGCTACCAGCACCGCTGCCACCACCATAACCGCCCGCACCGTCGCGAGAGCCATCGCCGGCGGCACCACCGTACCCGGGGGAGCCCGCACCGCCGCCGCCGCCACCACCGGAGCGCAAACCGCCGCTCTGGGTGCGCAGCCCGCCGGAGTCGCCACCGTACGAGGTCGCGCCGCCATACGACGTTGCACTGCCGTAGGCCGGTGGCGTCACCGGGCGGGTGCGCCGGATGAACGGCCGCAGGTCGACGTCGGGCAGCACACCTTCGGCGACGAGCCAGCTGTTGACCTCGTGATAGGCCTCTTCGACAAGTGCCGAAAATTCTTCGTGTAATACCGTCTGCAGATCGCGCCAGCCGTCCAGCGGGTTGGCGCTGGCACGCCAGGCGTCCACCGCCAACCGGGCCAGCACCTGCGCGCGCACCATGTCGTTGGGCTCGAGTTCGGCCCGCTGCTCCAGCGACGCGATGCGCGAGCGCAAATCGGCAAACTCCCAGGAAGCTCGGTCCATCACCGCCAGCGCCAGGCGCGAGGTCAGTATTTCGCGCTCGATGGTGTCGTCGTCAACCAGCGTCAGCGGCGCCATGCCCGCGCCACTGGCCGGCGGCAGCAGGTCCCCCGGCCGCGACCCCGCGACGCCGTGGACGAGCACATGGCGCAGGCCCCCGGCGATCGACCGCTGCCAGCCGTCGGCCGTGCGCATCAGGTTTTGCAGCTGGTCGCGCCGGCGCAGCGCCAGTGCGTGTTCAGCCGGTTTGTCGAGCTTGAGCCGGGCCGCTTCGACAACCGCTTGGGCGATGCCGGGCAGGCCGCGCGCAACCTGTTCGCTGTACCGCCGCCGCGCCTGTGCCGCGATATTCAAGGAGGCAGCGCGGGTCGCCATTGTCGCGGTCTGGGGGCCGGAGGTGGGTGTCGGCTGACTCTACACCACCGCCCCGGCGTTCGGGTCGTTGGGGTCGGAGTCCTTGCCTGACGCGCGGATCAGGTCTTCGCGCTTGACACCGAGCCACATCGCGATCCCGGCGGCCACGAAGATCGACGAGTAGATGCCGAACAGGATGCCGATCGTCAGGGCCACCGCAAAGTAGTGCAGCGTCGGGCCGCCGAAGATCAGCATCGACAGCACCATCATCTGCGTCGAGCCGTGGGTGATGATGGTGCGGCTGGTGGTGCTCGTGATCGCGTGGTCGATGACCTGCGGCGTGCTCAGCTTGCGAAAGCGGCGGAAGGTTTCGCGCACGCGGTCGAAGATGACGACCGATTCGTTGACGGAGTAGCCAAGCACGGCGAGCACCGCGGCCAGCACCGCGAGCGAAAACTCCCACTGGAAGTAGGCGAAGAAGCCCAGGATGATGACCACGTCGTGCAGGTTGGCGACGATGCCGGCCACGGCAAACTTCCACTCGAAGCGGAAGGCCAAGTACAGCATGATGCCGAGCACCGTCATGCCCAGCGCCAAGGCGCCATCGCGGGCAAGTTCTGAGCCCACCGACGGGCCGACAAACTCGGTGCGCTGCAGCCTCACCGGCTCGTCGCCCGAGGCCAGTGAACAAGATGGCCGGCTGACCTGCTCGCCCTGTGGCGTCGTGTACTGCTTGCGTCCGCTGGTGCCGCTTTCGGCCTTGCACAACTCGTTGAAGACGAGCCCGGCGACCTCGGTCTGCTTGCCGTCGCCGCGCACCGGCACCCGGATCAAGACATCGCGCGAGGTGCCGAAAGTCTGCACCTGGACTTCGCCAAAACCGAGCTTTTCAACCGCGCCGCGGACTTTGTTGATATCCGCCGACTGGCTGTACTCGACCTCGATCACGGTGCCGCCGGTAAATTCGATCGACAGATGCAGGCCGCGCGAGAAGAGGAAAAAGACGGCGGCAGCAAAAGTGACGAACGAGATCACATTCAGCACCAGCGCGTGGCGCATGAACGGGATGTCGCGCCGGATTCTGAAAAATTCCATGTTCGGTGCTCCTGCTCAGGCCTTGACGGCGGGCACATTGCGGGCGCCGTCATTGACGCCACCGCCACTGCTACCACCGCCGCTGCCGCCGTCGCCATCCGGGCGCCAGACCTGGCCGATGGAGACCGACTTGAGTTTTTTCTTCGCGCCGTACCAGAGGTTGACCAGGCCGCGCGAGAACATCACCGCCGAGAACATCGACGTCAAGATGCCCAGACAGTGCACGACCGCAAACCCGCGCACCGGCCCGGAGCCAAAGGCCAGCAACGCCAGGCCCGCAATGAGGGTCGTGACGTTGGAGTCCAGGATCGTCGCAAAGGCACGTTCGTAGCCGGCGTGGATCGCCGCCTGTGGTGGCGCGCCGCCGCGCAACTCTTCGCGCACGCGCTCGTTGATCAGCACGTTGGCGTCGATCGCCATGCCCAGGGTCAGCGCGATCGCGGCCATGCCGGGCAAGGTGAGTGTGGCTTGCAACATCGACAACACTGCCACCAGCAGCAGCAGGTTGAACGCGAGTGCCAGCGACGAGAACAGGCCGAAGAGCAGGTAGTAGCTGCACATGAAGATCACGATCGCGATGAAGCCGTACTTCACGCTGTCGAAACCCTTGGCTATGTTTTCAGCGCCCAGGCTCGGGCCGATGGTGCGCTCTTCGATGATGTCCATCGGCGCGGCCAGCGACCCGGCCCGCGTGAGCAGCGCAAGGTCGGCGGTTTCCTGCGGCGTGAAGTTGCCGGTGATCTGGAAATCGGTGCCGAACTCGCCCTGGATCGTGGCCACCGAGATCGCTTCGCCCTTGCCTTTTTCGTAGAGCACGATGGCCATCAGCTTGCCGAGGTTTTCGCGCGTGGCGTTGCGCATCGCGCGGCCACCGACATCGTCGATGCGCAGTGACACCGCCGGGCGCTGGTCTTTGTCGATCGTCGATGCAGCCTGCTTGAGCTGGTCGCCGGTGACGATGATTTCCCGCTTGAGCCCGACCAGGCCCTGCTGGCCGTCGCGGTTGCGGTTGGGCACCGTCTCCGCGGCGGCCGCGATATCGGGCTCGACCAAGCGGATCTGCAAGGTTGCAGTGCGGCCGATGATGTCTTTGGCGCGCGCGGTGTCCTGCACGCCGGGCAGTTGCACGACAACGCGGTCGGCGCCCTGCTGCTGGATCACTGGCTCGGCAACACCGAGTTCGTTGACCCGCTTGTGCAGGGTCTCGATATTCTGTTTGAGCGCCTGGTCGCGGATCTCGCGCTCGGCCTCGGGCGACAAGCGGCCGACGAGCATCGGCGTGTCGGAGCCAGCGGTCTCCGTCCAGCGCAGGCTGGGCAGGCGGTCGGCGAGCACCGGCGCCGCATTTTTTGCCGACTCGGCATCGGGGAAACGCACCTCTATCGCCGACGCGTCGCGCCGCACGCCGCTGAAGCGAATCTTCTTTTCGCGCAGCACGGTGCGGCTGTCGCTGACGTAGGTGTCCATCGCCTGCTTCACCGCGGCGGGCATGTCGACCTGCATCAGGAAATGCACGCCGCCGCGCAGGTCCAGGCCCAGGTACATCGGCAGCGCACGCAGGTTGGCCATCCACTTCGGCGAGCGCGACAAGAGGTTCAGCGCGACGATGTAGCTCGGTGTTGCCGGGTCGGGATTGAGTGCCGCGACGAGGGTGTCCTTGGCGCGCTTTTGGGTGTCGGTATCGGGGAAGCGGGCTTTGACCGACTGGCCGTCGAACTGCACGAAGTCGGCCTTGATGCCGGCCTTGCCGAGCACCTGCTCGACACGCTCGCTCATCGCAGCATCGACCTTGACCGTGCTCTTGCCGCTGGAGATCTGCACCGCCGGCGCTTCGCCGTAAAGGTTGGGCACGGCATAGAGCAGGCCCACCACCAGCGCCAGGCCGAGGATCGTGTATTGCCACCAGGCGTAGCGGTTCATTGCGAACTCCGATGCGGCGTCAGTCGAGCCGGCTGTGGCGCCAGTCGGCGGCAAACAATCAGCCGCGTCGCGACGCCGAAAAACTTACTTGAAAGTGCCCTTGGGCAGCACTTGCACGACGGCCGAGCGCTGCACTTGCAGCTCCACGCCACCGGCGACTTCGACCGAAAGGATGCTGTCGCCGACTTTGGCCACACGCCCGATGACACCCCCGCCGATGACCACTTCGTCGCCCTTGGCCAGCGCGTCGATCATCGACTTGTGTTCCTTCTGCCGCTTCATCTGCGGGCGGATCATCAAGAAGTACATGACCACAAACAGTCCGCCAAACATGATCAGCGGCTGCAGCAGCGACTCGGGGCCGGTGGCAGCGGCGGCAGCGGGCGCGGCCTGGGCAAAAGCTTCGGAAATAAACACGTCGGGTGTCCTCAAAAGTCGCCCGCGGTGGGCGGTTCAAGCAGCGAAGTTTAGCGAGGCGCCAAAGGTGTGCAGCCTGCTTTGGAAGCCAACGCGACAAGGCCCTCGCGAGGAGGGCCTTGATCGACTGGACTTGGTTGCGGGGGCAGGATTTGAACCTGCGACCTTTGGGTTATGAGCCCAACGAGCTACCAGGCTGCTCCACCCCGCGACTGGACTTAGGATTGTAGCAGGGTCGGGGCTATTCGCCTTGGGCTTCGCCGGCCGATTCAGCGGCCACAGGCTCGGGCCGATCGACGAGTTCGACAAAGGCCATCGGCGCGTTGTCGCCAACCCGGTAGCCCATCTTCAGGATGCGCGTGTAGCCGCCCGGCCGGGCCTGGTAACGCGGGCCGAGTTCGTTGAACAGCTTGCTCACGATTTCGCGGTCGCGGGTGCGGTCAAACGCCAAGCGGCGGTTGGCCAGGGTCGGCTCCTTGCCGAGCGTGATCAGCGGCTCGACGACGCGGCGCAATTCCTTGGCTTTGGGCAGTGTGGTCTTGATCGCTTCGTGGCGCAGCAGCGAGTTGCACATATTGCGCAGCATCGCCAGGCGATGTTCGCTGGTGCGGTTGAGTTTGCGGAGTCCTTGACGGTGGCGCATGAGAATGTCCTTTCAGGTGTTTTGCTCGCCGGCCGTATCAGGTACCGGGAGGTGCGCTGTGGGGGGCTCTGGTGGCCCCTTGTTTCAATCGGGTTCGGTTCGCTGGTGCGCCAACCGAAACCGTGCGCGCCTTAGCGCCGGTCCAGGCTCTTCGGCGGCCAGCCTTCGAGCCGGGTGCCCAGGGACAGGCCGCGCGAGGCGAGCACTTCCTTGATTTCGTTGAGCGACTTGCGGCCCAGGTTGGGCGTCTTGAGCAGTTCGGTTTCGCTGCGCTGGACGAGGTCGCCGATGTAGTAGATGTTCTCGGCTTTGAGGCAGTTCGCCGAGCGCACGGTGAGCTCGAGCTCGTCGACCGGACGCATCAGGATCGGCGCCGGCTCGGGGCCCTCGGGCTCGCCGCCACGCAGGCCGCCGCCAAGGTCCATGTCGCCATGTTCGAGCTGGGTGAAGACGATCAGTTGCTCGACCAGGATCTTGGCGGAGGCGCGGATCGCTTCTTCTGGCGTCAGCGCGCCGTTGGTCTCGATTTCCATGACCAGCTTGTCGAGGTCGGTGCGCTGCTCGACGCGGGCGTTTTCGACCGCGTAGCTGACACGTCGAACCGGCGAGAACGACGCATCGAGCACGATGCGGCCGATCGACTTGGTCGGCTCGTCACCGAACCGGCGCAGGTTGCCGGGCACGTAGCCGCGGCCCTTTTCGACCTTGATCTGCATGTCGAGCTTGCCACCATGCGCCAAGTGCGCGATGACATGCTCGGGGTTGATGATCTCCACATCGTGCGGCGTCTGGATGTCGGCTGCCGTGACCGGGCCTTCACCTTCCTTGCGCAGCACCAGGGTCACTTCATCGCGGTTGTGCAGCTTGAAGACGACACCCTTCAGGTTGAGCATGATGTGCACGACGTCTTCTTGCACGCCGTCGATCGTCGAGTATTCGTGCAGCACACCGGCGATCGTGACTTCGGTCGGCGCGTAGCCGACCATCGACGACAGCAGCACACGCCGCAGCGCGTTGCCCAGGGTGTGGCCGTAGCCGCGCTCAAACGGCTCCAGCGTGGCTTTGGCGCGGTGGCCGCCGAGCGGCTCGATCTGGATGGCCTTGGTGGGTTTCAGCAGGTTGGTTTGCATCGGGTCTTCGTTCCTCTCAATACCCTCGGCTCGTTACGCCGATAAGGCTGATGGACCATGCCGGGCTGGGTGGTTTTTGTGGCTTCGCGCCCGGCGGGCAAAGCACAACCTTGCAGCTGGGCGGCGTATCAAACGCCGGCCAGCCGCGCTTGTAGAAAGATCAGCGCGAGTACAACTCGACGATCAGCGCTTCTTTGATGTCGGCGCCAAATTCGTCGCGGTCGGGGGTCTTCTTGAAGACCCCTTGCATCTTGCTCATGTCGACCTGCACCCACGACGGCATGCCCACGCCGTCGGCCAGCTTCAGCGCATCGGCCACACGCAACTGCGCCTTGGCCTTCTCGCGCATCGCCAGCGTGTCGCCCGCCTTGACCGAGTACGACGGGATGTTCACGACCTGGCCATTGACGGTCAGCGCCTTGTGCGACACCAACTGGCGCGCCTCGGCACGCGTCGAGCCGAAGCCCATGCGGTAGGCGACATTGTCCAGCCGCGACTCAAGCAGCATCAGCAGGTTCTCGCCGGTATTGCCCTTGCGGCGCTCGGCCTCAGCAAAGTAGCGGCGGAACTGGCGCTCGAGAATGCCGTACATGCGCTTGACTTTTTGTTTCTCACGCAGCTGCAATCCGTAGTCTGAGGTGCGCGAGCCACTGGTGCGGCCATGCTGGCCGGGCTTGCTCTCGAACTTGGACTTGTCGGCGATCGGCCGGCGGGTGCTCTTGAGGAAAAGGTCGGTGCCTTCACGACGGGAAAGCTTCGCCTTGGGTCCTAGGTAACGTGCCACGTGACTTCCTTGAGTGATGCTCTGACGCGGCAGACGCCCCGTTGACCGGGGCGACCCGCGCGAGTCTGCAAGCGGGGCTTGAACAGACGGTGGGCTTAAGAAGCGCCGCTGGCCGGGGCCGGCAGGCTTCGGGGAATCGCCGGCTGGCCGCTAAAGCACCGGCCGGCGTGAAAAACTCTCGATTATACGGCGCCAACCATCGGCGCCGTGGCACCGATCAGATGCGGCGGCGCTTCTGCGGCCGGCAACCGTTGTGCGGCACCGGGGTCACGTCGGAGATCGAATTGATCCTGATGCCCAGCGAGGCCAGCGCACGCACACTCGACTCGCGCCCGGGGCCCGGCCCCTTGATGCGCACGTCGAGGTTCTTGATGCCCTGCTCCTGGGCGGCACGGCCGGCGACTTCGGCCGCGACCTGCGCCGCAAATGGCGTCGACTTGCGCGAACCCTTGAAGCCTTGGCCGCCACTCGACGCCCAGGCCAGCGCGCCGCCCTGGCGGTCGGTGATCGTGATGATCGTGTTGTTGAACGACGCGTGAATGTGCGCAAAGCCGTCGGCAACGTTCTTGCGGATCTTTTTGCTCACACGACGCGCGGCGGTATTGACAGGTGCCTTGGCCATTTTTCCAACCTTTATAGCGAGTGCGTCGATCGACCGGGGTCGGGCGACTTATTTCTTCAGCGCCGCTGCACCCTTGCGCGGGCCCTTGCGGGTGCGGGCATTGGTGCGTGTGCGCTGGCCGCGTACCGGCAGGCCACGACGATGGCGGATGCCGCGATAACAGCCCAGGTCCATCAGGCGCTTGATATTGATCGACATCTCACGACGCAGGTCACCCTCGATCGTGAGGCGGCCGATCTCGTCACGGATCTTTTCGAGATCGGTGTCGCTCAGATCCTTGATCTTCTTCGAGTAAGCGATGCCCACCGAGGTGCAGATCTTCTGCGCCGTCGTGCGGCCGATGCCGTAGATCGACGTCAGGCCGACCTCGGCGTGTTTGTGCGGGGGGATGTTGATACCAGCAATGCGTGCCATGGTGTTGTCTTCCTAGAACGATCAGTTCAGCCTTGACGCTGCTTGTGGCGCGGGTCGGTGCAAATCACGCGCACCACACCCTTGCGGCGAATGACCTTGCAGTTGCGGCACATCTTCTTTACCGAAGCGGCGACTTTCATCGTCTTCTCCTAGTCCTTGCGATCAATGGGTGCGGGCTTGCGCTCCACCGGCTTTTTTCCATGCGACGCACCCACAAAGGTGCGCGCGATTTTCAGGTGGCCTTGAAATTGGCCTTCTTCAACAGCGACTCGTACTGCTGGCTCATCACATAACTCTGCACCTGGGCCCAGAAGTCCATCGTCACGACGACGATGATCAGCAGCGAGGTGCCGCCGAAGTAAAACGGCACGTTGTATTTCAGGACCAAAAACTCGGGCAGCAGGCAGACCGCGGTGATGTAGATCGCGCCGGCCAGCGTCAGACGCCCAAGAATCTTGTCGATGTGTTTTGCGGTCTGCTCACCGGGGCGGATGCCGGGGATGAAGGCGCCGCTCTTCTTGAGGTTGTCTGCCGTCTCGCGGCTGTTGAAGACCAGTGCCGTGTAGAAAAAGCAGAAGAACACGATCATCGCTGCATACAGCATCACGTAGATCGGCTGCCCCGGGGACAAGGCGGCGGACAGGTCCTTCAGCCAGCGCAGGCCTTCGCCGGTGGCAAACCAGCCGACGATCGTCGCCGGCAACAAGATGATCGACGACGCGAAGATCGGCGGGATCACGCCCGACATATTCAGCTTCAGTGGCAGATGTGAAGACTGCCCGCCATAGACCTTGTTGCCGACCTGGCGCTTGGCGTAGTTGACCAAGATCTTGCGCTGGCCCCGCTCGACAAAAACCACCGCGAAGGTCACGCCGATGACGACGAGGATGATGAACAGGCTCGCAAACGTGCTCATCGCGCCAGTGCGCACCAGTTCGAACAGGCCGCCGATCGCGCTTGGCAGGCCGGCGACAATTCCAGCAAAAATCAGGATCGAAATGCCGTTGCCCAGACCGCGCTCGGTGATCTGTTCACCGAGCCACATCAGGAACATCGTGCCGGCAACCAGGCTCACCACCGCGGTCATGCGGAAGCCAAACCCCGGCGACAGCACCAAGCCGGGTGAGCCTTCGAGCGCAAGCGCGATGCCCAGCGACTGGAAGATCGCCAGAAACAGCGTTCCATAGCGGGTGTACCGCGTGATCCTGCGGCGGCCGGCTTCGCCCTCTTTTTTGAGCGCCTCCAGCGTCGGCACGACGTAGGTCATCAACTGCATGATGATCGACGCCGAGATGTACGGCATGATGCCCAGCGCAAAGACGGTGAAGCGCGACAACGCGCCGCCGCTGAACATATTGAACAGGTTCAGGATGCCGCCGCTCTGGCTCTTGAAGAGCTGTTGCAGCTGGTCGGGGTCGATGCCCGGCACCGGAATGTGGGTGCCGATGCGGTAGACGACCAAGGCCAGTACCAAAAAGACCAGCCGGCGACGCAGGTCGCCGAACTTGCCTGTCTTGGCCAGCTTGTTGGATGCAGTAACCACGAAGCGACGATTCCCTGGGTGTATGACTTAACCGAGCGACAACGCTCAGGCGATCGAGCCGCCGGCTGCTTCGATCGCCGCCTTGGCACCTGCGGTCGCGCCGATACCTTTGAGGGCAATCTTGCGCGAGAGTTCGCCGCTCTTGATGACCTTGACGATCTTGGCAAGCTGGCCCACCAGGCCAGCCTGCTTGAGGGTTAGCACGTCGACTTCGTCAGCGGCCAGGCGCTCAAGATCGGCCAGCGTCACCTGGGCGTTGTACTTCAGCGTCGTCGACTTGAAACCACGCTTGGGCAGTCGGCGCTGCAGCGGCATCTGGCCGCCTTCGAAGCCGACCTTGTGGAAACCACCTGCGCGCGACTTCTGGCCCTTGTGGCCGCGACCCGCGGTCTTGCCCAGGCCCGAGCCGATGCCGCGGCCGACACGGCGCTTGGCATGTTTGGCCCCGCCGGCGGGCTTGATGTTGTTGAGTTCCATCACAGCACCTGCACGAGATAAGCGATCTTGTTGATCATGCCGCGCACTGCCGGCGTGTCTTCGAGCACCGACTCGCTGTTGAGCTTGCGCAGCCCTAAGCCGACGACGGTGGCGCGGTGGTCGGACTTGCAGCCGATCGGGCTGCGCACGAGCTTGACCTTGAGAGTTTTTTTATCGGACATCAGAGTTCTCCGGCGTGTGCAGTTCAGCTGAAGATTTCTTCAACCGTCTTGCCACGCTTGGCCGCCACTTCGGCAGCGGTGGTCGAGTGCTTCAGCGCGTCCAGCGTGGCGCGGACCATGTTGTACGGGTTGGTCGAGCCGAGGCTCTTGGCCACGATGTCGGTGACACCCATGACTTCAAAGACAGCGCGCATCGGGCCGCCGGCGATGATGCCGTCACCCGGCTTGGCGGGCGCCATCAGGACGCGCGCGGCACCATGCTCGCCGATCACGTTGTGGTGGATCGTGCCGCGGTTCAGCGCGACTTTGAACATGCCGCGGCGCGCCGCTTCCATCGCCTTTTGCACGGCCACCGGCACTTCGCGCGCCTTGCCCTTGCCCATGCCGATGCGGCCGTCGCCGTCGCCGACCACGGTCAGTGCGGCAAAGCCCAGAATGCGGCCGCCCTTGACGACCTTGGTGACTCGGTTGACCGCAATCATCTTTTCCTTCAGGCCGTCGTCATTGCCTTCGGTCTGCGCGCGGGGTTGAAACTTCGCCATGATTTGGTACTCCTTCGGTGCCCAGTGGCGTCAGAACTGCAAGCCGGCTTCGCGGGCGGCCTCGGCCAGCGCCTTGACGCGGCCGTGATAAGCAAAGCCCGAACGGTCGAACGCCACCTTGTCGATGCCGGCGGCCTTGGCCTTCTCGGCGATGCGTTTGCCGATCAACGTCGCGGCAGCAGCGCCGCCAGTGCCGTTGAGTTCGGTGCGCACTTCCTTCTCGACCGTCGAGGCGCTTGCGAGCACCTTCGAGCCGTCGCCTGAAATGACGCTGGCGTAGATGTGCAGGTTGGAGCGGAACACCGTCAAGCGCGCCACACCCTGAATCGCGATACGCGCGCGGGTCTGGAGCGAGCGGCGCAGACGCTGGTCTTTTTTGTTCAGCATGGTCTGGCTCCTTACTTCTTCTTCGTTTCCTTGATCACGACCCGTTCGCCGAGGTAGCGAATGCCCTTGCCCTTGTAGGGCTCGGGCGGGCGGATCGCGCGCACTTCAGCGGCCACCTGGCCAACCGTCTGGCGGTCGGCACCCTTGATGACGATTTCGGTCTGCGTCGGGCACTCGACCTTGATGCCGACCGGCATGTCCTTGACGACTGGGTGCGAAAACCCGATCTGCAAGTTCAGTTTGCTGCCGGTGGCCTGGGCCCGGAAGCCGACGCCGACGAGCGAGAGTTTTTTCTCGAAGCCGCGGCCGACACCTTCGACCATATTCGCCAGCAGCGCACGCATCGTGCCGCTCATCGCATCGGCGGCGGCGCTGTCGTTGGCCGGCGCGACTTTGAGGAATCCGGCATCGCTGCTCACCGTGACGAGCGGATTGGCGGCTCGCACCAGCGTGCCATTCGAGCCTTTGACCGTGATCTGGACGGCCGAGATCTGCACGTCCACACCCTTGGGGACGGCGACAGGCATTTTTCCAACGCGGGACATTTGTTTGCCTCTCAGTTCATCAGGCGACGACGCACAGCACTTCGCCGCCGACACCGGTGGCGCGCGCCTTGCGATCGGTCATCACGCCCTTGGGCGTGGTCACGATCGCCACGCCGAGGCCGTTCATGACCTGCGGGATCGCGTCGCGGCCCTTGTAGACCCGCAGGCCCGGGCGGCTGACACGCTCGATGCGCTCGATCACCGGACGCCCGGCGTAGTACTTCAGCGCGATTTCGAGAACGCCTTTGCCGTCGTCGGTGCGGACGCGAAAGTCGTCGATATAACCTTCGTCCTTCAAGACCTGCGCGATCGCAATCTTGAGTTTGGACGTCGGCATCATCACGACCTTCTTCTCGACCATCTGACCATTGCGGATGCGGGTCAGCATGTCGGCGATGGGGTCACTCATGCTCATGGATATGCTCCTGATTCTCTCGGCGTCGGCCGCTTACCAGCTGGCCTTGTCGACACCCGGGATGTCGCCCTTGAACGCGAGTTCACGGATCTTGCTGCGTGCCAGACCAAACTTGCGGAAGGTGCCACGCGGGCGGCCGGTGAGGCCGCAGCGGTTGCGCAGGCGCGTCGGATACGCATTGCGCGGCAGCTTTTGCAGCTCCAGGCGCGCACCGTAGCGCTCTTCGTCGCTGCGCTTGGCGTCGCGCGCGATCACTTGCAGCTCGTCGTACCTGGTCTTGTACTTGGCGACCAGCTTTTCGCGCTTTTCTTGGCGCTGAATGAGGGACATCTTGGCCATCGTTGCTTTTCCGGTCGGTCGTCAGTTCTTGAACGGGAACTTGAATGCGGTGAGGAGCGCCTTGCACTCCTCGTCGGTCTTCGCACTCGTCGTGATGCTGATATTCATGCCGCGGATGACGTCGATCTTGTCGTAGTCGACTTCCGGGAAAATGATCTGTTCCTTGACGCCGACGTTGTAGTTGCCACGGCCGTCGAACGCACGCCCCGAGATGCCGCGGAAGTCGCGCACGCGCGGCAGCGCGACAGTCACGAAGCGGTCGAGGAATTCATACATGCGCACGCCGCGCAAGGTGACCATGCAGCCCAGCGGCACCATCTCGCGCAGCTTGAACGCCGCAATCGCCTTGCGGGACTTGGTCACCACCGGCTTCTGGCCAGCGATCTTGGTCATGTCGCTAACCGCGTTGTCCATGACCTTCTTGTCGGCGACGGCTTCGCCGACGCCCATGTTCAGCGTGATCTTGGTCAGGCGCGGCACCTGCATCACCGACTTGTAGCCAAACTTGGCCACCAGGTCGGGCACGATCTTCTCGCGGTAGATGCCCTGCAGGCGGGCCTGCGCGGCCGGGCCCTGGTTGGCGGGGCCGCTCGGCGCCGCTGCTTTGGTCTTTGCCATGTCCGTTACGCCTTGATCTCGTCGCCGCTGGAGCGGTACACACGAACGCCCTTGTCCCGGGTGCTGCGCGCCAATTGTTCGGCCGCCGTGAGCATCCGGATGGCGACCCGGTCAGCCTTGCCGGTGGCCGGATTGAAGATCGCCACGTTGGACTGGTGGATCGACATCGTCTTGTCGACAACACCGCCGGTGGTGCCCTTCATCGGGTTCGGCTTGACATGTTTTTTTACCATGTTCACGCCGTCGACGATGACACGCTCTTCGTCAACGCGCGCGCTCACGGTGCCGCGCTTGCCCTTGTCGCGCCCGGTCAACACGATGACCTGGTCGCCTTTGCGAATCTTGTTCACGATGAAAACTCCTGCGCTGCGCTGGTCAGAGCACTTCGGGGGCCAGCGACACGATCTTCATGAAGCGCTCGTTGCGCAGCTCGCGCGTCACGGGCCCGAAGATGCGCGTGCCGATCGGCTCGAGCTTGGCGTTCAATAGCACTGCGGCGTTGCTGTCGAACTTGATCAACGAGCCGTCCTGGCGGCGCACGCCCTTGGCGGTGCGCACGACGACGGCGCTATAGACCTCGCCCTTTTTCACCCGACCACGCGGCGCGGCTTCTTTGATCGAGACCTTGATCACATCACCAATGCCGGCATACCGCCTGCGGCTGCCACCGAGCACCTTGATGCACTGAACCGACTTGGCGCCAGTGTTGTCCGCGACCTCGAGCCGCGTTTGCATTTGAATCATTGGTTTATCCCCAACTTGAACCACCAGCAGGCACCTCGGCACCTGAACATGGATCAGTCTTGGGCCCGTCGTTCGTGGTCTGTCGGGCGGCGCTCACGACTTGATGAGCGTCACTTTCCTGGCCACGCCCGGTTGGGCGGATCCGGCATTCCCAGCCGCACGAACGTGCAACCAAAAATCCGGGTAAGCCGGCGATTATGCCAGATTCCGGCAGGGCGGGTCAAACGTCGCGGCGACGACAGGATCGCGACGGGACCACGACACCGCTACGCCGCCGCAGGCGCAGCGCCATGGCGCCCGCGCCAGCACCCAGCAGCAGCATCGTCCCCGGCTCGGGCACCAGCATCACCACCACGGGCAACTCGGTCAGCGAAGAAGCGCCGGACTGCAGATCGGCGACCAGTCCACCCGCGCTGCCCAGCGCCGACCAGCCGGCCAACACCTGAAACGCCACCGATGCAGCGGCCAGGCCCTCTCCCGGCGGGCTGGCATCGTCACCCAGCGGGCCGCCATCCAGACGCAGCACCAGGCCTTGCAAGTCGGCGGCGCCCAGCGTGAAGGCGGCGACCTGCGCATCGCCGGCAAAGCCCAGCGCGAACGCCGACAACTCGCCGCCCGCGCCCAGCTGCGCCAGCCAGCCGTCACCATCCACATCCACCCCGCTGAAAGAGCCCGACAGCACGCCGCCGCCGCTGTACCCGCCTTGAGTGAAGGTGTAGCTCGCGGCCGCCGCTAGCGGCGCGGCGGCCACGGCCGCGACGGCCAGAAGTGCACTTGCAACGAGTCGGGGTCTGATGGGCATCGAAGTTCTCCTTGGCATTTTGAATATTCGCGCGGCGGGCGTTCAACGCTCACGCAGTGCACGTTGAAACTGGTCACGCAGCGGCTTGACCAAGTAGCTCAGGATCGAGCGCTCGCCGGTCTGCACAAAAACCTCTACCGGCATGCCCGGTACCAGCGTGCGGGGCTCCAGCAGCGCCAGCTCGGCCGCGGTGATCTGCACCTCGACGCGGTAAAACGCGGCGCCGCTGCGTTCGTCGAGTACGCTTGTCGGCGACACCGTGGCGACGCGACCGATCAGCTCGGGCGTGGTGTCGCGGCTGAAAGCCGGGAAGCGCACGACCGCGGTCTGCCCCGGCAGCACCTGGTCGATGAACTGCGGCTCGATGCCGGCATCGATGACCAGGCCCTGCGTCGACGAGACGAGCTGCATCAGCGTCGCCCCCGGCGCGACGACGCCGCCGACGGTCACGACATTGAGCTCGTGCACGACACCGCTTTCTGGCGCGCGGATCTCGACCCGCGACAACTGCTCGCGGGTCGCCCGGTATTGCTGCGCGGTGTCGGCCATTTCAGACGTTAGCTGGCGCAGCTCGGCGAGCACGTTTTCCTGGAACTCCCGCTCGCCCTGCAAGACGCCGATCTGCGTTTCGTCGATGCCGTTGCCGATGCGCGCCAGTTCGGCGCGGTGTTCGACCACCTGCCCGGCGAGTGCCGACTGCTCACGCTCCAGCGCCAGGATGCGGGTGGCCGGCACAAAGCCTTCTTTTTGCAGGCTTCGCAATCCAAGCAGTTCACGCTCGATCGACGCCGCCTGCTCGGTCTTCGACGCGATCAGGCCCTGGGTGCCGGCGATCTGGTTCTGAAACTGCTTGACCTTTTCGCCGCGCTGCGAAACCTGCCCGCCACGCGCCGCCCGCCGCACATTGAACAAGCGCTGTTGCGCGCTGCGCTGGTCGGCCGAGGCGCCCACCTCGGCCAGGCCTGGCAGCGTGACCCGCGCCCAATCGATGCTCGCCGCGCCGTCACGCTCGGCCTGCAGCCGCGCCTGGCGCGCCAGCCCTTCGCGCAGCCGGTTGCGGTGAATCTCGACGCCTGAGCGCAGCGCCGTATCGTCCAGCCGCAGCAGCAAATCGCCTTTGTCGACGACGCTGCCGTTGCGCACCCGGATCTCGCGCACGATGCCGCCATCGAGGTGCTGCACTGCCTTTGGCCGGCCCATCGGCGACACCGCGCCGCTGGCCATCACGGCGCCCGCCACATCGATCAAGGCCGCGCTGCCACCGAGCCCAAAAATCAGCGTCGCCGCTGCCAGCGCGCCGGCGAGCATGGCCGCCCGCGTCGACGTGCGCGGCCGGCGCGGCACTGCCGCGGCCGCCAGTTGAAGTGTCTGCACGGCGCTCATCCCGACGCCACCCGCGTGACCTTGCGCAAGACCTCGGCCTTGGGCCCAAAAGCGGTTTGCCGGCCTTCGTCGAGCATCAGGATCAGGTCGACGGCGGCGATCGCGCTCGGCCGATGCGCCATCACGACCACCGTGCAGCCGGCAGCGCGCAGGCGGCGGATCGTCTCGGTGAGCGCGTCGTCACCTTCGGCATCGAGGTTGGCATTGGGCTCGTCGAGCACCACCAGCGGCGGCGCGCCAAAAACCGCGCGGGCCAGCGCGACGCGCTGCACCTGCCCGCCAGACAACAGCGCCGCCCCGCCACCGCCACCGCTACCCACCGGTGTGGCGTAACCCTCGGGCAGGCGCAGCACCATCTCGTGCACGCCGGCCAGCCGGGCCGCGGCGATGACATCGTCGTCGCTGGCATTGGGGTCGAAGCGGGCGATGTTCTGGGCCAGCGTGCCGGCCAACAGCTCCACCGTTTGCGGCAGGTAGCCGATGTGGCGGCCGATCTGGTCGGCGTCCCATTGTTCGAAAGTCGCGCCGTCCAGGCGCACCGCCCCGGCGTCGGGCCGCCAGACACCGGTGAGCAGCCGCGCCAGCGTCGTCTTGCCGCAAGCGCTGGGGCCGATGACACCGAGGCCGCTGCCCGGTGCCAGATCGAAATGGATACCGTCCAGGATCGGCCGGCGGACGTCTTGCGCGTCGCGGCTGCCCATGCCCGGACTGCGCTTGACGAGCCCGCGCACCGAGACCGCGCCGCTCGGCCGAGGCAGTTGCACCGGCGCGGGCAGCGCCGGCGCATCGAGGTGCTGGCGCACTCGCTGGTGCGCCTGGCGGGCGCGCACGATATTGCGCCAGCCGGCGATGAGCTGGTCGATCGGCGCCAGCGCGCGCCCGGCGATGATCGACGCCGCGATGATCGCGCCGGCCGACACCTGCTGGCGGATCGCAAGGTAGGCGCCGAGCCCGAGGATCGCCGACTGCAGCAGCAGCCGAAACGCGCGCGACAAGGCCGCCAGCCACTCGACACGCTCAGACGCGCGCTGCGCGTCGGCAGTCGCTGCATCGTGGCCGACCCGCCACTGCGCCACCGCATGCCCGACCATGCCCATCGCCTGCAGGGTTTCGAGATTGCGCTGGCTCTGCTCGGCAAAGCCGGTATCGCGGTGGTCGGCCGCAGCAGCAGCAGCCAGCGGACGCCGCGTCGCCGCTTCGGTGACGAATGCCAGGCCGACCGCGACCAGCGCGCCACCGGTGGCCAGCAGGCCGAGTTGCAGATGCAAGCCGAAGACGACCAGCAGATACAGCGGCGCCCAGGGCAGGTCCATCAAACCGTTCATCGCCGGCGAGCTGAAAAACTGGCGCAGCGTCGACAGCTCGTTGAGCGGGCGCGCCACCGGCGCCGCACCCGCGCGGCCCGGCCGCGGCGACAACCAGGCGCGCAACGTCACCGCGCCGAGGGCATCGTCGAGGCCATGCGCCAGGCGCGACATCACCCGCGATCGCAGGAAGTCGAAGACGCCGAGAAAAGCGTAGAGCACCGCCGCGATGGCCACGAGCGCAACCAAGGTCGGTACCGAGCGGCTGGTCAATACGCGGTCGTAGACCTGGAGCATGAACAGCGGCCCGGTCAGCATCAGCAAGTTGACCAGGCTGCCGAAGCCAAACGCCGCAGCAAACGCCGCACGCAACGAGCGCAGCGCCGCGGAGAGCGGGTTGGTCTGAGCGGCGGCGGCGTTCGAAGCGTTCACTGGAGAGCGATCACGGGAAAGCGTTCATGGCGAAGCGTTCATGGCAAAGCGATCACGGGAAAGTGAACCAGTCGTTCTGCACCGAAGGCAACTCGGCACCGCGGATCAACATCGTGTCGCCTTCACCAAAGTCGAACATCACACCCTCTTCAGTCTGCCGGGCATATTGAAGCAGGTCGTTGAAGCCGGCTATCCCCGGAATGGATATCGAGATGTGGTCCGCGCCGCTGGCATGCACCGGCGCGAAGTCGACAACATCGTCATTGCCGTCGCCGCGGCGGAAGACAAAGCGGTCGGCGCCCCAGCCGCCGATGAGCAAGTCGTCGCCACGGCCGCCGTCGAGCACATCGTTGCCGGTGCCGCCGGTGAGCGTGTCGTTGCCGGCACCCCCTCCGAGCTGGTCGTCACCCGACAGCCCATTCAGGCGATCGTTGCCATAGCCGCCTTCGAGCCGGTCGTTGCGCAGGCCGCCGCCGACGCTGTCGTCGCCGGAGTCGGCGTAGACCCGGTTTTCGACGAGCAGGTTCGAGCTCATCACATCGGCTTCTGTGCTGCCCTGGCGCCAGCCAATGTAGGGGTCGGCGACGGTGATGTCGACCACCGCCTCGTCGCTGGCCTGGCCGTCGCTGACGGTGTAGCGGAACTGATCGACGCCGACAAAACCAGGCTCGGGGATGTATTCGAGCCGGCCGTCTGGCGCGGCTTGCAGGCTGCCGTGCGACACCCCCTGGGCAGCGACCAGCAGCAGCGCATCACCCTCGGTATCGGTGTCGTTGTTGAGCAAGGCCGGCGCTTCGATCCAGACACGGCCATCGCGCTCGGCTGCGATGCCGGTAGGCCCGCTATCGTCTACCGCCACCGGCGCATCGTTGACCGAGACCACGGCAACAGCGACCCCAGCCCGCGCCGTCTCGCCGCTGAGGTCGGTGATCAGATACTCGAAGCCCGCCGCGCCGTGGAAGTCAGCGGCCGGCGTGAAGATCACATTGCCGATGCCGTCGAGCCGCACCGTGCCGTTGACGGCTGAGTCGACCGCCGTGAGCTGGAACGAACCGCGGTCGGGATCGCGGTCGTTGCCGATCAGGCGCAGGATCGGGATCGTCAGCGCCTGGTCTTCGTCGGTGGTCGCGCCGTCGTCGTTGGCGATCGGCATGTCGTTGACTGCGCGCACATCGATCGCCACGCTGGCCTGGGCGCTGCGGCCAAATGCATCGGTGATGCGGTAGCTGAACGCTGCATCGCCAAAGAAATTGGTCGCGCCGCTGAAGCGGATCTGTCCTGGCTCGACGAGTTCGACGACGCCACCGGAAGCCTCGCCGACCCAGCTCAGCGCAAAACTGTCGCCGTCGGCATCGCGGTCATTGGCGAGCAGCGCAGCGACATCGATGAGCAGGCTGGCATCTTCGTCAAAAGCAAAACCGACATCGGCCACCGCGGTCGGCGGGTGGTTCGCCGGCTCGACGGCGATCGACACCTGCGCCGCCGATGTCGCGCCAAACACGTCGCGCACGAGGTAGCTGAATGCCGCATTGCCAAAGTAGCCCGCGGCCGGCGTGAAGCGGATGCCGTCGCCTTCCAGCGCCGCTTGGCCATTGATCACGTCGTCGATGCCGACGAGGCTGAAGGCATCACCTTCGACATCGCGGTCGTTGAGCAACAGCGCTGATGCGGCGATCCACAGCGAGCCGCCTTCGACCATCGCGTAGCCAAAGTCGTCGACTGCGTCGGGCGCATCGTTGACCGGCGCAACGTCAATTTCGATCGCGCCTTGCACCGCCGCGCCGATGCTGTCGGTGATGCGGTAGCTGAAGCGCACGATGCCGGTGACGTCGTCATCGGGCGTGAAGACGATGCGCTCGCCGGGCAGCATCGTCGCGCGGCCGCGGTCGCCGGTCTCGTCGAAAGATACAAACACCAGCGCGTCGCCATCGGGGTCGACATCGTTGGCCAGCAACTCCGCCACCGTCACCGAGACGGGTGAGTCTTCGACGCCGGCAAATCGATCAACACCCGGCACCGGCAGGCTGTTGTCGGCGCTGACCGTGATCTGCACCGTGCCGGTGGCTTCGCCATCGTTGTCGTCGCTGATGGTGTATGCAAAACGCGCCGCGCCAAAATAGCCCGGCTCGGGCACGAAGCGGATCGTGCCGTCGGGCAACTGCAGGGCGCTGCCATGCTCGGTGGCACCGGCGTCAGCGACGAGGCCGACAAAGCGGATCGCATCACCATCGCCATCGAAGTCATTGGCCAGCAGCGTCGCCGGCTGCATCAGCAGCGGCGTGCCTTCTTTCAAGGTGTAGCGGTCGGTCGCCGCGGTCGGCAGGTCGGCCGCGCTGGTGATCTCGACGCTGAAGTTCGCCCAGGTCAGCGACACGCCGCCCTTGTCGTCGATCGCGCGGTAGCGCAGCAGCACGGTGCCGACAAAGTCGCGCTCGGGCGTGTAGCGCAGGCCGTCGGCCGTGCGCGAGACGCTGCCGTCGTCGGCTTCGACGCTGCCAAAGCTGAGCACATCGCCGTCGGGGTCACCATCGTTGCCGAGCAGCGCCGATGCGGGGATGTCCAGCGGCACATCCTCGACGGTCTGGAATACCCCGTCGTCGTTGACAAAGGGCGCGTCGTTTTCAGCGCGCACCTCGAGCACCACATTGCCCTGGTCCTCGCCGCCCTGGCCGTCGCTGATCCAGTAATAAAACGAAGCGTCGCCGTTGTAATGCGCCTTCGGCGTGAAGACGATGCTGCCGTCGGGCGCAAATGCGACCGCGCCCTTTTCTGGATAGAGGTCGAGCCGGCTGATGACCAGCAGGTCGCCATTCGGGTCGCTGTCGTTGGCCAGCAGTTGCGCCGGCTGGATCACCAGCGGGTGGTCTTCGATCAGCTCGAAGCGGTCGTCGCGCGCACGCGGCGGGTCGTTGAGCGGGATCACGTTGATCACCACGTTGCCCAGGCCGGTGCCGGCGCGTCCGTCGCCCGCCTCGTAGACAAAACGCGCTTCGCCCAGGAATCCCGCGGCCGGTGTGAAGACCACACGCCCGTCGCCGTCGATTTCGACGCTGCCCTGCTCGGCATCAAAAACACGCAGCAGCGAGATCGGGTCGCCTTCGACCTCGATATCGTTGCGCGTGAGCTGGCTGGCGTCCAACACGATCGGCACTTCGAGCCGCGTCGTAAATTTGTCGTCGCGCGGGCGCGGGCCGTCGTTCACCGCGGCGATCTGGATCTCGACATTGGCCACTGCGATGCCGCCGGCACCATCCGACACGGTGTAGCTGAAGCCCGCAGCGCCGTAGTAGTCACCGAAGCCGATGAACAGCACATTCGGCTCGAAGAGCTCGAACGACGCCACACCGTTGGTGCCGGCGCCGGCGAAGCCGATGCTCGCAACATCGCCGATCGGGTTGCCAGCGGCATCCACGAGCGGGCCGAAGCCGGTGATCCTCAGAGAGTCGCCGTCGATATCGGCGTCGTTGGCCAACAGCGTCGCGATCGGGATCGAGATCACGCTGTCTTCCTGGCCGTTGAAGAGCCCGTCCGCGCCGGCCGTCGGCGCGTCGTTGACCGGGCGCACGATCACCCGCGCCGTCGCTGTCGACTGCCGCCCGCTGCCGTCGGCGACGGTGTAGTCGAAGAAGGCGTCGCCGTTGAAGTTTGGCGCGCCCAGGAAGGTCACTGAACCGTCACCCTGCAGCACCGCCGTGCCGTGGCGGGCGTTGCCCACCGCGACGATGACCAGGCTCGCATCCGGCGTCTCGGTATCGTTGTCGGTCAGTCGCGTGGCCGCGATGTTGTAGGCAACATCCTCGTCGGCCCAGCGGATGAGGTCGTTGATGGCGTTGAAGCGGTCGCCGCGTGTGCGTGCCTCGATATCGTCGCGGCTCCACTGCGTGCCATCGCCGAAGACGATGAGTTCGATTCCGCTGCCGCCACCGGCAAAGTGGCCGGCCACGGTGATCGTGTCGATCAGAAAACCTGCGCCCTTTTCAAGTTCGACCAGCAGATCGTCACCGCGCCGCACGAGGCCGACATCGGCGACGCGCACTTCGGCAGCGAGCACCAGGCGATCGGTATCCGCGGCGTCGCCGAGATCCGTCACGATGTCATCGCGGGAACCGAAGCCGAAGTGGTAGTCGTCGGAGCCGCCGGCGCCGGCGAGCAGATCGGTGCCGAAGCCGCCGTCGAAGCTGTTTGCGCCGGCGTCGCCGAGCAAGGTGTCGTCGTAGGGCGAGCCGATGATGCCGGCGATGCCTTCGAGGCGGTCACCTTCGGCGTCGCCACCGGTGCCCGAACCACCGCCCGCACCACCAGCGCCAGCGCTGCCGGCCAGGTCGATGGTTATGGCTCGGGCCGATGCGTGGTAGTCCGCGG
>JANPDN010000069.1:0-39223 GCA_031431555.1 Rubrivivax sp.
GCGGGCGATGAAGCCGACCAGGCCCAGGCCGCCGAGCATCAGCGCGTAGGTCTCGGGCTCGGGCACCGCGGTGATGTAGAGCTGGCCGCCTTCGACCAGTTCGGTGCCGTTGGCGTAATGCGCCTGCATGTCGCCCAGGAAATAGCGCTTGCCGTCCTTCTTGTCGAGCACCGAAGTGATCTCGATGACGCCCGAGCTTTCTTCGTCGGCGGCCAGGAACTTCGCCGCACCAGGGATAAACCGCTCGCGGTCGGACTCGAGCACCTGCACAAACTTGCCGCTGGCGGGGTCGACAACCCAAGTCTTGCCGATGTAGGCGGTGTTGCCCGGGTCTTCCTGGATGACCACGGTGCCGTCGTCGGCCACGGTCATGTTGTCGAAGCTGCGTGCGAGTTCGCCGTCCTTGCCGGTCATCGACGCCGAGTCGACCACGAGCTTGATGTCACCGGCGCTGTAGTCGGCGTTGAAGTCCATCCGGTACAGCTTCGCGGTTTGCCGCTGGCCGCCGACCGTGGCGCCAGTGGTGACGAAGTAGAAGGTCTTGCCGTCCAGGCTCCAGGCGCCGTCTTCCGGGCGGGCGAATTCGGTGACGCCCTTGGCCACGCTGTCGGCCTGCAGATCGGCGCCGCTGCGTGTTGCCGCATTGCCGTCGTTGAACTTCAGTGTCGAGACAAACTTGCCGTTGATCGCGCCATTGTTTTCAAGCGGCACTGCGCCGCCGGCGTAGTTGGCGCCGCCGTCGGTGACCTTCAGGCCGAACAGCTTGCCGCCGACCAGGCCGGCGCGCTCAACTTCGCTGCCTGCAGCGCGCTTGTCGCCGACGTACAGATAAACCTGGCCGGGGGTCGAATCGTCAGTGCCGATAACCACCGTCTTGTCACCCGAAAACGGGTTCGCGACCGAGTTTTCCCACGAGAAGTTGCCCAGGTGCGGCAGCTCCCACGCGGTGCCCTTGTTGGTGCCCGTGGCGACAACGCCGAACGCGCGGCCACCGGCGCCGGACTCTTCACCAGTCATGAAGATGCGCTCCAACGTGCCCTTGCTGCTGGCGGCGTTGTAGAAGGCCGAGCCCAGCGGCAGGTCGGCCGAGCAGAAGCGCGCGAACGAGGTCGTCGCGTCGACAAACTGGTTGCCGTCGGCGTACCAGACTTTGCTCTTGGCGATCAGGTCGTTGCCGCTCAAGACGCGGAAGTCGCTCTTGCGGATGACCCACTCGGACACAAAGGCGCCCGGCGTGCCGTGGGCGCGCGCGACGCCGGCGGTGACGCCGAGTTCGTGGTTCATCAGCACCGAGAAGGTGCCGTTGCCGTTGTCGTAGGCACCCAGACCGTCGGGGATGCCGACCATCTTGTAGCCGTTGTCGGCAGCGTCGCCGACGGTGATCAGCGACATGCTCGACCAGCCGGGTGCGGTCGGGTTGACGTAGGCAGTCTGGCTGCTGCTCGGGCCCTGCAACTGGGCGAAGGCGCCGCTGGCGGCGGCGGCCGCAATGGCTGCGGCGACGATCTGTTTCTTGCGCATGATGAAAACTCTCCTGGCGGTTGGGTGGTGGCGCGAGTGGCGCCGTTCGACACGCCGCCCGCTCACAGGTGCTGGCATCGCATGTCGACTGCCCGGCACGTTAGTGGCCGGATGTGGCAGGGCCATGACAGCCCTGAAAAGCCCGGCGCCTACACTGGCAAAACATGTCCGCTACCGCCCTCATCCTCTGTGCTGGCCGCGGCGAGCGTTTGCGCCCGCTGACCGATCACACGCCCAAACCGCTGCTGCGGGTGCGTGGCAAGCCGCTCGTCGAGTGGCATCTCGAAGCGCTGGCGCGGGCCGGCGTTCAAGAGGTCGTGATCAATACCGCCTGGCTCGAAGAGCAGTTCCCGGCCGCGCTGGGGAACGGCGAGCGCTGGGGCTTGACGATTCGCTGGTCGATGGAAGGCCGGGCCTTTGGCAGCGCGCTCGAAACGGGTGGTGGCATCGCGCACGCACTGCCGCTGCTGGCCGATCGTTTCTGGGTCGTCTCGGGCGACGTCTTCCTGCCCGGTTTCGAGTTCGATCCGGCCGCGGCACAGGCGTTTTCAGAAGGCAACGACCTGGCGCAGCTGTGGCTGGTCGACAACCCGCCGCACCACCCGGCGGGTGACTTCGCGATCGGTGACGACGGCTTGCTGCAGCCCGACGGCGAGCAGCGCCTGACCTGGGCCAGCGTGGGCCTGTTTCGCGCCACGCTTTTTGGCGGCGTGACCGCCGGCAACACGCTCAGGCTGCGGCCACTCTTCGACCAGGCGATGCAGAAGCAGCGGCTGCGCGCGCAGCGCTGGCATGGAGCCTGGATCGACGTCGGCACGCCAGAGCGCTGGGCGGCGGCGAACGCGAACGTCAATGCCGTCACGCCGGCCTGAAAACTGCCCGGCGCGTCGAGCAGGTGCGAGTCCACCCGCACTCGGAAGCGGACACGTTCACGTTCACGTTCACGCGCACGTACAGGCGCCTGCTCGGGCCGGGGCAAGACCACCCTCGCGGCGATGCGCGGCCCCGGCTTTGGGCTATCGTCGGGCATGCCCACGCTCGACGCGCCACAGGCCCTGAAAATCGCCGTCGTCGGTGCCGGCCCGGTCGGGCTGGCCTTGGCCCTGCTCGGTGCTCATTGCCTGCCGCACTGCGAGCTCACGATCTTTGATGCGCGCGAACTGCACGCGCCGATACCCGGCGACGCGCGCACGCTGGCCCTGGCCCTGGGCAGCGTGCAACTGCTGCAGCGGCTGGGCGCCTGGCCGGCCGCAGCGTCGCAGCCGATCACCGCCGTGCATGTCTCGCAGGCGCCGCCGAGCTGGGGCCGCCAGGCCGAACTGCTGCTGACTGCAGCCGACCAGGGTGTCGCAAGCTTCGGCGCCGTGCTCGCTTACGGGCCGCTGGTGCAGACGCTCCAGCAGGCCTGGGAGCGTGCCGCGCAGGCCGCCCCGGTGCGTCTGCACAGCCGCTTCGGCATGCCCGTGTTGGCGTTGAAAAGTGTCGGCAGCGGTGTCGAGGTGGATGCCGGCGTGGCCGAGTATTTCGACATCGTCGTCGTTGCCGAAGGTGGTGTTTTTGCCGACCAGGCACGCAAGGCGCTGACGCACGATTACCAGCAGACGGCGTGGGTCGGCACGGTCGCGCTCGATGGCGCGACCGCGGGCCTGGCGATCGAGCGCTTCACCCGCCACGGACCGGTGGCCCTGCTGCCGCTGCCGGCGCGCAGCGTCCTGCCCGACGACCCCGACCCGCCCAACGCGCCCGCGGCGGCGAACGAGGGCAGCGCCCGCGCCGCGCTGGTCTGGTGTGCCGACAGCCGCGACGACCCGGTCAACGAGCTCGACGACCCGCAGCGCATCGTGGTGCTGAATTCGATCCTGCCGGCAGCGGCCGGCCGCATCACCGGCATCTCGCCGCTGAAGAGATTCCCGCTCGGGCTGAACGCCGAACGCAGCCTGGTGGATGGCCGCCAGGTGCGCATCGGCAATGCCGCGCAGACCCTGCACCCCGTCGCCGGCCAGGGCCTGAACCTGGGTCTGCGCGACGCCTACGCGCTGGTGCAGGCGCTGCGGTTTTCAAGCGACGTCGACAGCGCGCTGCGGGGTGTCGAATGGCAACGTGCGCCCGACCGCTGGAGCATGATCGCCGGCACCGATTTTCTGGCGCGCAGTTTTACCTGGCAGCTGCCCGGCCTGGCCGCTGCGCGCGGCCTGGCGCTGGCTGCGCTGGATGCCGCGCCGCCGCTCAAACGCGCGCTGGCGCGGCAGATGATGTTCGGCTGGCGCTGAGTCCCTGAGGCTGAGCGTCAGCCCACGACCTTGAGAAACAGGTCGCGGTCGGGCGCGAAGTTGGCATACAGCGGCAGAAGCGCGCCGCCGAGCGCGCGGGCGTCGGAGCCGATCGTGCCGGCAAGCAGCTTCGGGCAGGCCACCCCCTCCCAGCTGTAGCGCACCAGCGCCGCTTCAGTCCGCGCCAGCAACTCGGCCAGCAATTCGCGGCTGATCGACCCGTCGAGGATCACATCGTCGAGGTCGAGCAGGCAGGCGGCGGTGTTCACGGCCTGGGCGATCGCCGCCGCGGCCTGGTCGAGCCATTGGGTTGTGAACGGCAGCCAGGGTGCTTGCAACGCACGTTCATCGGAAGCGGCGGCGACGTCGAGCCCGCCGGCGCCGTAGAGCTGCTCCAGGTTGAGCAGCGAAGCCACGCTGAGCAGTTGCGCCGGCGGCGTGTCGCGGTCGCTCTTGGCCAGCCACAGCGGCAGCGAGCCGATCGCCCCGGCATTGCCGCTCAAGCCGCCGCGCAAATGGCTGTCCAGCACCAGGCCGCCACCAATGAAGGTATCGACGAAGACGTACAAAAAACTCTTCACGCTGCGGCCGCGGCCGGCGACCAGTTCGGCCACGCAGGCCGCAGCGGTGTCCTTGATCAGCTCGACCGGCAGCTCGGTCAGGCGCGCGACTTCCGCACGCAGGTCGATGCGGTTCCACTTGTCGGCGACATCGGCCGGAAAGCCCAACAACTGCTGCCAACCGCCCATCGCCAGCGGCGCGGCGATGCCGATGCCCTGCACCCTTTCGCGCTGCCCGGGGCCGAGCTTGCGGCGGATCTCTTTCAGGCGCAGGCCGATCTCGGCGAGCAGCACATCGGGGTCGGCAAAGCGGTAGTCCAGGCTCCAGCGCTGGCGTGCGCTGCCGGTGAAATCGACCAGCAGCACGTCCATGCTGCGGCGGCCGATCTTGACGCCGATGGCATAGGCGCCGTCGGGGTTCAGGCGCAGCGGCACCGAGGGCTGGCCGACCTTGCCCCGCTGCGGCTCACCCTTGAGCAGCAGGCCGTCGTCGAGCAGGCGTTTGCTGATCAGCGAAATCGTCTGCGCGGTGAGTTTGGTCAGGCGCGCGATATCGGCGCTGGGCATCGCGCCATGCAGGCGGACGGTGTGCAGCACGACACGTTCGTTGTACTGGCGCAGGCCACCCTGGCTCGAGCCGCGCGGCTCGAGGTGCGCCGCGGCTGCGTCGCGCGAGTTCATGCGCCGCGCTGGTGGCTCACGCCAGGCACTCCGCGGGGATTGATTCCGGCGGCATCGCGCCGGTCATCACCGCCACGGTATCGCTCATGCTGATCTTTTTCGGGTTGAGCACCGCGGCACGTTTGCCCAAGCGCGCGACATGGATGCGGTCGGCAACCTCGAAAACATGTGGCATGTTGTGCGAGATCAGCACCACCGGCAGGCCCTTGTCGCGGACACGCCGGATCAGGTCGAGGACCATATTGCCTTCTTTGACACCGAGCGCGGCGGTCGGCTCGTCCATGATCACGACATGCTGTGCAAAGGCCGCCGCGCGCGCCACCGCAACACATTGGCGCTGGCCGCCGGAGAGGGTCTCCACCGCCTGCGTCATCGAGCGGATGCCGACCTTCAACTCGGCCATGCGCTGGACGCTTTCTTCGAGCATTTTTTGTTTGTCGAGCATGCGCAGGATGCGGCCCAAAAAGCCAGGCCGACGCAGCTCGCGGCCGAGAAAGAGGTTCTCTGAAATGCTCATCGCCGGCGCCACCGCGAGGTCTTGATAAACCGTCTCGATGCCGGCAAGGCGGGCATCGATCGGGGACTTGAAAAGCACCCGCACGCCGTCGAGAAATACCTCGCCTTCGTCGGGAACGGTGGCCCCCGACAGGCATTTGATCAACGACGATTTGCCGGCGCCGTTGTCACCGATCACAGCCAGGATCTCGCCGGCGCGCAACTCGAAATCACTGCCGTCGAGCGCGGTGACCTGGCCATAACGTTTGGTCAGGCCCTTGGCCTGCATCACCAGCGCGGTCATCTTGTGCCCTTGCGCGACAGTTGATCCGCAGCCACCGCCAGGATCACGAGCACCCCGGTGACCAGCACCTGGTAGATCGACGACACGCCCATCAGCGTCAGGCCGTTGCGAAAGACACCGACGATGAGGGCGCCGATCAAGGTGCCGAGCACGATGCCGCGGCCGCCAAACAGGCTCGTGCCGCCGAGCACCACCGCGGTGATCGCATCGAGGTTTTCGGTCTGCCCGGCATTCGGGTCACCGACACTCGTGCGCGCCACGCTGAGCAGCGCAGCGATGCCATAAAACACCCCGGCCATGACGTAGACGCCGAGCAGCACACGCTGGGTCGGGATGCCGACCAGGCGCGTCGCTTCAGCGTTGTTGCCAACCGCATAAACATGCCGGCCGGCGGCCGTCTCACGCAGCACAAACCAGGCCAGCAGGTACAGCGCGAGCATCAGCACCGCGCCAAACGCGACCTCGGTGCCGCCGATAAAAAATGTATTGCCCAGCGCCGTCAACAGCGGCGGCAGGTCGGTCACGGTCTGCGAGTTTGAGTAGAGCTGGGTGATCGCAAAAGCGATATTCAAGGTGCCGAGCGTGACGATGAACGGCGGCAGCTTGACCTTGGTCACGAGCAGGCCGTTGATCAAACCAAAAAGTGTCGTCACGCCGATGCCGCAGAGCACGGCCAGTGCTGGCGGCATGCCCAGCTCGGTGGCAAATTTTGTCATCACGATGCCGCCCAGCGCCATCACCATGCCACACGACAAATCGATGCCAGCGGTCAGGATGATCAGGGTCTGGCCGATCGCGATGACGCCGACGACCATCACCTGTTGCAGGATCAGGCTCAAGTTGCCGCCAGTCAGGAAACGGTCGCTCTGCGACGCAAAAAATGCGCAGGCACCGAGCAGGGCCAGAAACGGCCCCAGCGTCCCGACATTCACCCACGCCGGCAGCAGCTTGTCTTTCATCGTATTGCCCTCCTGGCTGGGTCGTGGGTGCTGTGCATGCGGTGCCGCGCAATCAGTTCGTCGTACTCAAGGACTCACTTCTTGCCCCAGCACAGGTCGGTGCCGGTCTTGACGTCCTTGCTGTCGACACCGGCCATCGCCTTGGACGCCACCAGCGTGACGCCAGTGTCGGTATAGCCGCTGGGCTTCTTGCCGGTCTTGGCGTATTCGACGCCCGCCTCGACGCCCATCGCCGCCATCTTCAGCGGGTACTGCTGGCTCGTCGCGGCAATGACACCCTTGCCGACATCGGCGATGCCAGCGCAGCCGCCGTCGACCGAGACGATGATCACGCCCTTTTCCTTGCCAGCTTTTTTGAGCGCGTTGAACGCCCCTGCAGCGGCGGGCTCGTTGATCGTGTAGACCACGTTCACGTCGGGCACTTTTTGCAGGCAGTTTTCCATCGCCGTCTGGCCCTTGGCCTGGTCGCCAAAACTGTCGGCCATGCAGGCGATTGCGGCGTCCTTGCCGAGTTCGTTGCTCTTGGCGTCGGGTGCGGGCAGGCCAAAGCCCTTCATGAAGCCGTTGTGGCGCTGCGCGCCGACCGGGTGGCCGGGGAAGAGGTCGAGGGCGACGATCTTTGCCGGCTTCGCGTTGGGCATAGCCGCGAGTGCCGCCTTGGCGTACTGGCCGATCAGCACGCCGGCCTTGTAGTTGTCGGTGGCAAACAGCGCGTCGGTGCCTTCGACCGGGTCGGTCGGGCTGTCCAGCGCGATCACCAGCACACCCTTGTCGCGCGCCTTCTTGATGCTCGGCACGATGGCCTTGCTGTCGCTGGGCGTGATCAGGATCGTCTTCGCACCGGCAGCGATCATGTTCTCCATCGCCGTGACCTGGCCGGCGTTGTCGCCGTCAGCCTTGCCGGCACCGGTGAGCAGCTTCGCGCCCTTGGCCTTGGCGGCCTCGGCGGCGCCTTCTTTCATTTTGACGAAGAAGGGGTTGGTTTCGGTCTTGGTGATCAGGCCGATCACCGGTTGGCCTTGGGCATGGGCAACGCCCACGGCCAGCAGTGCGGCGGCAAGCAGGGTCTTGTTCAGCATCGTTGGGTCTCCTCGAAAAACGGGTTCTGGCGGGGGCAAAAGAGCCACGCAGCGCGCGGCGGCTGGGAACAAGGGCAAGTGTCCACGGATCGCATTAATAAATCAAGTAGATTGATTAATGGTTTTCCCGGTGTCACGATCCGATGTTGGCTGCGATCCTTCCGCGGACACTCACTGCTGAAGGAAACACCGTGATCGTGGTTAGCGGCGAAGCCCTGATGGACGTTTTTGCAGCCGGCCCAACACCCACCGGACTGATGCTCGACGCGCGCATCGGGGGCTCGCCACTGAACGTGGCCACCGGGTTGGCGCGGCTGGGTCAGCCGGCGGTCTTTTTTGGCGCGCTGTCCAGCGGCTTCCTCGGCGACCGGCTGCTCGAAGCGCTGCACGCCGAAGGTATCGACACCCGCTGCACAGTGCGCATCGATGCGCCTGCCACGATCGGCCTCGTCGGCCTGGATGCCGCTGGGGTGCCGAGTTATGCATTTTACGGCGACGGCGCCGCCGACCGGCTGCTGCCCATGGCCGCGCTGGCGGCCGTGCCATCCGCCGCGGCCTATCACTTCGGCTCCTACGCGATGGTCGTCGAGCCTGTGGCGTCGACCCAGCGTGCGCTGGTCGAGCGCGAATGCCGGCGCGCCGTGATCGCCTACGACCCAAATATCCGGCTCAACGTCGAGCCCGATTTGCAACGCTGGCGCAATACGCTGGCCTGGATGCTGCCGCGCACGCACCTGTTGAAGGTGAGCGACGAAGACCTGGGTCTGCTGTACCCGGGCGTGGATGTGGCTGCGTTGGCAAGTCAGTGGCTCGATGCGGGCGTGGCGCTGGTCGTCGTGACCCGCGGGGTTGAAGGGGCGTGGGCCTGGACGGCGGCACACGATGTTGCGGCATCGCCGGTCCGAATTGACGTGATCGATACCGTCGGTGCCGGCGACACCTTCCAGGCGGCGCTGCTGACGGCGCTGTCCGAGCGTGGGCAGTTGAACCCGACGGCGCTGCGTACCCTGCCCGCACCGGTGCTGCGCGAGGTGCTTGACTTTGCCGCTCGCGCCGCGGCGATCACCTGCTCGAGGCGAGGTGCCGATCTGCCGCGGCGGGCCGAGCTTTGGTGAGTACCTGATCGTTTTTGTTGAATTGCGAGATCGTCGGTATGCGGCCACCGCCGCCGCTACGGCATCATCGCGCCGGCCGCCGTGATGGCTTGGCGAATGCGGCCGTAGGCTCCGCAGCGGCACATATTCTCGATCGCGTCGATGTCGGCGTCGGTCGGGTTCTTCGTCTGCTTCAGCAGGCCGACCGCAGCCATGATCTGGCCGGGCTGGCAGAACCCCTGGTATCGACCAGCCTGGCGTTCAACCGCTTCTTGTTGCAGCACCTGAATGTGCGCCCGAGCCTCTTCGTCGGGCTGGTCGACTGCGCCCCGGCTGCTCGGCCCGGACGCGCGTGGCGCGATGCCTGGCGCGCCTGTTCGACCCCGATCTTTACCCGCACGCGGGCTCTTTCGTGCAGCTGCGCCGCGAGGAGATCGGCCTGCTCTCTGCAGTTTCGCGGCAGCGCACCAACGAGGCGCTGCACGAACTCGAGCGCGCCGGTCTGCTGCGCGTCGAGTTCGGCGGTGTCAACGTGCTCGACCTGGCCGGGCTGCGCGGCTACGGTGGCGCGCCGGCAGACGGGTGCGGATTTCGATCAAACGTCGGGCATCCATCTCCGCGCTGACCACACCCTCAACTTCATCGCACTGCGCAAGCACTTCGCCCCGGGGGTCAACGATGATTGCAGGCACCGAAGAGCGCTTGACATTGTTCTTTAGTTCTATTAGCGTAGAAATATGGAACACGATGCGGTCGTCAAATCCCTTGCCGCGCTGGCGCAACCGGTGCGGCTGCAGGTCTTTCGTGCGCTCGTGGTGCGAGGTCACGACGGCTTGACTCCTGGGGCGATGTCCGAAGGCCTCGGCATCCCTGCCAACACGCTGTCGTTTCACCTCAAGGAATTGACGCACGCCGGCCTGGTGACGCAGGAGCGGTCGAGCCGCAACATCATCTACCGAGCCGCGTTCGACCGGATGAACGGTCTGCTGTCCTACCTCACCGAAAACTGCTGCCGCGGCGCCACCTGCGTCATCCAGCCGGCTGACCCCGCCTGCAAGTGCTGAGCCCCCATTTCCTCACCGGAGCAAACAATGAAACGATTCCATGTTCACGCCCACGTCGAAGACCTGCAGGCGAGTGTCGCCTTTTATTCGGCGATGTTTGGGGCGGTTCCCACGCGCGTCGAGAGTGACTACGCGAAGTGGATGCTGGACGACCCGCGCATCAACTTCGCGATCTCCACACGAGGCGCCAAGCCGGGCGTGGATCACCTTGGCATCCAGGCCGACACCGCCGACGAGTTGGTCGAACTGAAGGCCCGAGCCGAGGCAGCCGACATGGCGCTGCTCGCCGAGGGCGAGACCACCTGCTGCTACGCGCGCAGCGAGAAACACTGGATCACTGATCCGCAGGGCATCGCGTGGGAGCACTTCCACACGCTCGACAACATCCCCGTTTTCAGCGAGGCCAAGCCCGACGCTGCTGCCGCGTCCGCCGAGGCATCGGCCTGCTGCGCAACACCCGCACCGCGCGGCAAGCCAGTCGGTATCGCCGTGAAGGCGGCTGCTTCCTGCTGCTGAGGACCATTCCCATGTCCGAGACGGCGACCTACAACGTCCTGTTCATCTGCACCGGCAACACGGCGCGGTCGATCCTGGCCGAAGGCCTCATGAATCACCTCGCCCGCGGGCGCATCAAGGCCTACTCGGCGGGAAGCCAACCCAAGGGCTGCGTGAACCCGTTGGCCTTGCAGACGCTCGCGACCTGGCGCATCCCGACCGACGGCTTTCACAGCAAGCGCTGGGACGAGTTCGCGAAGCCTGGTGCGCCGCGACTCGACTTCGTGTTGACCGTCTGCGACAACGCGGCCGGCGAGGTCTGCCCGTTCTGGCCGGGCCAGCCGATGACGGCGCATTGGGGCGTGCCTGATCCGGCCGCCGTGGATGGCACGGACCAGCAAAAGGCCAAGGCCTTCTTCGATGCGGCGGTGACGCTCAGGCGCCGCATCGAGCTGATGCTGGCGCTGCCGCTGTCCTCCCTCGACGCGCACCGCATCCAGCGCGAGATCACGGACATCGGCACGCGCTGCGGCCAGACACGGTGAGCGACGTTCCGCGCAGGCTCCTGGCCGAGACCCTGGGCACCGCGATGCTGCTGGCCGTGGTCATCGGCTCGGGCATCATGGCCGAGCGGCTGGCGGGCGGCAATGCAGCGGTCGCGCTGCTCGCCAACACGCTCGCAACGGTCGGCGGGCTCTACGTCCTGATCGAGGTCTTCGGCCCGGTCAGCGGTGCACACTTCAATCCGGCGGTGTCGGCGGTGATGGCGGTGCAGGGCACCTTGCCACGATCTCTGTTCGCGCCCTACGTCGCTGCTCAACTTGTCGGCGCCGTGCTTGGTGCCTGGCTCGCACATGCGATGTTCGACATGAGCGTCGTGCAGCTCTCGACCAAGGTTCGCAGCGGTGCAGGGCAGTGGATCGCAGAAGCCGTGGCAACGGCCGGACTGCTGCTCGTCATCCTGCGCGCCCCGCCGTCCCGCACCGCAGCGATGGTCGCCTGCTACATCGGTGCGGCGTACTGGTTCACCGCGTCGACCTCGTTCGCCAACCCCGCAGCGGCGTTCGGGCGGATGTTCAGCAACAGCTTCGCCGGCATCGCCCCGCAGAGCGTGCCCGGCTTCATGGTGTCCGAGTTGATCGGTGCCGGTATCGGCGTCGGCATTCACGGCCTGTTGAACCCGCGTCCCGGCAAGAAGCCATCGGTGGCCCGAATTGATG
This sequence comes from Rubrivivax sp., assembly GCA_031431555.1. GTDB lineage: Bacteria > Pseudomonadota > Gammaproteobacteria > Burkholderiales > Burkholderiaceae_C > Rubrivivax. The sequence goes on from JANPDN010000069.1 coordinate 11,743, forward strand.
CCGCCGAGGACGACACCCACCGGCCAAGCGCTGCCGTCGAATAATCACCAGACCATGACCACCGTCACGGTCTTGCACAACCCAGCGTGCGGCACGTCGCGCAACGCGCTCGCCCTCCTTGGAGCCGGCGGCATTGAGCCCGAAGTCGTTGACTGCCTGAAACGCCGCCCTCTAGTCGGGGCCTGCGCGACGACGACCTGTCCAGGCTGAGCTACCGGGTGTGGGCTGCCACTGAAGTCGAGAGGAGTCATCGGGATGGAAATCAAAGTTCTGGGGTCGGACTGCAGCAAGTGCAGCAGCACCATCGGCATCATCGAACGGGCCGCGCAGGCTTCTGGTGTTGACGCATGACCAACGGAAAGTTCGTGCACAGCGGCGGCCTTTCCTCGCGAGAGGAAGTGCAAGCCTGGCTGAAGCCGGTTCCCATCGGGTTTCTGGGCCACCCCACCCGACATCTGTTCTTCACAGGCAAAGGCGGGGTGGGCAAGACTTCGCTGTCAACTGCTGCCGCACTGACCCTGGCGGACGCTGGCAAGAAGGTGCTGCTGGTCAGCACCGATGCCGCGTCGAACCTCGACGAGATGCTCGGGATCGAGTTTCGCAACACACCCGTTCCCGTGCGAGGCGCGCCCGGCCTGTCGGTGCTGAACATCGACCCCGACAACGCCGCCGAGTCCTATCGCCAGCGCGTTCTGGCGCAGATGGGCGCAGGCGCGAGCGCAGAAGAACTCTCGACCGTGCGCGAACAACTTTCCGGCGCATGCACCACGGAGATCGCATCCTTCGACGAGTTCTCTACGCTCCTGTCCGACGGCGCCGCAACCTATGACCACATCGTCTTCGATACGGCACCGACGGGGCACACCTTACGTCTGCTCAGCCTGCCCAAGGCGTGGACCGGGTTTCTGGGCGGCAACGATCGCGGCGCCTCGTGCCTGGGGCCACATTCGGGCTTGAAGATGCAGGAGGTGCGCTTCAAGGCCGCGCTCGACGCCCTGAGCGATCCGGCGAAGACCACGGTGATCCTGGTCACTCGGCCCGACAAGAGCGCGATCGATGAGGCGGCGCACACCTCGCGCGAGTTGCATGAACTGGGCTTGAACAACCAGCGCCTCGCTATCAACGGCGTCTTCCACGCCAGTGAGCGCACCGACGCGGTGGCCTGCGCCATCGAGGCATTGGGGCAGCAGGCGCTGGACGCGATGCCAGCGTCGTTGCGCGCACTGCCGCAGGACCGCGTGCCACTGCGGGCCTTCGACACGGTCGGCCTGCCCGCCTTGCGCGCACTGCTGACCACCGGTGCCGGCCCGATCCCACCGCATCCGACTTCGGTTGTAGAAACCAGCGAACAGCTTCAAGGCCTGGCCGCGCTGGCGGACGAGCTGGCCGCTGCCGGGCCCGGGCTGATCATGGTCATGGGCAAGGGGGGCGTCGGCAAGACGACAGTGGCCGCCGCCCTGGCTTTGGGGCTGATCCAGCGCGGCAAGACCGTGCACCTCAGCACCACCGATCCGGCCGCCCACCTGGCGGGAACATTGAACGGCGACGTACCGGGTTTGAACGTGAGCCGCATCGACCCGAAGGTCGAGACGCAGCGCTATATCGACAAGGTCATGGCCGCTAGGTCACCCAAGCTCGACTCGGCCGAGCAGGCGCTGCTGCTGGAGGATCTGCAATCGCCCTGCACCGAAGAGGTGGCGGTCTTCCATGCCTTTTCGCGCATCGTCAGCGAAGGCCGCAGCGCCTTCGCCGTGCTCGACACTGCACCCAGCGGCCATTCCATGCTGCTGATGGACGCCACCGGCGCCTACCACCGGCAGATGACACGCGAGTTCGAAGGGCACAGTACCGCGCGCGTCGTCACGCCCTTGATGCGGCTGCAGGACGCCGCATACACGAAGATCATTCTGGTCACGCTCCCGGAGGTGACGCCTGTGTCGCAGGCGGCTGCGCTGCAGGACGACCTGCGCCGCGCCGGCATCGAGCCCTATGCCTGGGTGCTCAACAAAAGCTTGCTGGCGTCTGGCACGCGCGACTCCTTGCTGGCAGCGCGGCTCACAGGCGAACGAAAGCAGATGGAACGCATGGCCTCAGGGCTGGCCCAACGCATCTTCACCGTTCCTTGGCTGACCGTGCCGCCGATCGGATTCGCAGAACTGTCCAAGTTGGTCCGCAAGCATTCGGCTCCTGCGGCGGCCCCGGCCTGAACCATTCCCACCCACATCCGCCACGGCGGTCCTCGTGTGCGGATTCACCACCACTCTCCTCGGCGGCAGCCTCATTGCGCGCTTTCCCGTTGGGCATGGGTCAGCACCTGGTGCGTACGCGTTGTCGAACGACCGGCGCTTGGTGGACCCTGTGCGCCTGTTGGCCGCGATCGAGCCCATGCGTCGGATGCTTGCCTAGGCCGACGCCGACAACAGGCGCGGCCTTGTTGGGCGTTGCAGTTGAAGTCATCGAAGCAGTCCCCACCGCCTTCTCACATCCGCCGGTGTTCCAGCGCCGGCAACTGCCTGCGGACTTGTTTCAAACGTTGGACATCCAGGTCTGCCGTGACCACGCCGGCACCTTCTTCGCGCTGCACGAGCACTTCGCCCCAGGGGTCGACGATCATGCTGTGGCCCCAGGTGCGGCGGCCGTTTTCATGCGTGCCGCCCTGCGCCGGCGCGAGCACACAACACTGGTTCTCGACGGCCCGGGCACGCAGCAGCAGCGCCCAATGTGCGCGCCCTGTCGTGTAGGTGAAAGCCGACGGCACGCAGACCAGGTCGCAGACACCTAGCGCGCGGTACAGCTCGGGAAAACGCAGGTCGTAGCAGACGCTCAAGCCCACCCGCAGGCCGGCGGCGTCAAACGTCACCGGCTCGGAGCCGGCTTCGAGCACCCGCGCCTCGTCGTACTTTTCGTGACCGTTGTCGAAGGCAAACAAGTGGATCTTGTCGTAGCGCGCGAGCTGTTCGCCCTGCGGCCCGAAGACCAGGCAGGTGTTGCGCACGCGGTCGTCGCGGCCGGCGATTTTGGTCGGCAGCGTGCCGCCGATGAGCCAGACCGCATGCGCCCTGGCGATGGCGGCCAGGCGCCGCTGGATCGGGCCTGCGCCGATGTCTTCGGCCACGCCAAGCTTGTCGGTATCGCGGCGCCCGAGCAGGCAGAAATATTCCGGCAGCGCAACCAGCGCGGCGCCTTCGCTGGCGGCCTGAGCAACGAGCGCTTCGGCGGCATCGAGGTTGCGCGCCACATCGGGGGTGGACACCATTTGCACGGCGGCGATTTTCATCGAGGCTCCTGGCGCGCCGCTGGCGGTTTGGTGGGTGGATTCGGTGGTGGTGCCAGTGCCGGTGACGCGGGCGTTGACGAAGATGCCGGCGCAGTCCCGAAAGACGCTGGCGCGTCGGCGCTCGGCACCAGCGCATCCGGCCCGCGCTCGACACGTTCAACCTTGGGGTCGCCCCAAGGCCCGGTGATGTGGAACTCGCGCGTGCCGGCGGCGCGCAGCGGCTCACGCAGCAACAGCTGGGCCAAGAAGGTGCCGATGCCCACCGCCGGGTTGATCGCGGCGTAGGCCAGCGAGGCCGAACCCACATTCACTTCTGGCGCGACGATCACGCGCAGGTCCTGCGTCTGCTTGGCCAGGTCGGCGCTGCCGGCCATCAGCACCAGCGCCTGTACGCCGCGCATGCGCAGGTTTTGTGTTTGCGCGCGGCCTTGCACAACAAGCACCTCGCCCTGCACGCTGTCGAACGAAAACCCTTCTTGAAAGACATCGCGAAAGTCGAGCAGCAAACGGCGTGGCAAGGCTTGCAGGCTGAGCACGCCGAGCAGGCGGCCGACCCCCGGTTCGGCGCGCAGGAACTGGCCCGCTTCGAGGGCCACGTCGAGCCGCCCGCCCAGGCTTTGCAGGTCGGGCTCGAAAGGCGAGCCGGCCCAGGTCAATTGGCCGCCGAGCCGCCCCTTGCCACCCCGCAGCGTGTGGGCCATGCCGAAGCGGGTGGCCAGCGCCCCGCCGTCCTGGATGTCGAGACTGAAGTCCAACACCATGCGGCGCTGGATGCCCGCTGGCACCGGCGCCCACAGCCCGGTGGCTTGCAGGCGCGCTTCCGGCAGGCCGAGGTCGAGCCGGTCCAGCCGCCATTCGCGCACCCCGGCACGCACCGCGCTGGCGCGGGTCGAGGCCTGCAAGTCGAGCCGGCCCAGCGAACGCGCGCCGAGCACAAAATCATCGACCACGATATCCAGCGCCGGCACCTGCGCCGGGGCCTGGTCGAGCAGTTGTTCGACGGCCGCCGTTTCGCTTAGGCGCAAGGCCAGGCGGGTCAGCCGCGCGGTCACCCTGCCTGGATCACCGGCCTCGCGCGGCGGCGTCCAGACCACCCGACCGGCACCCTGCTCGGCACGCACTTGCGCGGCCCAGGGCTCGTCGCGCGAACGCGGGTCATACCGGACTTCGACTTGCGCCTGCGTCAGCTTGCGCGTCAGGCCGGTGATCTCGGCCGCACGCAGCGAGATCTGCATCGGCGGCAGCCCGCTGCCGTCTTCACCGGGCCCGGCCAGACGCGTGAGCATCGCGCGCCAGGCGTCGGTGTCGACGCTGTCCAGGCGGGCGTTGACAAACCAGCCCGGCGGCAGCGGGCCGGCGCCCAGCGTCGCGGCCGGCGGGCTGTCGTTGATGCCGATGGCCAGCGTGGTCAGCAGCGGGCCGTCTTCGCTGAGCCGACGTTGGGCTTGCGCGCGCACGATGGCGCCGATTTCGAGCGTGCCGGTATCGAGCGCGGTCTGGCCGGGTTTGAGCTGGCCGGCCGAATCAAAAGCGTCAGCGACAACCCGCGTCTGCCAGCGTGTGGACAGCGGCGTCGCGGCAGCCTTGGCCAACGGCGGCGGCAACTCGGAGTCGATGCCGACCAAGTCGGTGCTGACGCTCAGCTCCGGCCAGCCATTCTTGAAGGACAGCGCGGCGCGGTAAGCCGTCTGGCCGCGCAGCGCGGGTGCGATCTGCGCCAGCAGGCCCAGCTCCGGTGCGCTTCTCATCGCCTGCGCGGTGGCGCGGCCTTCGGCGCTGAACTTCAGGCTGCCGTCGCTCTGCGTGCCGCCTTCGAGGTTGGCCTCGCCACCGTAAACCCGCGCCGACGCACCAGCGAGTTGAAAGCCGCGCTGCGTGAAGTCGACGCGGCCGCGCGCGCCGGCAAGAAGCGGCGTGCCGGGCCGCACGCGCACGTCGTTGCCGGCCAGCGCGACGCTGCCGCGCACGCTGGTCTTTTCGGGCTCGAGGATCGGGATCGCGAGCGCGAGTTTCAAGTCGACCGCACCTTCGGCACGCAGCTCGTGCAGGCCGCCGCCGATCCATCCGCCGACCGGCGTGACATCGACATAACGCAGCACCTCAGCGGCAGGGCCACGCAGCTCGCCTTCAACCCGCAGCAGCGGGCGCTCGACGAGGTCGTCGATACGCGCCGAAAAACCGCGCAGCTGCACCCCCCACAGGCGCGCCTGCATCTCGCTCAGCGCGATCGAGCTGCGGTCGAAGACGAGTTCACCTTGCGCCGCGCTCAAGCCCGGCCAGGGCGAGTCCCAGGTCGCTTCGTCGCCCCCCGGCGCGACGCTGGGCAGATAGTCGAAGTTGACGTCGCGCAGCTTGGCGATGATGCGAAAGACCTGGTCCGGCGTGCCGTTGCGAAACGGGAACTGCCAGATATCACCGCGCACTGCAAAGGTGCCGCCATCGACGCGCCCGCCACGCACCGCGCGCTCGACATAAAGCCGCGCGCGCTTGGGCACCGCCAGCGGCAGGTAGGCCGCAATTCGATCAGCGTTTCCACGCAGGATGCGGCCCGACAAATCGATGACACCGGGGAAGCGCGCGCCGACACCACGGCCCTCGCCACGGCCGGTGCGCCAGCTTCCCCGCGCATCGCCTTGCACATCGGCGTTGGAAAACTTGGCGTCGAGCAGACGGATCTCGATCGCCGCCGGTGCGCCGGCTTGAGCCTTCACGGTCCAGTTCAGTTGTGCTTTGGCCTGCACGATCGGCAGCGTCGGTTTTTCAAACAGGCCGGGCAGCTGCAAGGCACCGCGGTTGATCAGCAGGTTGGCGCGGCCGCCGGTCTGGTCGAGATCAAAGTCGAGATCGGCGCCGCTGACACCCGGCCGGCCGACCGGGTGTGAAGCTGCAGGCGCCGGTGGCATCGCCGAGATCGGCTCGGGTTTCGACGCCGCCAGCGCCAGGCCGCTGATGCGGCCTTTGGCGGTGTAGGCGGTCGGCGCATCCGGCGCGCCGCCCCAGGTCGTTTGCAGGCCGCTGATGACACCGGCGGGTTGGAGTTCGGCAAGCCACTTCTCGGCGATCGCACCGAGCGGCAGGCGCTGCGCCATCGCCGCGAGCTGGGCCAGGTCGAGCCGGTCGGCGTCGAGCCGGCCGCCAGTGATCGGGCTGGCGACTCCTGCTGCCCCGGACGACGCCGCCGCCGCCACCGACCGCGCCGGTGCGGCGAGCGTTTGCGCCTGCTGCCACGCCAGGGCGATATCACCGGCTGGCCAGACCACGCCGTCACCGCCTTGCACCTGCAAGCCCTGGGTGCGCAGCTGCACGCCGCGGCCGTCGCGCTGCGCGGCGACACGCCCGCTCAAGCTGGTGATCTCCAGCGGCGCCAGCGCTGGCGCCAGGCGCAGCGAGACGTCGGCCAGCGCCAGGTCGACGCTGAAATCGCGCCAGTCGCCCTTGTCGATCTCGAGCCAGGCGCGCGCCGCGCCGCGGCCCTGGCTCAGCGCAAAGGGCAGGTCGATGTGGGCGCCGAGCTGCGCCGCATCGACCGCCGGCGCGTCGGCATACAGCGAGCCGGTCCAGCGCCGCCAGTCCCCGCTGGCGGCCAGCAGCGGCGCGCTGAAGCGGCCACGCAGACCGAGCCGCGCGCCCCATTCGGCAGGCGGGGTGGCGTCGATGCGCAGATCATGCCGGCGCAGGCCGTTGCGCAGGACGATATCGACATCGCTCAAAGTCAGCGGCGGCGCGCCACGTTGTTCGTCGGTCCAGCGCACTTGAGAATGGCGCACGACGACTTCGGCCTGCGCAAAGAGCCAGTCGGCGACGCGGTTGTCGTCATCGTGGTCGGCGCCAGCGGCGCTGTCGATCTCGATCCCGGCGACATGGAAGCGGCCGGCGCGGTCGCGGCGAATGTCGAGCACGACCTGCTCCAGATGAAGTTGTGCCAGCCGCGGCTCGAGCAGCCACAGCGAATGTGGCGACAGCGCGGCGCGCACTCGGGCGAGCTGCAATGCCGGTTGGCCGTCGCGGCCGAGCAGGCTGACATCGCGCAGCTCGAACAGCGGCACCCAACCTTGGGCTTGCACGCTGATCGTGCCGATGCGCACCGGTACGCCGAGGGCGGCGCCGGCACGCGCTTCGATTTGTGGTTTCCACTCTTGGATGCGGGGCAAAATCCCCCATTGCAGCGTCAACCACAGCAGCAGGGTTACGCTGGCGGCTACGAGCAGCGCCGCCGCCACCAAGCGGCCGGCGCGGCGCAAGAGATGAGGGCGGCGCCGCAGCGGCGCCGAGGGGCTCGAAGTTGGGGGTGAATGCATGCAGATGGAGAGCGGCGCATCAGCACCGCGGGGCCTTGCCGACAGCGCCGATGCAGCATCGGCGCAGCGGCGCACGACACTAGCACAGCGGCGGGTTTGAGCTGTGGTCGTGGCAACGGTTCCCGCCGCGTACAGCCGCTTCGTGCAACGGGTGCGGCGGCGCTACGCTGCCGAGCTGGCGTTGCTCGCGCCGGGGCTGCCGGATGCGACCGCGATGCGCGGTTTGCTGGGCCGATTGCAGACGGCGCCGAGCGCGGGCGACACCGCGTCTGGCGATCAAGCCCGCGACCTTGGCGCCGCATTGCGCGTGATGCGCCAGTTGGTGCTCGAACGGCTGGCGGTGCTCGATGTAGAAGCCGCGGCCGCACTCGACGACATCACCGGCGCGATGACCACGCTGGCCGAGGTGGCGCTCGAAGCCGCGCTGGCCCAGGCGCAGGCCGATGCCGACCAGCGCCACGGGCCGCCGCTGCGCGCCGACGGCAGCCGCATCGAGTTCTGGATCGTCGGCATGGGCAAGCTCGGCGCGCGCGAACTCAACGTCTCGTCCGATATCGACCTGATCTATGTCTACGAAGACGATGGCGAAACTGCTGGCCCCGCGTCAGTCAGCGCGCACGAGTATTTCAGCCTGGTGGCGAAGAAGCTGTACACGCTGATCGGCGACACCACCGACGACGGTTTTGTCTTTCGCGTCGACCTCGCGTTGCGGCCCAACGGCATGTCGGGCCCGCCGGTGGTGAGCCTGGCGATGCTGGAAGAATATTTCCAGGTCCAGGGCCGCGAGTGGGAACGTTTTGCCTGGCTCAAGAGCCGCATCGTCGCGCCGCGCGCCGCCGTGCAATCCGGCCGGGCGCTGGCGTTGCGCACGCTGGTCACGCCTTTTGTCTACCGGCGCTATCTCGACTACGGCATCTTCGAGGGCCTGCGCCAGTTGCACCGCAAGATCCGCGACGAAGCGCAGCGCCGCGCTGCCGGGCGGCCCGAGCGCGCCAACGACGTCAAGCTGTCACGCGGTGGCATCCGCGAGATCGAGTTCATCGTGCAGTTGATGCTCGTCGTGCGCGGCGGGCAGTTCCCCGAAGTGCGCACCCGGTCGACGCTGCGGGGCCTGCAGCGCCTGGTCGCCAGCGGGCTGATGAAACCGGCCACCGCCGACAAGCTCGCCCAGGCCTACAGCTTTTTGCGCCGCGTCGAGCACCGCATCCAGTACCTCGACGACCAGCAGACCCACCAGTTACCGACCCACGATGGCGACCTGGCCTGGATCGCGGCCAGCCTGGGCGTTGAGCCCGGCAGCCGCGGCGACGCCTGTGCGCTGATCACCCGGCTCGGCGAAGTGCGCGAACTGGTGGCGACCGAGTTCGACACCTTGCTGCACGACGGCCGCGCGCCGACACCTTCAACGCTGGCGCCCGCCGCGTGCAAAAGCTGCGGCCCCGGGCCGCAGCCAGCGGACAGCGAGGCGTTGATCGAACAGCTGCCGCCGGCATTGGCCGAACGGGTGCGTGCCTTTGCAGCGCATCCGCGGGTCGCCGGCTTGCGTGACGAAGCCAAGCTGCGCCTGGGCCGGCTGATCGAGCGCGCCGGTGAATGTGTCAGCAGCGGCGTCTGCGACGCGCCGGCGGCGCTGCGTTTTATCGACTGGCTCGAGCCGCTGCTGCGCCGCGAAAGTTATCTCGCGCTGCTCGTCGAGCGGCCTTCGGTGCTGAGCCGGCTGTTGCGGCTGCTCGGGCTGGCGCGCTGGCCGATGCAGTACCTGATGCAGCACCCGGGCGTCATCGACGAACTCGCCGACGAGCGCTTGCTGCACGAACGTTTTGACCGCGCCGCATTGGTGCAAGAACTCGAAGACCGGCATGCCGCCTGGCAACGATCCGGCGAGGCCTCTGAAGAGCTGTTGATGGACACCCTGCGGCGCGCCCACCACGCCGAGGTCTTCCGCACCCTGGTGCGTGATGTCGAAGGCCGGATCACCGTCGAGCAGGTCGCCGACGACCTTTCGGCCTTGGCCGACGCGGTGCTCGATACCGCCATCCGCTGGGCCTGGGCGCTGTACCGGCTGCGTGATCGTGATGCGCCTGAGCTGGCGGTGATCGCCTACGGCAAGCTCGGTGGCAAAGAGCTCGGCTATGGCAGTGACCTCGACGTCGTCTTTCTTTACGGCACCAGCGATGACAACAGCAATGCCAACAGCAGTGACAACAGCACTGGCCCCGCAGACGCTGACCGCGCGCAGGAAATCTATGCCGGCTTCGTGCGCAAACTCATCACCTGGCTGACCCTGCGCACCGGCGTCGGCGAGCTCTTCGACATCGATACCGCCTTGCGGCCGAACGGCAATTCTGGCCTGCTCGTGACCTCGATCGAAGCCTTCGAGCGTTACCAGTCCGGGCGCGGCAGCAATACCGCGTGGACCTGGGAGCACCAGGCGCTGACCCGCGCCCGCTGGTGCGCCGGCGCGGTGTCGATGGCACCGCGTTTTGACGCTGCGCGCGCCGCGGTGTTGACCGCGACGCGCGACACCGACGCGCTGGCCCAGGAGGTGCGCACGATGCGCGAGCGGGTGCGCGCCGCGCACCCGACGCGGGCCGGGCGCTTCGACGTCAAACACAGCGCCGGCGGGATGATGGATGTCGAATTTGCGGTGCAGTTTTTGGTCCTCGCGTTTGGCGCGACGCAGCCAGCTTTGCTGGCCAACGCCGGCAATATCGCGCTGCTGCACCGTGCCGAGGCCGCCGGCCTCCTCGCACCCGGCATCGGCCACGCCGCCGCCGATGCTTACCGCGCGCTGCGCCAGGCGCAGCACCGCGCGCGCCTGGACGAGCAGCCGACCCAGGTCGAGCCCGATGCCGGCTTGGTCGCCGCACGCGACGCGGTGCTCGCGCTGACCCGCGCCGTCTTCGGGTGAGAGCACTGCAGCGGCCGGGGGTGGCCTGGGTGCTGATGGCTGCGCTGCTGGCTGCCGCTGCGTTGGGGGTCGCAGCGAGCGATGGGCTCGCGCCGACTTCAACATCGCTGGACTGGCAACCGGCACTCGCCTGGAGCGAACCCTGGCGCTGGTGGACCGCTGCATTGGTGCACTTGAGCCGCGGCCACCTGCTGGCCAACCTGGCTGGCTGCCTGGTCGTCGCGGCCTTTGGCTGGACGGCGCGGGTCGGCTGGCGACTGGCACTGGCCTGGCTCGTGGCCTGGCCGCTCGTGCACCTGGCGCTGCTTGTGCGGCCGCAGCTCACCCACTACGCCGGGTTGTCGGGCCTGCTGCATGCGGGCGTTGCCATCGCTGCCGTCGCTCTGGTCTGGCTCGGTATTGGCCGGCCGCGCTGGATCGGCGCTGCGGTCTTGCTCGGCTTGGGTCTCAAGGTGCTCAGCGAGCGGCCCTGGCTCGGCCCGGTGCAATATTGGCCGGGCTGGGATATCGGCATCGCGCCGATAGCCCATGCAACCGGCCTGGCCGCGGGTTTGATCTGCGCTGCCGTCGCCTGCGCGACGGCCGGGTCAGACGATCACGCGCTGCGACGTGGCACGATGCCGTGATGACCGCCGACGGCGCCCGCCGCAACCATCTCGACCCGCTGGCCCTGGGCACGCTGCTGCTGTGCTGCACGCTGTGGGGCCTGAACCAGGTCGCCACCAAGGTCGCGCTGGTCGATGTGCCGCCGCTGACACAGGCCGGCCTGCGCTCGGCCGGCGCGGCCCTGTTGGTGCTGGCCTGGGCCGGCTGGCGCGGGGTGCCGCTGTGGCGACGCGACGGCACCTCAAGCGCGGGGCTGCTGGCCGGCGTGCTCTTTGGCGCCGAGTTCGCCTGCATCTTTGTCGGGCTGCAATTCACCACCGCGTCGCGAATGGTTGTCTTCATCTACCTCGCGCCTTTTGTGGTCGCGCTGGGCATGCCCTTCATTGCCGCGACTGAGCGCCTGCGGCCGCTGCAATGGGCCGGGCTGCTGGTCGCGTTTGCCGGCGTTGCATTGGCTTTTGCCGAAGGTTTCGCTGGAACTTCTGGCGCCGCGCCCGCTGGCATGCAGCAACCGTCCGCGACCGCGCTGGGTGATGCGCTCGGTGTCCTGGCTGCGCTGCTCTGGGGCGCGACGACACTCGTCATCCGCGGCAGCCGGCTGGCCGCAGTGGCGCCGGAAAAGACCCTGCTCTACCAGCTCGTGATCTCGGCGCTGGTGCTCGCCGTCGCAGCACCGCTGGCCGGTGAGGCCTGGCCGGCAAATCCGTCAACGCTGTCGATCATGTCGATCCTCTTCCAGACCGTGATCGTCACCTTTGCCAGCTATCTGGCCTGGTTCTGGCTGGTGCGCCATTACGCGGCGACTACCATTTCGTCGTTCACGCTGTTGACGCCGGTATCGGGGCTGGCCTTCGGCGTGTTGCTGCTCAACGAGCCGCTGACCTGGCCGCTGCTGCTGGCGCTGTTGGCGGTCGGCAGCGGCTTGTTGCTCGTCAATCGGCGTTGAATTTCCTGCTGACCTTCTTTCACTTCAGGAGCTTTTGATGATCGTGCTTTGTGGTTTTGCGATTTCCAATTACTACAACAAGGTCAAGCTGGTGCTGCTCGAAAAGGGCATCGAATTCAGCGAGGAGGCAGTCGCCACCGGCAGCACTGACGAAGCCGTGCTCAGCGCCAGCCCGCTGGGCAAGATCCCGTTTCTGCGCACGCCACAGGGGCCGCTGTGTGAAAGCCAGGTCATCGTCGATTGGCTCGAAGCCGCCTACCCGCAGCCGGCACTGGTGCCGGCCGATCCTTTTGCGGCAGCCAAGGTGCGCGAGCTGGCGACCTTCATCGACTTGCATCTCGAACTTGTCGTGCGTGACTTGTATGCCGAGGCCTTTTTTGGCAGCACGGTCAGCCATGGCACCAAGTCGCGGGTGCGGCGCAAGCTCGACAAGAACATCCCCGCTTTCAAGCGCCTGGCAAAGTTCTCACCCTATGTCGCCGGCGCGCAGTTCACGCTGGCCGACTGTTCGACCTGGAACGCGCTGCGCCTGTTGTCGGCAGCCACGAAGAAGATCTATGGCGAAGACCTCCTGACCAGCCACGGCATCGACTGGAAGCCCTATATGGACCTCGTCAGCGAGCGCCCGAGTGCGTTGCGGGTCGCGGCCGACCGCAAGGCGGCATCGGCGCCGCCAAAGGCCTGAAACAGCGGTTGGCCCGACCCGCCGCCGGACACTGCCGGCGAGCGACCGCACCGACGCCCAGGCCGCGCAGCTCAGGCCGCGCCGGGCCGCAGCGCAGCAGCCTGCAGCGCCACCGCGGCGGTCATTTCCTTGCGGTAGCGGTTGAGCTCCTGCACGCTCGCAAAACTGCGTTCGAGCAGCAGGCTCATGTTGTGCAGGATGCGATCGACGACCTTGTTTTCCCACACCGCGTCGAACTGGATCTGGTGGTCCAGCCACTGCTCGAGCCAGGCCGGGTCGGGCAGCCGGCTTTGCACGGTGTCGCGCGGGAACAGCTTTTCGTTGACATGCAAATTGGTCGGGTGCAGCGCCTGTGCCGTGCGCCGCGCGCTGGCCATCAGCACACCGACCTTGGCAAAAGCCGCCCGCGCCTCGTCGCCAAACTTTCCCATCGCGCGTTTCATGTAACGCAGATAAGCGCCACCATGGCGGGCTTCGTCGCGGGCCAGGGTTTCGTAGATCGTCTTGATGACCGGCTCGCTGTGCCATTCGGCAGCGCGGCGGTACCAGTGGTTGAGGCGGATCTCGCCGCAAAAATGCAGCATCAGCGTCTCCAGCGCCGGCGCCGGGTCGAACTCGAAGCGGACCTCGTGCAGCTCCTTCTCGGTCGGCACGAGGTCGGGTCGAAAGCGCTTCAGATATTCGATCAGCACCAGCGCGTGTTTTTGCTCTTCGAAAAACCACACGCTCATGAAGGCCGAAAAATCGCTGTCATCGCGGTTGTCGCGCAGGAACATTTCGGTCGCCGGCAAGGCCGACCACTCGGTGATCGCGTTCATCTTCACGGTCTGCGCCTGCTCGTCGCTGAGCAGCGTGGTATCGAAGCGATCCCAGGGGATGTCGGTATCCATGTTCCAGCGCACGGCTTCGAGTTGTTTGAAGAGTTCCGGGTAGAGCATCGTGGTTTCTCTGTTCGTCACGCAATGGACATGCTGCCACAGCCGCCGATCAACCCCAGCAAGCATTCGGGGTATCGACTTCGATTGCGTAGCGATGATACTATCCAGTTCAACAATGAACCGTCCGGTCACATTCCGCTATTCTCGCCCTTGCAACGGCGTGCCCGCAGCACGCCGGCGGCAGCGCTGGGTGATGGAACTTCGATCCGGCGGCGAGGTCACAGAAGAGCGATTTTTCCTGCTGCGCAGCCGGCCGGCCTTGCCGGTTGCAAGCCCCGGGTGTCTCTCCTCCTCCCTCCCTCCCTCATTCGCCCGGGGGCGCTGCGCGGCAGTCTTTACCCTGGCGGCGAACGCGTGATGACACCGCGTGTCGCCGTCGTCGGCTCGGGCATTTCGGGCCTCGCCGCGGCCTGGTCACTGGCCTGCGATGCGCGGGTCACGCTATTCGAGGCCGGCAATCATTTTGGTGGCCATAGCCATACGGTCGACGTTACGCTGGGTGGCGTCAGCCACGGCGTCGACACCGGCTTTCTGGTCTTCAACCAGCGCACCTATCCGGGCTTGGTGCGGCTCTTCGACGAGTTGAAGATCGACACCGCGATGTCGGAGATGTCGTTCTCCGTGCAGCAGCGCGACGCGAGCGGCGCAGGGCTGGAATGGAGCGGCACCAGCCTGAACGCGGCCTTCGCCCAGCGCAGCAACCTGCTGCGCCCGGGCTTCTGGCGCATGCTGGCGCAGATCGTCCGTTTCAACCGCCTGGCCACAGCAATCGCGGTGCGCGGTGCCGAGCATGACCTCGAACAGCCGATCGGCGATTTTCTCGACCAGCACCGGTTCGGCAAGGACTTTCGCGAGGGCTATTTTTTGCCGATGATCGGCTGCATCTGGTCTTGCCCCACCGACGTCATGCTCAGGTTTCCGGTGGCCACCATGATCCGCTTCTGCCATAACCACGGCCTGCTGCAGTTGACCGATCGGCCACAGTGGTACACCGTGCGCGGCGGTTCGCGGCAGTATGTGCGGCGCCTGCTCGAGCAGATCCCCGATGCGCGCCTGAACGCCCCCGTGCGCGCGCTGCAGCGGCTGCCGCCGGGCCTGGGCAGCGCCGGCGTCAAGCTCAGCACCGATGCCGGTGACGAGACCTTCGACGACGTCGTGCTTGCCTGTCACAGCGACCAGGCGCTGGCACTGCTCGCCGACAGCGATGCGCGCGAGCGCAGCCTGCTCGGGGCGATCCGCTACCAGCCCAACCGCGCTGTGCTGCACACCGACGCGTCGGTGATGCCAAAGCGCCGGTTGGCTTGGGCGGCGTGGAACTACGAGCGCGCGGCGCCCGGCGCCAACACGCCGGACAGCGCGCCCGATGTCCCACCGCCCGGCGTCTGCCTGCACTACTGGATCAACCGCTTGCAGCCGCTGCCGTGGTCGACGCCAGTGATCGTGTCGCTGAACCCGGCGCGGCCGATCGACCCCGCCAAGACGCTGGGCGTCTTCGACTACAGCCACCCGGTTTTTGACCAGGCCGCGATCAGCGCGCAGGCGCGGCTGCGCGAGATCCAGGGCCGCTCGCATGTCTGGTTCTGCGGCGCCTGGGCCGGTTACGGTTTTCACGAAGACGGCTTGCGCTCGGGCCTCGCAGCCGCTGAAGCGTTGCGCAACCGCTGGGCATATCAACCCGGCCTGGCGAGGGCGGCATGACCAGCGCCCGCAGAACCCCGACCGCCACCCTGCCCGACCCGAACGCGGTGGCACCGGCGGCGACGGCAACGGCAACGGCCACCGCGATCGACGCCACCGGGCCCTTGCTCGGCCGCGGCGAGGTCCGCCATCTGCGCCTGCGCCCGCGGCTGAATGGTTTTGTCTACCCAACGTGCTTCCTGATGTTGCCGATGCGCGCGCTGCGCTGCGCAAACTTGGCCGATAGTGGCAGCTCAACTCATTCGGTGGTCACAGCGACCGCAGCGTCCAGCGCGCTGGCCCGCAACCGCTTTGCGCCCTTGAGCTTCCACGACCGCGACCATGGCGACGGTGGTGGCGACGCCTTGGCCTGGATCGAAGCGCTGCTCAACCGCGAAGGCGTGCACGACGTGAGCGGCGAAATCTGGCTGCAGACCTACCCGCGCCTGTTTGGCCATGTTTTCAAGCCGGTCAGCTTCTGGTACTGCCACCGCAGTGACGGCTCTCTCGCGGCGGTGCTGGCCGAAGTCAACAACACCTTCGGCGAGCGCCACTGTTATCTGCTTGCCGGCGCCGGCCTGGCCTTCGGCCGCGAACAGGCCGCCGACAAGGTCTTCCACGTCTCGCCGTTCTGCGCGCCGCGCGGCCAGTACCGCTTTCGCTTCATGCGCAGCGCCGACCGCATCGTCGCGCGCATCGCCCACGACGACGACGAAGGGCCTTTGCTGCAAACCAGTGTCAGCGGCCGCCTCGAAACCCTGACCGCCGCCAGCGTGCGCGCCTTCGTGCTGCGCATGCCGCTGATGACGCTGGGCATCGTCGCGCGCATCCACTGGCAGGCGCTCAAGCTCTGGCTCAAACGGGTGCCGCTGGTGCGCAAGCCGGCGCCTCCCGCGAGCCTCGTTTCACGCTGAACGCGCGCTGAGCCGCGATCCGCCCAAGGCCCCACGCAGCGTCCCGCCGACTGTCCGTTCATCCGCCCTGGCAAACGCCCGACAAACGCCCGACCAACGCCCCACCGATGCCGATGTCCACCACCACCGCCCACCCGTTCACGCCGCCGGCGCAGGCCCCGGCGGCCGCCCGCACGATCTTCCGCCTGCTCCAGCGCTTGCGCCACGGCACGCTCGACGTGTTATGGCCCGACGGCACGCATTCACGCTTCGGTGGCGGCGCATCGGGTCAAACGCACGCGGCGATCCGCCTGCTCGACTGGCGGGCCTGCACGTCGGCGCTGAAGAGCGGCGACATCGGCTTTGCCGAAGCCTTCATCGCCGGCCATTGGACGAGCCCGGATCTGGCCGCGCTGCTCAAGCTGTTCATCCACAACCGCGAGGCGATCGACAAGCTCATCTTCGGCAGCTGGTGGGGTGCCTTGTGGTACCGCGCCAAACACCTGCTGAACCGCAACTCACGGCGCGGCAGCTTGAAAAACGTGCACGCGCACTACGACCTCGGCAACGGGTTCTACAAGCTCTGGCTCGACGCGTCGATGAACTATTCGAGCGCGCTGTTTGATGGCGACCTCGAGCGCCCCAGCGTGCAGGCGCAGCAGGCCAAGGTGCATCGCGCGATCCAGGAATGTGGCCTGCAGCCGGGCCAGCGCCTGCTCGAGATCGGCTGCGGCTGGGGCGCACTGGCCGAAGCCGCGGCCAAGCTCGGCGCGCAGGTCACCGGCGTCACGCTGTCGTCGGAGCAACTCAGCCACGCCCGATCACGCGTCGCGGCCGCGGGCCTGCAGGCAAAGACCGAGCTGCGCCTGCAGGACTATCGCGACATCCATGACGGCCCCTTCGATGCAGTCGTCTCGATCGAGATGTTCGAGGCCGTCGGCCGCGAATATTGGGATACGTTTTTTGCCACCGTCAAAAACCAGCTCAAGCCCGGCGGACTGGCCTGCATCCAGACGATCACCATCCGTGACGATCTTTTTGAGCGTTATGTGCGCTCGACCGATTTCATCCAGCAGTACATCTTTCCCGGCGGCCTGCTGCCGAGCCCGAGCGCATTTGCAGCGCAGGCCCAGAAGGCCGGCCTCGAAGTCGTTCGCAGCCTGGCCTTTGGCCGCGACTACGCCGAGACGCTGCGTCGCTGGCGGCGCGACTTTCTGGCGCATGACCCGCAGGTTCGCCAACTCGGTTTTGACACCCGCTTCATGCGCATCTGGGAGTTCTATCTCGCGTATTGCGAGGCCGCCTTCGACACCGGCAACACCGACGTTGTGCAGTTCACGCTGCGCCGGCCGGCCTGAATTTGGCGTCAAGCCGATGGTCAAGCCACCGCTCTCGGGCCAACGCCGAAGCCTGCTGCTGACGGCCTCGGCGCTGGCTGCCGCGCCGCTGCTGGGGCCGTCGCGGGTCCACGCCCAGGTGCAGCCGCATCCACAGCCACCAACGCCGGCAGCGGCACCGCCAGAAGTCGCCGCGGTCTGGCCCACGGCGCTGCTGCAAGGCCAGGGCCGTTTGCGATTTTTTGGTCTGCAGGTCTACGACATCCGGCTGTGGTCGGCGCGCGGCCGTGTCGGCACTGACGACTGGGACCAGCGCGCGCTGGCGCTCGAGATCGAATACCGGCGCGCGCTGGTAGGCCGGCAGATCGCCGAACGCTCGCTCGAAGAGATGCGCCGCGCCGGCCCGCTCGACGCCGCCCTCGCCGCGCGCTGGCTGCAAACGATGACGCGCCTGTTTCCCGACGTGACTGCCGGCGACCGCATCACCGGCCGCCACGAGCCCGGCGCAGCCGCCGACTTCTTTGTCAACGGCAGCCCGCGCGGCGAAGTCCGCGACGCCGAGTTCGCGCGCCTGTTTTTTGGCATCTGGCTGGCACCCTGGACCTCGGAGCCGAAGCTGCGCAGCGCGCTGCTCGGGGCCGCTTGACAACACCTCGCCCGGCCGTCTTGCCCGCCGGCGCCGGCGCTGTCACGGGCGGCCCTGCCAGCGGCACGGCAGTCAGCGCGACCAGCCAGAGTTGGCAGGGCGGCTGGCGCCAGGGCCTGGCCTATGGCGGCCTGGGGTTGCCGCTGGCTTTTGTCGCGCTGCCGCTGTATGTCGTGCTGCCCAACCACTACGCGGCTGAGTTTGGTGTGCCGCTGGCCACGCTGGGCGCCTTGCTGCTTTTTGCACGCGCGCTCGACGCCATCGCCGACCCCTTGATCGGGCGCTGGGCCGACGGCTGGTTTGCCCATTCAACCGCGCGTGTTTTTGCCGCCGCGATGATTGCCGCGGTGCTGCTGGCGATCGGATTTCGGGCGCTGTTTTTTCCCGCCGCCGGGGTCATCGATGGTGGCCCGGCGCTGCTCTGGTGGTGCGGCATCGCGCTCGCCCTGACCTATCTGGCCTACAGCGTCTTGAGCGTGCTGCACCAGGCCTGGGGCGCGCGGCTCGGTGGCGGCGAAGCGCAGCGCGCGCGCATCGTGTCTTGGCGCGAAGGCTTTGCGCTGGTCGGCGTGCTCGTCGCCAGCGTGTTGCCGTCGGTCGCCGGGCTCGGTATCTCGACGATCGTTTTTGCGCTCGCGCTGGCGGCGGGTGTCGCGCTGCTGGCTTGGGCGCCGCGGGCATCGACGTCCGCCATCACCGACGCGCCCGGCCCGGCGAGCGCTGCATCAGGCAGCGCCGCCGCATCGCCGTCACTGCGCCTGCCCTGGCGCACGCCCGACTTCCGGCGCCTGCTGCTGGTCTATCTGGTCAACGGCATCGCCAGCACGGTGCCGGCGACGCTGGTGCTGTTTTTCATCCGCGACCGCTTGCAGGCACAGGCCTTCGAGCCGCTCTTCCTGGCCAGCTACTTTGCCGCCGGGGCACTGTCGATGCCGCTGTGGTTGCTGCTCGTGCGCCACATCGGGCTGGCGCGCAGCTGGCTCGCCGGCATGTTGCTGGCGGTGCTGACGTTTGCCTGGGCGGCCACGCTCGGCGCTGGCGATGTCGTGGCCTACACCGCCGTGTGCATCGCCAGCGGCATCGCGCTCGGCGCCGACCTCGCGCTGCCCGGCGCGATGCTGGCCGGCGTGATCCAGCGCAGCGGCCATGGCGGCCGCCTCGAAGGGGCCTACTTCGGTTGGTGGAACTTCGCCACCAAGCTCAACCTGGCGCTCGCTGCTGGCATCGCGCTGCCGGCGCTGGCAGCCTGGGGTTACGCCCCCGGCGAACGCAGTGACGGCGCGCTGCAAGCGCTGACCGCGGCCTATTGCCTGCTGCCCTGTTTGCTCAAACTCGGCGCCGCGGCGCTGCTGTACGGAATCTGGATCCGCAACCAAAGACCTTCATGAAACGACGCCTCCTCCTCACTGGTGCAGCTTGCGCCATCACTACCGCAGCGCTGCTCGGCGGCTGCGCGAGTGCGCCAAAACCGGCCGACTACGCTGCCGAAAAGCCGCTGCTCGATCTGAAGACCTACTTCAATGGCGAGCTCGCTGCCCAGGGCATCTTCACCGACCGCGCCGGGCGCATCGTGCGCCGCTTCACGGTGCAGATGACCGGCACCTGGGTCGGCGACGATGGCACCCTCGACGAACGTTTCACCTACAGCGACGGCAAGACCGAGCGCCGTGTCTGGCGTCTCAAACACCTTGGGGGTGGGCGCTACAGCGGCCGCGCCGACGATGTCGTTGGCGAGGCCGTCGGCGTCGCCGCGGGCAACGCCTTGCAGTGGCGCTACACCCTCAAGCTGCCGGTCGATGGCAGCGTGTACGAAGTCCAGTTCGACGACTGGATGGTCCTGATCGACGACCGCGTGATGCTCAACAAGGCGGCGATGAGCAAACTCGGCATCCACCTCGGCGAGGTCACGCTGGCCTTCCAGCGGCGTTGAGAGTGTGAGCGCGCGATGGCCCTGAATCCAAAAATCACCGACTGGGCCGGGCGCAGCGCCTGGCTGGTGGGCGCGTCCAGCGGTATCGGGCGCGCCACCGCGTCGCGCCTGCACGCGCTCGGCGCGAAGGTCATCGTCAGCGCACGCAGCCAGGCCGCACTCGACAGCTTTGTCGCCGAACATCCGGGCAGCCAGGCGATCGCCTTCGACGCCACCGACCGCGCCGCGATGCACGCCGCGGCTGCGCAGATCGTCGTGAGGCACCAGCGCATCGACCTCGCGATGTACTGCGCCGGCACCTATGCGCCGATGCGCGCCACCGACTTCGACCTCGATATCGCGTTGCAGCACCAAAAGGTCAACGTCGGCGGCGCGCTGGTCATGCTCGACGCGGTGCTGCCGATCCTGCTGCGCCAGCGTGATGGGCATTTGAGCCTGGTCGCCAGCGTCGCCGGTTATCGTGGCCTGCCCAAGTCGCTGGCCTACGGGCCGACCAAAGCGGCGCTGATCAACCTTGCCGAGGCGCTGTACCTGGATCTGCAGCCGCGCAGCATCGGCGTCTCGCTGATCAGCCCGGGATTTGTCGCCACGCCGTTGACCGCTGGCAACGACTTCCACATGCCGGCGATGATTTCGCCGCAGCAGGCGGCCGAGGCGATCATCAATGGCTGGGCCGCGGGCCGCTTCGAGATTCATTTTCCGAAGCGCTTCACGCTGGTCATGAAGGCGCTGCGCCTGCTCGGCTACGGCCCGTACTTTGCCGCCGTGCGGCGCTCGACCGGCGCTTGAAGATGCCACGCCACGCCGACCCGCGGGTGTCGACCACGATCGAGTTTTTCGAGGCCCTCAAACCTGCCGACCTGACCCGGATGGCATCGATCTACAGCGCTGACGCGACCTTCAAGGACCCGTTCAACGAAGTCCGCGGCGTCGCCGCCATCCGCCACATCTTCGAGCACATGTTCAAGGCGCTGGACGCGCCGCGGTTTGTGATCCACGAGACGGTGGTCGAAGGCGACCGCTGTTTTCTGGTCTGGGACTTCGTCTTTCGTTTTCGTGGCAGCCCGGTCGAGCAGACCGTGCGCGGCGGCTCGCACCTGCACTTCGACGCCAGCGACGGGCGCATCACGCTGCACCGCGACTACTGGGACGCCGCCGAGGAGTTGTACGAAAAGCTGCCCGTGTTGGGAAGCTTGATGCGTTGGCTCAAGCGCCGGGCGAACCGCTGAGCGCCGCGGCGGGAGGCTTCAGCGCTGCCCTTCGGTCAGCGTGTCGACCTGGAACAGGCCGGATTTGTCGACCAGCCAGATATCGCGGTAGACGATATTGCCGGCAGGATTGGCGTTGTCGCGCATCTTGGCCGGTGCCGGGAAAGGCCCGGCGCGGCGGATCAGCGCCACCACCCAGGGGCTGACTTCCTTGGCCGCCGCGGGTTCGCGCGCGACGGTGACGGCGACCACGTTGCCGGTCGGGTCGAGCTCGGTGTCGGTGATCATCACCGCGTACATCATCGGCGGCAGCTTGCCGCGAAAGACCCGCATCGGGTACATCGCATAGATGTGGCGGGCGGCGTCGATGCGGTATTCCTTGTCGACTTCGGCCTCGGACGCCCGCGGCGGCGCCGACATCGGCAGCGGCGCCGGCACCATCGAAAACTGCGCTTGCGCCAGGCCCGCGCTGGCCAGCAACGCCGCCGCGAGCAGCCCGCGGCACGCTGCAATGGAAGCCGGCAATCGGTCGAAGAACTTCATTTTTTCCTCGCTGCGTAGGGGTCGAGGCAGTTCGCCGCCGCCCCAAAACACGAGGTTACACGATGCAATCACGCCAGCACATCCATCGTTTCCATGAGGTGTGCAGAGTTCACCGAAGCCAGCCTTTTCTGCGGAAATAGACAAACGGCGCGATCACCGAGGCGCCCATCAGCGCCAGCGCCAAGGGGTAACCCCAAGGCTGCTCCAACTCCGGCATCGAGCGGAAGTTCATGCCGTAGATGCTGGCGATCAGGGTCGGCGGCAGCAGCGCAACGCTGGCCACCGAAAAGATCTTGATGATCTTGTTCTGGTTGATATTGATGAAGCCGACCACCGCGTCCATCAGGAAGTTGATCTTGTCGAACAGGAACGCGGTGTGCGAATCCAGCGAATCGATATCGCGCAGGATCTGGCGCGCTTCTTCAAACTGGTCGGCATTGAGCATCCGGCTGCGCATCATGAAACTCAACGCGCGCCGGGTGTCCATCACGTTGCGCCGGATGCGGCCGTTCAGGTCCTCCTGCTTGGCGATCGCGGCCAGCACTTCGCCCGCGGTGGCATCGTTCACGTCCTCTTTGAGCACCCGCGCGCTGACCAGTTCGAGGTGGTCGTAGATGCCTTCGAGCGCATCGGCGGAATATTCAGCGTCGGCGTCGTAGAGCTTTAGCAGCACGTCCTTGGCATCTTCGATCAGCGCCGGGATGCGCCGCGCGCGCAGGCGCAGCAGCCTGAACACCGGCAGGTCTTCACCGTGCACCGAAAAGAGCACGCCGTCTTTGAGGATGAAGGCCACCCGCACGTTGCGCGCGGGCTGGCCGTCTTCACCGCCGTCGCCTTCGATCAAGAAGTCCGATCGGATATGCAGTTCGCCGTTGTCCTCTTCGTAAAACCGCGCCGACTCTTCGAGGTCGTCGTCAACCGCGTCGGCGGGGATATTCAGGCCGAAGCGCGCTTCGATCCAGGCCATCTCTTCGGCGGTCGGCGATTCGAGGTCGACCCAGACCGGCTGGACCTGCGCCAGCGCCGTGCCGTTTTCGATTTCCTGCTGGGTCAGCCGGCCGTTGGCCAGCGTGAAGACGTTCAACATCAGGGTCTCCGGTGCGCCGCTCGCTCAAAGGGCGCGGCGCTTCAGACTGCGGGGTTCGGCGCTTGGCGCCTGGGCGGCAGGCGACCGTCCCACCCCGCGCGGGCGCCGTCAATGTGGGCGCCGGTTGCCGGAGCGGACGGTCACCGAGGGTGACTCTGGTCCATGGTCGTGAACTCGAGGTGATCGAGCTGCTCAGTTTCGACGCGCGATTATGCCGCGGCGATCAAGTCAGAAGCCTCGCCTCGCTTGCCTGGTTCGCTTGCCTGGTTCGACTCACGGCAGCTTGATTTCGTGCAGGCCCGGCGCGGCCGCGTCGCGTGCCGACAGCAGCGGCGCGGTGCCGCCGGTCGGCCAGGTGATGCCGACGCCCGCGTCGTCCCAGCGCAGGTTGTGCTGCTGCGCGGAATCGAAGGACGCGGTGAGTTTGTAGTCGACATCGGCGCTCTCGCTGAGCACATAAAACCCATGCGCAAAACCCGGCGGGATCCAGAGCTGGCAGCCGTTGTCGGCGCTCAACTCGGCACCGACCCAGCGGCCGAAGCTCGGGCTGCCACGGCGCAGATCGACCGCGACGTCGAAGACGCGGCCCTGCGCGGCCCACACCAGCTTGCCTTGCGGCGGGCTGCCGAGTTGATAGTGCAAGCCGCGCAGCACGCCACGCCGCGAGCGCGACTGGTTGTGCTGGACAAAAATCACTTCGCGCCCGACGGCGGCATCCAAGGCCTGGCGCTGCCAGCGTTCGATGACAAACCCACGTTCGTCGTCGTGGCGCTGCGGCTGCAGCAGCAGCACATCGGGGATCGCGGTCGGGGTGATTTGCATGGGCGCGATCGTAGCCAAGCGCGGGCGCGGCGCCGTGCTGTCGGCAATGCCGTCGACGATCCGGTTCACGATCCGGTTGCGGATGCGGCCGGCGATCCCGCCGGCCAGGCGGCGATGGCCTGCAGGATCGGCGCCGGCCACGTCGGCCAATCAGCCAATGCGATGCCGAGCGCGCTGTGCAGCCGGCTGCAGTCCAGACGCGAATTCAGCGGCCGCCGCGCGCGCTGCGGATATGCCGCGCTGGGCACGGCCTGCACCTCGGGCACAACAGCCCCGAGCGCGCGCAGTCCCTCGGCGATCAGCCGAGCCACCGCAAACCAGCTCGTCTCGCCGCGTGGTGCCAGGTGGTAGGTGCCGCTGACCGCCTCGGTCTTCAGCGCGCGTTGCAACAACTGCGCGCTGAGGTCGGCGACCAGCGCGGCTGCGGTCGGCGCGCCGATCTGGTCGTCGACAACCCGCAGCGCCTGCCTGGCCAACAAGCGCGCCCGCACCGTGGCGACAAAGTTGCCGCCTTCACCGCCCGGCGACCAGACACCGCTGGTGCGCACGATCAAATGCCGGCAGCCGCTGGCGCGGATCGCCTGCTCGCCGGCGAGCTTCGTTGCGCCGTAGACATTCAGCGGGCCGGTCGGGTCGTCTTCGCGCCAGGCTAAGGCGCCGCTGCCGTCGAAGACATAGTCGCTGCTGTAGTGCAGCAGCAGCGCGCCGAGCTTTTGGGCCTCGATGGCGATCGCGCCGGGGCTGGTTGCGTTGACGCGCAAAGCCGCCTCGGCATGGTCTTCGGCGGCATCGACTGCCGTCCACGCGGCAGCATTGACGATCACGTCCGGGCGCAACATGCGCAGCAGCTGAGCGACTTCAACGGGCCGGTCGAAGTCCGCCGACCAGCGACCGCCGCCGCGGCTGCTGCAGACCAACCCGTCGAGGCCAGCGATCCCGGCCAGCGAGTCTTGAAGCGCAAGCCCGACCTGGCCGGTGGCGCCGAAGAGCACGATCTTCAAAGCCGGCCTCGCATCAGACTTTGATGCAAATGCGCCGCCGGTCGAGCCAGCGGGCCAGGGCCCAATAACCCGCCAGGTTGACCAGCGCAAAGAGCAGCGAGCCCAGGCGCGGGTCGCCAACCAGACTGCCGATCGGCGCAAAAATGTCGCACTAGGCCCAACTCAGCGGCGACAGCCAAAGGGTCTTGCCGCCGACACCGACCACGCCCATGAAGCGCAGGTCGTCGAAGCTGCGCCGGACGAGATCACCGGCCGCGTCCCAGCGTACGAACCGGCTGGCATTGAGCAGCAGGCCGATCAAGAAGATGACAACGATGCGGCGCGCCCAACCACGCCAGGAATCCGCAGCCTCAGCACGCTGCCGCGCCGGCATCATGAAGGCCATCGCATTGCCGACCGCGAACAGGAAAAACGGGAAGACCAGGTCCGTCGGCGTGAGGCCATGCCAGGGCGCGTGGGGCAGCGGCAGGTACAGGTGTTGCCAGCTGCCCGGGTTGTTGACCAGGATCATCAGCGCCACCGCGGCGCCACGAAAGACATCAAGCGACAGGGATCGGTCGGCGGGTTTCATGGGCGATCGGGTCGGGGCGCAACGGACCTCGGGCCGGGTCGATCGTCTCATGCGCGCCGGCGCATGAGTGCGCTGAGCCACCACCATAATCGCCAAAACGCTCTCTGGAGATCTGGCATGGGTTTGCGCGCGTGGGCTGTTTCGAGCGTGTTGTCCGCGCTGCTACTGAGCGGTGCCTCAGGCCAGGACAAGTTGCCTGTCGTGACCCCGGAACAGGCCATCGCCGAGCTGCGCCGCACCTTGGACGCGCCATTGCGCGGCACCGGCCAGCCGGCCCCGGCGGGCTTGACGGCCCGCATGCAACAAGTGCCGCTGCGTGGCCTGAGCATTGCCGTGTTTCACCAGGGCAAGCTGCATTGGGCACAGGGCTTTGGCGAGGCGCGCGCAGGCGTGCCGGTGACGCCGGAAACACGTTTTCAAGCCGGCTCGATCAGCAAGGCCGTTGCCGCTCTGGGGGTGCTGGCCCTGGCCGAGTCGCGTGGTGTCGGCCTGGACGACGATCTGCGGCCGATGCTCAAGCGCTGGCAGCCGGCGATTGAGACGCCCGCGCCGGACGCGCCGCGCTACACCCTGCGCCGCTTGCTGTCGCACAGCGCAGGCCTCGGCCAGCATGGCTTCCCCGGCTACTCGCGGGATGGTGTTTTGCCCACGCTGGCGCAGATCCTGGACGGCCTGCCGCCGGCCAATACCGGCCCGGTGCGGCCGGTGCAGCCAGCGGGCCAGGGTTTCAGGTACTCCGGTGGCGGCAGCACCATCGTGCAGCTGTGGGTCGAGGACTTCGGCGGCGAGTCCTTCGCCACACAAATGCAGCAATCGGTGCTGCAACCGCTGGGCCTGGTGAACAGCCAGTTCGAGCCGCCGGCCCGGGCCGACGAAGCCCGCTTCGCGATGTCGCACCAGGGCAGAGAGCCGCAGCCCGGTGGCGCTCGTGTCTACCCCGAGCGGCAAGCCGCCGGGCTGTGGTCGACGCCAACCGACATCGCCACCGCCTTGATGGCCGTGCAGCGCGCCGCAGCCGGCCAGCCCAGCCCCGTGAGTGCGGCCACCGCGCGCGCAGTGACCACGGCACAAACAGCGGTCACGTCACTGGGATTTTTCATCGACGGCGGCAAAGGCCCGGCGCAGCGCTTCGGGCACAACGGCTCCAACCAAGGCTTCGAGAGCCTGGCCACCGCGTTTGTGAACCAGGGCGACGGTGTTGTCATCATGGCCAATGGCCAGAATACCTGGGCCCTGATGGAAGCCCTGCTGCGCACCTTGGGGCGCATCTACCAGTGGCCGGGTCTGGCCGCGCCGTTGGCGCTGGCAGACCAAACCCTGCCGCCCGAGGCAGTGCGCTGGGTCGGCACTTACGAGCCCCGCCAGGGCCCGGCGCAACAGGTGAGGCTGCACGGCGCTGCGCTCTGGTTGACCACCGGCGCGGGCAGCTGGCAGCGCCTGTGGCGCACCGAAGCCGGTGCGTACGCCACCGAATTCGGCCAACCGCTGCTGCGCTTCACGGCCCAAGGTGTGCAAGCCGGCGATGAAGCGCCGCTGCCGCGCCAGGCGCTGGCGCCGCTGCGCTGGCCCGCCGTTTATCTGCGCGGCAGCTTGAACAACTGGCAGCCGACCCAGGCCCTGCAGGCCATCGGCCCGGGCCGCTGGCGCCTGGCGCTGGACCTGCCCGGCGGCCGCCACGAGTTCAAGCTCGGTGACGCCGACTGGCAGGCCGTCGACCTCGGCGGCACCAGCAACGCGGCCATCAGCCTGGGCGCCTGGACCCGGCTTCGCACCCGGGGCGGCAACCTGGTGTTGGATATTCCCAGCAGCGGCCGCTACCAGCTCGAGCTGGAGGTCAGCGACTCACCGCGCCCGCCGCGGCTGCGCCTGTCCAGCGCGGCCGGGCCGATGCCCAGGCGCTGAGCCGGCTTCGCGCCGGCTCAAGACAAAGCGTCGCGATCCGCGGCATGCGCTGGCGCTTCGCCCTCGGCCAATGCCAACTCGACGCTGCCCTGCGCCGCATCCAGCCGCGCTTGGGCCGTGGTCGCATCGAGGCCCGCCTTCAACATCACCACCGCCGTCTTGACCTGCCAGGCGCAGGCGTCGAGCGCGGCGCGCGCTGCCGG
>JANPDN010000070.1:0-5708 GCA_031431555.1 Rubrivivax sp.
AACGTCAACCTGCGCGGCGACCGCTCGCTGACGCTGCGCCACTTTCAGCACAACGACCGGCCGCTGCACGACAGCGGGCAGGAAGTCCTCAAACATGTCGCCCGGCTGTGGGGCTTTGGGGTGCAGTTGGAGAGTGCCAACAACAAGGGCGACGTGACGAAGACGTGGAGCGTGCCGGCGCCGGCTCAGGTCTGAGCGGCACCGCCACGGCTGCGCACGAGTGAACCCACCGCAGCCAGACCGCACAGCATCAGCGCCCAGGTGCCGGGCTCGGGCACTACGGCGGCCGTGAGCAGCACACCCGATGCCGAAGTGAAACTCACGTTGGCCGGCAGCCCGAATGAAAATTTCGCGGTGTTGCCGAAGTCGGCGTCCATGCCGCCGCGGCTGTCGAGTTGAAGTGCGATGAACAGCGGCAGAGTCAAACCGTCGGTGACGGTCAGGTTGCCGCTGAAGTCAAAGCCCGTGTTCGTGGCGTTGGTGAATGTCGGCTGCTCGACGATCCCTCCGGTGAAGCCAGAGAGCACGATCGACGGCACACCATTGGCGCCGGTGTAGTTGCTGAGGGCACCGTATTGGAAGCCGCCCCCGCCGAGGTTGAGGATGTAGGTGAGGGCGCTCGTTGCGGCCGTGTACGGGCCGGCGTTGACCGTGCCGTCCACATGCACGTTGACCTGCACGGTGGCCGAGCTGGTGCCTGCGAGGTGGAAGGTCACGACATCTTTCATCCACGCGTCAGCGAGCATGGCGGCTTGGGACGTGATGCAGGTCGGCGTACCGCACGTGGTCTGAGAGCCGTCGTTCGAATTTGCCCTCGCGCGCAGGGTCCCCTGCTCAAGGCTGGCGACGGCCTTCGCGTACGAAGTGCCATAGGTGCTGGTGCTGGACTGCTCCAGGCTCGCCGTTGTCAGCCCGAGGGGAAAGCCGCTCGGGCCGGGGATGACCACCTCGCTGTTGGCACCCATCTGCTCGGTCTCGAACCCTCCCGCGTTGTAGGTGCTGATGCCCGGCCCTGAAGCGTACGAGAACACGCCATTGCTGAACGAGGAGGTGCTGAGATAGACCCCGGTGCCGCTGGGCAGCGGGTCGGCCTGGCCGGTGGCGGCCAGCAGGCCGAACAAAGGAACGCACAGCAGGCGCGGGAATGTTTTCGAAGCGGTCATGTTCGACTCCTGGGGTGCATGCTGGGTGCATGCGGGTTTCATGCGGATGGTGCGAATGCACTGTGAACCGCACGCCGTCACCAGACCGTGATCGTTGCGCCGCCCGCCGCGTAACGGCAGGTCGCGGTGTGCAGCATCAGGTCAGGCTGCAGGGCCATCGCGGCGCAGCGCGCGCAGGTGAAGGTGCCACCAAGCACCCCCGCGGGCTCGTAGAACAGCACCTGCTTGCCGCGAGCCTCGGCCTCGTCGAGGGCTGCGGCCAGCGCGCGGGGTGGTGCGGGGCGAACATCGTCGTGGGGCATCTTGATCTCCTGGCGCAAGCCGCCAGCCGCGAGCCGCAAGTCGCAAGTCGCAAGTCGCAAGTCGCAAGTCGCAAGTCGCAAGTCGCAAGTCGCGTCCGGTTGCCGCGGCGTGTGGCTGATCCGACCCAAGCTACCCGACTTGGCGTCACCAGTGCGTGATCGGTGACAGCCTGGCGTGAGCCCCCGCAGCCGGGCGCTTTGCGGCAATGCGCTGAACTGCTATGGTGAATTGCCCTCCCGCCACTATGGACTCCGCATCCGCATCCGCATCCGCATCCGCACCCGCACCCGCACCCGCGACCGCGGCGACCGTCCAGCTGCGCCTGCACGGCACCGCCCAGGTGCAGCGTGCCAACGCACCTGCGGCGGCGCTCGAACGCTAACACGCGGCGCTGCTCGCTTGGTTGAGCGTCGAAGTCCCGACACCGCGCGCGCGCATTGCCACGCTGCTGTGGCCGGGCGTGGACGAGCAGCGCGCACGTGCCAACCTGCGCCAGCGCCTAGCCAAGCTGCGCGAGCTTGACAGCGGGCTGCTGCAAGACGATGGCCGCCTGCTTGCACTGGCGCAGGGTGTCACTGTCGATACCGGCGCTGGAGCCTTGCTGGCGAGCTTCGACTACGGCGACTGCGAGGTCTTCGCGCAGTGGCTTGAAGGCCAGCGCGATGCGGTGCAGGCCGGCCAGCGCCGTTTTTTGTTCGAGCAGGCGCGCTCTGCAATCGAGGCTGGCGAACTCGGCCGTGCGCAGAGCGGCGCCGAGGCTGCGCTCGCGCTCGACCGGGAGTCCGAGGATGCACATCGCCTGCTGATGGAGGTGCTCTACCTGCGCGGCGCCTATGCCGAAGCGATCACCGTCTGGGACCGCTGCCGCGACATGCTGCGCCAGATCTATGGCGTGCCGCCTTCGCCTGCGACACGCGCGCTCGGTGAGCTGGCGCTGCAGGCGGCACATGCCGGGCGGGCCGCCACCGTGCCGGCACGCGATGTGATGCCGCTGTCGCTGCTGCGCCCGCCACAGATGATCGGCCGCAGCCGCGCGCTCGATACCTTGCTCGCCGCGTGGTACGCCGGCCAGGTGTTGTGTGTGTCTGGGGCAGCGGGCCTGGGCAAGAGCCGGCTGCTGGCCGAGTTTTGTGGCGCTGCCGGCGGCGGCGCGAGCGTGGCCGCGCGGCCCGGCGACGCGCTGCAACCGTATGCCGCGCTGGGCCGGCTGTTGCTGGCCGCCATCGACCGCACCGAACCCGCGCCCGACCCCACGCTGCTGCACCAGGCCGCCCGGCTGGTGCCGGCCTTGGTGCCGGCGCTGACCCGAGCAGCCGGTGCTGCGCCGGAGCCGCTACGCACCGCGCACGAGCGCACGAGGGCCTTGCAGGCCGTCTGCCGGTTGTTGCAGGACTGCGCCACGCGCGGCTGTGAAACCTTCGTCTTCGACGACCTGCACTTCGCGGACCGTGCCAGCGTCGAGGCCCTGCCGGTGCTGTTGGCTGTCACGGCACCGGCTCTGCGCTTCGCCATGGGCACCCGTTCAGGCGAAGAAACGCTCGCAGGCAGCGCGATGCTGGACTCGCTGGCGGCACAGGGGAGACTGACCCGGCTCGAGCTCGAAGTCCTGGGCCAGGCGGAGGTGAGCACCTTGTTGGCCAGCCTTGCGCTGCCAGGCATCGACGCCGAGGCCCTGGCGCCAGCGCTGCGTCGGCGCGTCGGCGGCAACCCGGCGTTCCTGCTCGAATCGCTGAAGCTCCTGCTGTCACTCGGCACCGATGCCTTGGCCCGGCCCGATCTGCTGCCACTGGCCCCGGGCATCGACGCTGTCGTTGCGCGCCGCATTGATCTGCTGACGGTGTCAGCGCGGCAGGTCGCGCAATTGGCGGCCGTGGCCGGCCCGGCTTTCAGCCCGGCGCTGGCGGGCAAGGTGCTGGGGTGCAGCGCAGCCGAGTTGGTGGCGCCAATGCGGGAGCTCGAACAGCGCCAGGTGCTTTATGGCCGCCGCTTCGTGCACGACCTGGTGGCCAATGCCGTGCTGAACACGACCACGCCGGCCGACGCCGAACAGCTGCACCGCGGCGTGGCCGAGGCTCTCAACGCCCAGGGTGATGAACCCGCGCGCATCGCCGGGCACTGGCGTGCCTGTGGCGAATGGCAGCGCGCCGGCCTCTGCTACAGGGACGCTGCCGAGGCGGCGCGCCAGGCGCTGCGCACGGTCGAGCGCACCGAGTTGCTGGACGCCGCGGCGGAGTGTCTGGAGCGCGCCGGCGCACAAGCCGAGCTGTTCGACACGCTGGAGCAGCGGCTTAATGTTTCCGACGCGCCGGATCGCGCGCAGCGGCGGGTGCCCTTGATGGTTCGCCTGGAGACGATGGCACAAACGCCAGAGCAGGAGCTTCGTGCGCTCGCGCAGCGTGTCGGTTGGCATGCCGACAACACCCGCCCGGAAGGCTTCGAACTTGGCCGCCAGGGTATGCGGCGTGCGCTCGCGCTGGGCCTGCCGGAGCTGGCCTTCGGTTTTGTCAACGGCGTGGCTTGGCACCTGGCGATTTCCGGGCAGTCGAGTGCCGCCGTGCAGGCGCTGGAACTGCACCGCGGCTGGGTCCAGACGCAGCCGCCCGTCACACAGGCCGAGTTCCACCTCATCCTGTCCGGGGTGCAGTCGTTCTGCGACCATCTGCTGCCCGCGATCGCGAGTGCCGAGGACGCTCTCGCGCTGCTGCGCAGTGCCGGTCGCCAAGAACGTACGTTGCCGGTGCTGAGCAATATCGGTGTCTTTCGATGGACACGCGGTGAGTTCGACGCCGCCAAGGCCGCCTTGCTCGAAGCGTTGGCGCTGCGCGACCGCATGCACGGCGGCGGCGCGTCGCTGACGATCGACATGATCCTGGGCGCCGTGCTGCGCGATCGTGGCGAGTACCTGGCAGCGCACGAGACTCTGACAACGGTGCTCGATCGCTATCGCCAGATGGCGTTGGCGCAAGGTGCGGCGGCCGACCAGACGGACGTCTTCCTGGCCGAGAACCATCTCGCCGAGTTCTGGCTGCGTATCGGCCGCCCGCTCGATGCGCAGGCTTGTCTGTGTGCCCCTGCCGGCACCGGCTTCGACCCGCGTTTTGTGGCGCGCCGTGGTGTGCTGCAACTGCGTATCTCGCGGGCGCTCGGGCACGCCGAGCCGTTGCTTCTCGAGCAGACACGCCAGAGAGTGGCCACGATCGGCTCGGCCTATTTCCGGGCCTGGATCGAGCTTGACCTGACCCGTTCGCTAGCGCCCGACGAGGCGGTGCTCGAGTTCGAACGCCTGGCCAAGTGCGCGCCGGTGCGCGAGCGGCCCGGATTGCAATTGCACGCAGCGCTGCGTGTCGCACAGGCCGCCCAGTCCTGCGGACGCGGTGCCGCTGCGCTCGAATGGCTGGACCAGGCGTTGGTGCTGGCCGAGCGCTATGAGCCCTTCGATATCGACCGTGCCGAGCTGTGGCTCACGGCGTGTCAACTGCTCACCGCCGCCGGTCAAGTGGCGGCAGCGTGCCGCTGGCGCGATATCGGTGCCGAATGGTTGCAACGCACCGCCGCGCGGCAAATGACATCGGCCTGGCGCGAGTCATTCCTGCACGCGCATCCGGTGCACCGCGCGCTGTTGGACGCGGCGGCGCCGCGTGGAGGAACAGCGAAGCCTACTGTGGCGCCGTGAGGTAGTCCGCCCAGCGCAGCCCGGGCAGCGAAGCCGTCGCGGTCGCTGCACCCGACGGGAAGAAGTCCAGGTCGAACAACAGCGCGCTCTTGGCGCTGAGCTGGATGCTGTCGCCGGCGGCGTCGCGCAGGCGCAGAGTGCCGGTGGCCGGCGGGCCCGATACGGTGCCCGACATCGATCCGCTGGCGACCACCGAATAGTTCTGGCCGCCGATGCCGATGCCACCGTCGATCTCAAAGGTATTCGTCGACGCGGTGCTCAGCGTGTAGACATCAAAGTCGTAGACCACCGTGGCGCCAGCCAACGCGACGCTGGTGCCCTGGAAGCTCACCCGCGAACGCTCGCCGCCGGCCGCCGGTTTGGTCCAGAAGCGCGCCGCGCCGCTGTAGTTGCCATAGCCGGCGAGTGCGAAGTTGCTGAAGCCGACACTCGCATCGATGGCTGTGACCTCGTTGCGGCCGTTGATCTCGACGCCGTGGAGGGTCAGCGTCACGCTGCCGTTGGCGACCGGCGTGGTGGCGTCGAGGACGCAGTTGGTGGCGTCCGGCGTGAGCGCGTCGCCCGCGCTC
>JANPDN010000071.1:0-3138 GCA_031431555.1 Rubrivivax sp.
ATGGCCGACAGCGACGAAGTCTGCGGCTGCAACGGCGTCAGCAAGGGCACGATCTGCAAGGCGATCAAGGACAAGGGCTTGTTCACGATCGAAGAGGTGCGCAAGCACACCAAGGCCAGCGGCGGCTGCGGGTCGTGTACCGGCCTCGTCGAGCAGTTGCTGATGTTCACCGCTGGCGGCGACTACAGCAAGGCGCCGACCAAGAAGGCGATGTGCGGCTGCACCGAAGCCAGCCACGCCGAAACTCGCGCGGCGATCGTTAGCGAGAAGCTGCTGACCATCGACAGCGTCTACCGCAGCCTGGGCTGGCGCACACCCAACGGCTGCGCGTCGTGCCGGCCGGCGATCAACTACTACTTGCTCAGCAGCTGGCCCAAGGAAGCGCAGGACGATCCGCAGAGCCGCTATATCAACGAACGCAGCCACGCCAATATCCAGAAGGACGGCAGCTATTCGGTGATCCCGCGCATGTGGGGCGGCGAGACCACGGCCGATGAATTGCGCCGCATCGCCAACGCGGTGGACAAATACAAGATCCCGACCGTCAAGCTCACCGGCGGCCAACGCATCGACCTGCTCGGCATCAAAAAAGAAGACCTGCCAGCGGTCTGGAAGGATATCGGCATGCCCAGCGGCCACGCCTATGCCAAGGCCCTGCGCACGGTGAAGACCTGCGTCGGCAGCGACTGGTGCCGCTTCGGCACGCAGGACTCAACCCAGATGGGCAAGGACCTCGAGCGCGCGCTGTGGCGCATGTATGCGCCGCACAAGGTCAAGCTCGCGGTGAGTGGCTGCCCGCGCAACTGTGCCGAGTCGGGGATCAAGGACGTCGGTGTTATCGGCGTCGATTCGGGCTGGGAGATCTATGTCGCCGGCAACGGCGGCATCAAGACCGAGGTCGCGCAGTTTTTTGTGAAGGTGAAAACCGCCGCCGAGGTGCTGGAGTACAGCGGCGCCTTTTTGCAGCTCTACCGCGAAGAAGGCTGGTACCTCGAGCGCACGGTGCACTACGTCAACCGGGTCGGGCTCGATGTCGTCAAGAAGCGGATCCTCGACGACCACGCGCAGCGCCGCGCGCTGTGGGACAAGCTGCAGTTCAGCCTCGACGGCGAGCCCGATCCCTGGTTCGAGTTCGACAAGGCGAAGGTTGACTTGCGGCAGTTCGAGCCGCTGGTCAACGCCGCGCCTGCGGAGATGGTTTGATGAGCCAGTGGACAGCAGTCTGCCGCGTTGCCGACATCCCCAGCCTGGGTGCGCGCCGGGTCGCGCGTGCGCAGGGCCTGCCGGTGGCGGTATTCCGCAATGCCGACGACAAGGTTTTTGCGCTGCTCGACCGTTGCCCGCACAAGGGCGGGCCGCTGAGCCAGGGCATCGTCTTCGGCGACAGCGTCGCCTGCCCGCTGCACAACTGGGCGATCGGCCTGACTGATGGCTGCGCGCAGGCGCCCGACGCCGGCTGCACGCCCAAATTTGCCTGCAAGGTCGAAGCGGGCGAGGTCTTTCTCGATACCGCTGAGCTGGCAAGCAAAGCGCTGGACTTGGCAGCGCCGGTGGCCGGCCCACGCGATGTCAGCGATGTCGGCGATGTCAATGACGCCAACGACGCCAACGACGCCAACGACGCCAACGCGGTCAAAGCCGTCGACACGGCCCAAGCGGTCGACTAAGCACCCCCGTGAGCCTGACCGAAACCCGCTCGACCTGCCCCTATTGCGGCGTCGGTTGCGGCGTCATCGTCGAAGCCGACGGCCAGCAGATCACCGGCGTGCGCGGCGACCCCGATCACCCGGCCAACTTCGGCCGCCTGTGCACCAAGGGCAGCACGCTGGCGCTCACCGCAGCGCCCCATCTGCGCGGTCTGCGTGCCTTGCAGCCGATGCGGCGCAGCGTGCGCGGCGGCCCACTGCAGGCAGTGCCCTGGGACAGCGCGCTCGACGAAGTCGCCAGCCGCTTCGGCACCATCATTCAGCAGCATGGCCCCGACGCGATGGGCCTGTACCTCAGCGGCCAGTTGCTCACCGAGGACTACTACGTCTTCAACAAACTTGCCAAGGGCCTGATCGGCACCAACAACGTCGACACCAACTCACGCCTGTGCATGAGCAGCGCAGTCGCCGGCTACAAGGCCAGCCTCGGCGCCGACGCGCCGCCGGCCTGCTACGACGACATCGGCCTGGCGCAGACGGTCTTCATCACCGGCTCGAACATGGCCTGGGCCCACCCGGTGCTGTTCAGGCGCCTCGAAGACGCGCGCGCGGCGAACCCGGAACTCAAGGTCATCGTCGCCGACCCGCGCCGCACCGAAACCGCCGCCGC
Source organism: Rubrivivax sp. (assembly GCA_031431555.1). Lineage (GTDB taxonomy): Bacteria > Pseudomonadota > Gammaproteobacteria > Burkholderiales > Burkholderiaceae_C > Rubrivivax. The sequence continues at coordinate 2,317 of JANPDN010000071.1, forward strand.
CGCCGACCTGCACCTGCAACTGCTGCCCGGCACCGACGTCGTGCTCCACCACGCGATGCTGCATGTGCTGCTCTGGGAAGGCCTGTCCGACACCACCTTCATCCGCAACCACACGAGCGGTTTCGAAGCCCTGCGCGACCGCGTGCGTGAGTTCACGCCGGCGCATGCGGCCAAGGTCTGTGGCCTGCGCGCCGACGACATCGTGCAGGCCGCGCGCTGGTTCGGCAGTCACACGCCGACGCTGTCGCTGTACTGCCAGGGCCTGAACCAGAGCAGCAGCGGCACCGACAAAAACAGCACCCTGATCAACCTGCACCTGGCCACCGGCCAGATCGGCAAACCCGGCGCCGGCCCTTTTTCTTTGACCGGCCAGCCGAATGCGATGGGCGGGCGCGAAGTGGGTGGCCTGGCCAACCTGCTCAGCGCGCACCGCGATCTGGCAAACGCCGAACACCGCGCCGAGGTTGCCGCGTTGTGGGGCGTGGCCGATGTGCCGGCAACACCCGGCAAGTCGGCGGTCGAGATGTTCGAGGCCGCGGCCGACGGGCAGATCAAGGCGCTGAGGATCGTCTGCACCAACCCGGCCCAGTCGATGCCCGACCAGCCCGCGGTGCGCCGTGCGCTGGCGCGCGCCGAGTTTGTCGTCGTCCAGGAAGCCTACGCCAACACCGCCACCGTCGACCATGCCGACCTGCTGCTGCCGGCCACCAGCTGGGGCGAAAAATCCGGCACCGTGACCAACAGCGAGCGCCGTATCAGCCGCGTGCGCGCGGTGCTGCCGGCGCTGGGCCAGGCGCGTGACGATTGGCGCATCGCGGTCGA
>JANPDN010000072.1:0-18149 GCA_031431555.1 Rubrivivax sp.
TCCTTGATGCTGAAGTACGGCGGCACCACTTCGTGCGGCAGCTTGCCATCAGCGCCGCGTTGGTCGCTCAACTTCTGCCCGGCCATGCAGCGCGCGGCAATCTTCGCCAGCGCCTGGCCGGTGGCCTTGCTCACATACGGCACGGTGCGCGATGCGCGCGGGTTGACCTCGAGCACATACACCACAGCTTGCTCCGGGTCCTTGTCGGCGCTTTTGTCGGCGCTCTTGTCATTTGCGCCCTGGATCGCGAACTGCACATTCATCAGCCCGATGACCTTGAGCGCCTTGGCCATCACCGTGGCCTGCCGGCGCATCTCGTCTTGCAGCGCCGCGCTCAGGGTGTAGGGCGGCAGCGAGCAGGCCGAGTCGCCGCTGTGGATGCCGGCCGCCTCAACGTGCTCCATGATGCCGCCGATCATCACATCCGTGCCGTCGCCGATGCAGTCGACATCGACCTCGATCGCGTCGTCGAGAAAGCGGTCCAGCAGCACCGGCGACTTCTCGCTCACGCGCACCGCCTCGCGCATATAGCGCTCGAGATCCTTGTCGCCGTGCACGATCTCCATCGCCCGCCCGCCGAGCACATAACTCGGTCGCACGACGAGCGGATAGCCGATCTCTTGCGCCAGCACGAGCGCCTGCTCTTCGGTGCGCGCGGTGCGGTTGGGTGGCTGCTTCAGGCCAAGCTCGTTGAGCAGCTTTTGAAAGCGTTCACGGTCTTCGGCGATATCGATCGAATCCGGGCTCGTGCCGATGATCGGCACCCCGGCGCGTTCGAGGTCCAGCGCCAGCTTCAACGGCGTCTGGCCGCCGTACTGCACGATCACGCCAACCGGCTTTTCCTTGTCGACAATCTCGAGCACATCTTCCAGCGTCACCGGCTCGAAATACAGGCGGTCGCTGGTGTCGTAGTCGGTCGACACCGTCTCCGGGTTGCAGTTGACCATGATCGTCTCGTAGCCGTCTTCGCGCAGCGCCAGCGCAGCGTGAACACAGCAGTAGTCGAACTCGATGCCCTGGCCGATGCGGTTCGGCCCGCCGCCCAGCACCATGATCTTCTTGCGCGTGCTCGGCTCGGCCTCGCACTCTTCTTCGTAGGTCGAATACAGGTAGGCGGTTTGCGTTGCAAATTCTGCCGCGCAGGTGTCGACCCGCTTGTAGACCGGCCGCACGCCAAAACCGTGGCGCGCGGCGCGCACCTGGTGCTGGTTGGCTCCGAGCAGCTTGGCCAGGCGCTTGTCTGAAAATCCCTTGCGTTTGAGGTGGCGCAACTCCGGACCGGTCAGTGAGACCAGCGTGCGCGCCTTGACTTGGGCTTCAGTCGCCACCAGGTCTTCGATCTGGGCCAGAAACCAGGGGTCGATCGCGGTCTCTTCAAAGACCTCGTCGAGTGTCAGCCCGATGCGGAAAGCGTCGGCCACAAAGAGGATGCGCTCTGGCCCGGCCTCGCCGATTTCTTCGACGATTTCTTCGCGATCGGTGCTGCGTTCGGTGAGGCCGTCGATGCCGGTCTCCAGCCCGCGCAGCGCTTTCTGGAAACTTTCCTGGAAGGTGCGACCGATGGCCATCACCTCGCCGACCGACTTCATCTGCGTCGTCAGGTGCGGGTCGGCAGCGGGGAATTTCTCGAACGCAAACCGCGGGATCTTGGTCACCACGTAGTCGATGCTGGGCTCGAAGCTCGCTGGCAGCACGTGACCATTGACCCCGCCGGTGATGTCGTTGCGCAGCTCGTCCAGCGTGTAGCCGATGGCCAGCTTGGCCGCCACCTTGGCGATCGGGAAACCCGTCGCCTTGGACGCCAGCGCCGACGACCGCGAGACGCGCGGATTCATTTCGATGACGACCATGCGGCCGTCTTTCGGGTTGATCGCAAACTGCACATTCGAGCCGCCGGTGTCGACGCCGATTTCGCGCAGGATCGCGATGCTGGCGTTGCGCAGCAACTGGTATTCCTTGTCGGTCAGGGTCTGCGCCGGCGCCACCGTGATCGAGTCGCCGGTGTGGATGCCCATCGGGTCGAGGTTTTCGATCGCGCAGACGATGATGCAGTTGTCGGCGCGGTCGCGCACGACTTCCATCTCGTACTCTTTCCAGCCGATCAGCGACTCTTCGATGAGCAACTCGTTGGTCGGTGAAAGGTCGAGCCCGCGCTTGCAGATCTCTTCAAACTCTTCGGGGTTGTAGGCGATGCCACCGCCGCTGCCACCGAGCGTGAAGCTCGGCCGGATGACCATCGGGAAGCCGCTGCCACCGATCACCGTGGTGATGCGCTTTTGCACCGCCCAGGCTTCTTCGAGCGTGTGCGCGATGCCGCTCCTGGCCGACGCCAGGCCGATCGAGGTCATCGCGTCCTTGAACTTCAGCCGGTCTTCGGCCTTTTCGATCGCGTGTTCGTTGGCGCCGATCATCTCGACGCCGTATTTTGCGAGCACGCCGTGGCGGTGCAGATCGAGCGCGCAGTTCAGCGCCGTCTGCCCGCCCATCGTCGGCAACACGGCCATCTTTTCGCCCGGGCGTTCGCGGCGTTCCTTGGCGATGATCGTCTCGACGACCTGCCAGGTGATTGGCTCGATGTAGGTCGCGTCGGCCGTGCCGGGGTCGGTCATGATCGTGGCCGGGTTGCTGTTCACCAGCACCACGCGGTAACCCTCTTCTCGCAGCGCCTTGCAGGCTTGCGCGCCGGAGTAGTCGAACTCACAAGCCTGGCCGATGACGATCGGCCCGGCGCCGATGATCAGGATGCTGTGCAGATCACTGCGCTTGGGCATGAATTTCCTTGTTGTCCATCAGCGCGATGAAGCGGTCGAACTGGCTGCCGATATCGTGCGGGCCGGGTGACGCCTCGGGGTGGCCCTGGAAGCAGAACGCCGGGCGGTCGGTGCGCGCCAGTCCTTGCAGGGTGCCGTCAAACAGGCTGACATGCGTGGCGCGCAGGTTGGCTGGCAGCGAACTCTCGTTGACCGCAAAACCGTGGTTCTGGCTCGTGATCGCAACCCGACCGCTGTCGAGATCCTTCACCGGGTGGTTGGCACCGTGGTGGCCAAACTTCATCTTGAAGGTGCTCGCGCCAGACGCCAGCGCCAGGATCTGGTGGCCAAGGCAGATGCCGAACGTCGGCGTGCCGGCGTCGACGAGTGTGCGCACCGCGTCGATCGCGTAATCACAAGGTTGTGGGTCGCCCGGGCCGTTGCTCAGGAAGACGCCGTCGGGGCGGTACTGCATCACCGCGGCGGCGGAGGTCTGCGCCGGCACCACCGTGACCCGGCAACCGCGCGACGCCAGCATGCGCAGGATGTTGCGCTTGACGCCGAAGTCGTAGGCGACGACATGAAACCGCGGCTGGGTCTGCTGGCCATAGCCCGCACCGAGCACCCATTCGGTCTCGCTCCATTCATAGGCCTGCTTTGTGGACACGACTTTGGCCAGGTCCAGCCCGGCCATCGACGGCGCTGCGCGGGCGCGGTTCACCGCGTCGGCGATATCCATCTCGGTGACCACATGGCCGGCGGCGAAGGTCGCGATGCAGCCGTTTTGCGCGCCGGTGCTGCGCAGCAAACGTGTCAGGCGCCGGGTGTCGATATCGGCGATCGCGACCGTGCCTTCACGCTGCAGGTAGGCCGCCAGCGACATCGTCTGGCGGAAGTTCGACGCCCGAATGGGCAGGTCGCGGATCACCAGCCCGGCGGCGTGCACACGCGTGGCTTCGACATCTTCTTCGTTGACCCCCGTGTTGCCGATATGCGGGTAGGTCAGGGTCACGATCTGGCGGCAGTAGCTCGGGTCGGTGAGGATTTCCTGGTAGCCGGTGAGCGCCGTGTTGAACACGACTTCGCCAACGGTGAAACCTTCAGCGCCGATCGACGTGCCCCGGAAAACGGCACCGTCCGCGAGGGCGAGGACGGCAGGTGGCAGGACGGGCAACAAAGCGGCAAACTCCGGTTCTTGCACACCCAGCCGAAGCTGCCGACACGCCTTGTGGCGCTGGTCGGCGGGCTTCGATTCAAGGGGGAAACCGAGCTCGAGTTTCGCTGGGGGCTTGTGGGCAGGTAAACCGCGGAATTATAGGCTGGGCTCGGGTGCCGCCTCAACTCGCCGCCAGCCACGAACTACAGCGCGGCGATCCCGGCGTTGGCGATCTGCGCATCTTCGGTTGACTTCACGCCGCTGACCCCCACCGCGCCGACACATTGGCCATTGACCATGATCGGCACGCCGCCTTCGAGCATGCCGTCCAGCGGCGCGCTCAAGAACGACACCCGGCCCTGGTTGATCATCTCTTCATAGACCCGGCTCTCGCGCCGGCCCAGCGCCGCGGTGCGCGCCTTGGCCTGGCCGATCTGCGCCGAGATCGGCGCCGCCCCGTCGCCGCGCTGCAGCCACAGCAGATGGCCACCGTCGTCGACGGTGGCGATCGTCACTGCCCATAGGTTCGCCAGCGCGTGGGCTGCGGCGGCAGCGCCCATACGCTGGGCATCGTCCTGGGTGAGCATCGATTTTTGTTGCATGGTGGTGGGGCGGGTGCGCGTGGCAGGTTGTCGGATGCCGACAATAGTCGAGCGCCGACGGCGGATTGCCACTGGCGGCGCAAAACAATCCTGATCTCATCACGCCCACCCGGCGCAGTACCGAAAGCCCATTTGATGAACGACCTCTGCATCCGCGGCGCGCTGGTTTTTGACGGCAGCGGCGCCGACCCGCAAGCCGCCGACGTGTTTGTCGCCGCCGGCCGCATCACGGCGATCACGCCGACCACGCCGCTGTCAGCGACCGCGCCGCCTACGGCACGTGCCGGCGAAGTGATCGACGCGACTGGCCTGGCCTTGATGCCCGGCATCATCGACAGCCACACCCACTACGACGCGCAAATCACCTGGGACCGCTTGCTGCGCCCGTCCCCGGCGCTGGGTGTGACGACGGTGATCATCGGCAATTGCGGCTTCACGATCGCGCCCTGCCGCAAGGCCGACCGCGAGCTGACGATGCAAAACCTGACCCAGGTCGAAGGCATGTCGATCGACGTGCTGCGTCAAGGTATCGACTGGGGTTTCGAGACCTTCGAGGAGTACCTGGCCCAACTGCGCCGCGGCGGCAGCGTGCTCAATATCGCGGCCTACATCGGACACTCTTCGCTGCGCACCTGGGTCCTCGGTGCCGACGCGGCAAAGCGCGCCGCCAGCGACGACGAGATCGCGCAGATGCAGGCCATCGTGCGCGCGGCGATGCTGGCCGGCGCAGTCGGCTTTGCCTCCAGCACGAGCCCGGCGCACAACGGCCAAGGTGGCAAGCCGATGCCGTCGCGGCTGGCCGACGATCGTGAGCTGACGGCGCTGGTCAACACGATGGGCGAAGCCGGCGGCGGTGTTTTCATGCTCACCAAGGGCGGCCACACGCCGGTGCCGTTTTTGGAGTCACTCGCCGCCAGCAGCGGCCGGCCGGTGATGATCGCCGCGCTGCTGCACAACGGTACCAACCCGCAAGCGGTATTCAAGGATCTCGACGCGATCGCCGATGCCAACCGGCGTGGCCACCGGCTCATCGGCCAGGTGTCTTGCTGCGCGCTGACGATGGACTTCACACTTGCATCGCCCTACCCGGTCGAAGGCCTGGCAAGCTGGATGCCGGCACTCGGCCTGGCCGGCGATCAGCTCAAGGCGGCGCTCGCGGATCGGAGCTTTCGCGACGGCGTGCGCGCCGAGCTGGCCGCCAGCGCGACCTTTCGCCTTTTCAACGGCGAGTGGGACAAGGTGCATGTCGTCGAAACCACGCGGCCGGAACACCGCGGCCTCGAGCAACGCAGCATTGCCGACATCGCCGCCGAATCAGGCCGCGAAGCGCTTGACGTGATGCTCGACCTGGCCATCGCAGAAGACTTGGGCACCGTCTGCACCGCACAACTGCTCAACAGCGACGAGGCCGCTGTCGGCCGCATGCTGACCGACCCCAACAGCCTGGTCTCGCTCAGCGACGCCGGCGCGCATCTGACCTTTTTCAACGACGCCGGTTTTGGCCTGCACCTGCTCGGCCATTGGGCGCGCACGCTCGGCGTGATGCCGATGGCCGAAGCAGTGCGCCGGCTGACGTCGCAGCCGGCAGGCATCCTCGGCTTGGCGCACCGCGGCATGATCCGCGAAGGATTTGCCGCCGACCTGCTGCTGTTTGACCCGGCAACCGTCGGCCGCGGCCCGAAGCGGCGGGTCTTTGACCTGCCCGGCGGTGCGCCCAGGCTGACCACCGACGCCATCGGCGTGCACGGCGTCTGGGTCAATGGCCGGCGCATCGTCGACCCGGGTGGCATGCTGGCCGATGCCCCGCTGGCCGGGCAGCTGATCACGGAATTTTCGGGATCGACCCCTGAATAACCCCGCCACCGCAAGGCCTAGGCGCGGAACTAGAATCCGGCGGCTGGGTCAGACCCGCAGAGTTCAACCCCTAGAAGGATCAGCTCATGAATGACACCGTACAGAACTTTCCCGGCTCGGCCGGCATGCTCGACTCGGTGCAGCGCAACCGCGTGCTGCGCAACACCTACTGGCTGCTCGCCGTCTCGCTGGTGCCGACCGTGCTTGGCGCCTGGTTTGGCGTGTCCACCGGCATCATGGCGTCGATGGGGATGGGGCTGTCGCTGATTGTTTTTCTCGGTGGCGCCTTCGGCTTCATGTACGCGGTCGAGAAGACCAAAAACTCGTCGACCGGCGTCTTGGTGCTGCTGGCCTTCACCTTCTTCATGGGCGTGATGCTGTCACGCATGGTCGGCCAGGTGCTCGGTTTCAGGAATGGCAGCTCGCTGGTGATGACGGCCTTTGGCGGCACCGCGGCGATCTTCTTCGCGATGGCGATGCTGGCCACCGTGATCAAGCGCGACCTGTCGTCGATGGGCAAGTTCCTGACCATCGGCGCGCTGATCGTCTTCGTCGCCATGATCGCCAATATCTGGTTGCAGTCGTCGGCGCTGATGCTCAGCCTGCTGGTGCTCTGCCTGGGCATCTTCTCGGCCTTCATCCTGTACGACATCAAGCGCGTGCTCGATGGCGGCGAGACCAACTACATCAGCGCGACGATGTCGATCTACCTGAGCATCTACAACGTCTTCCAGAGCCTGCTGGCGCTGCTGGGCATCTTTGGCGGCGAGCGCGACTGATTGACTCGGCTGAACTGAAGTTCAATGCAATGCGGGGCCTTCGGGCCCCGCGGTCGTTGTGGCGCCGGGCGTCCAGGGTCAGTCAGCGCGGTCGAAGACCGCAATGCTCTCGACATGCGCCGTGTGCGGGAACATGTTCACGACGCCCGCCGCGCTGCAGCGGTAACCCGCCTGGTGCACCAAAAGGCCGGCATCGCGCGCCAGCGTCGCCGGGTTGCAGCTGACATAGACGATGCGGCGCGGCGCTTGCCAGCCGGCTGCAGCGCTTGCGATGCCCGTCGCATCACCGGCCGCACCCACGCTTGCCGCACCCGCCGCACTCGCCTCGGCATGCTCGGCCAAAGCCTTGGCGATCGCAAACGCGCCCTCGCGCGGCGGGTCGATCAGCCAGCGGTCGGCGGTGCCGATCGCGACCATGTCGGCCACTGATAGCTCGAACAGGTTGCGCGCTTCGAACCGCGTATTCGCGTCCAGGCCGTTGAGCCGCGCGTTGTCTCTCGCGCGATCGACGAGCACCGCGCTGCCTTCGATGCCCAGCACCTGCGCCGCCTGGCGCGCCAGCGGCAGCGTGAAGTTGCCCAGGCCGCAGAACCAATCGACCACGTTGTCGCCACTTTGCACGTCGAGCAAACGCAGCGCCCGGCTGACAAGAACCCGGTTGATCTGCGGGTTGACCTGCGTGAAATCGGTCGGCTTGAACGGCATCGTGACGCCGAATTCCGGCAACGCGTAGGCCAGCGTCGGCGTGCCTTCGTCGAGCAGGTGCACGGTCTCCGGGCCCTTGGGTTGCAGCCACCATTGCACGTCATGCAGGGCGGCGAAGTGCCGCAGCCGATCAGCGTCAGCCGCGGTCACGGGCTCGAGGTGGCGCAGCACCAGCGCGGTGACCTCGTCGCCCATCGCAAGTTCGATCTGCGGCAACCGGTCGCGCTGGTCCATCGAAGCAATCAGCGCGCGCAGCGGCAGCAGCATCGCGCTGATGCGCGGCGGCAGCACCGGGCACACCGACATGTCGGCGACGTAACGCGATTTGCGCTCGTGGAAACCGACGAGCACGACGCCCTTCTTGATGACGTAGCGCACCGACAGCCGGGCGCGGTAGCGGTAACCCCAGGCCGGGCCTTCGATCGGGCGCAGCACCTGGTCGGGCTTGACCTTGGCCAGATGCCAGAGGTTGTCTTCGAGCACCCGCTGCTTCACGGCGACTTGGGCGCCAACATGCAGATGCTGCATCTTGCAGCCACCGCAAGCCCCGGCGTGCAGGCCGAAGTGCGGGCAACCGGGGCGCACCCGCTGCGAGCTCTCGCGCGCGATCGCGCTGAGCTGGCCCTGCTCCCACTGGTTCTTTTTGCGCGCGACGTTGACCTGCACACGCTCGCCGGGCAAGGCGCCTTCGATGAAGACGACCTTGCCGGCGCCGGGGCCGTCGACACGGTGCGCAACACCTTGGGCTTCGAGGTCGAGCGATTCGACCTGGAGCCACTCAGATTCAAATGTCATGGGCCGGATTATCCCGGCCGCACGACCACTCTGCGCTGGCCTGCGGCTTGATGTAGTCCGAAACGACCTTCCAGCGCGTCTCCTGCAGCTGCGACAGGCGCGACAACTCGCTGCCCAGACGCTTCTGCGGCCCGAAGGTCATCTCGGCGCTGCCGAAGATATCCGGCGGGATGACCATCGTGTCCATCGCCTTGATAAAACTCTCGGTGCTCAGATTCGGGCCGGCCTTCTGCGCGGCACGGATGAACGCATCGATCGCGGCATAACCGTAGACCGTGCTCACGTTCGGGTCTTCGTTGAACTTGGTCTTGAACTTGTTGGCCCAATGCCGGATCGGTTGCGCCGGGTCATCGACATAAGGCTGTTGCACCGTGTGCGCGGCGTACAGGCCGTCCATCGCCTTGCCACCAAGCTTGTGGATGAGGTCAATGAAAACCGCGCTCGAGCCGATGAAGGTCGGGTTGAAGCCGGTCTTGCGACTCTCGGCGATGGTGCCGATCGTCTCGCGGATGATAGTGCCGAGCACGACGAAGTCGCAGCCGGCTGCTTTCATGCGCGCGACCTGGCTCGAGAAGTCGGTCGCACCCCGTTTGTACGAAGTCTTCTCGACAAACTCCATGCCGATCGCCTTGAGACCGGCTTCACCACCGCGAAAGACCTCGAGGCCGAACTCGTCGTCCTGGTAAATCGTGCAGACCTTTTTCGCGGCCTTGTCCTTGACCAGCTTGGGCACCGCCAGGCGCATCTGGTCGAAGTAGGTTGCCGCAAACGAGTACTTGAGCTTGTGGAAGGGTTCGTACATTTCGCGCGCTGCCGTGATCGGGAAAAAGTTGATCACGTTTTTGTCGAACTGCACCGGCATCGCGGCCATGTTCTGCGCCGACCCGATGTGGCCGACCATCATGAAGATCTTGTCCTGGTTGACCAGCTTCTGCGCGCCGAGCACCGCCTTCTTCGGGTCGTAGGCCGAGTCCTCGACGAGCAGCTTGATCTTGCGGCCGTGCACACCGCCCTGCTCGTTCAACTCGTCGACGCGCATCATCATCCCCATGCGCGCCTGCTTGCCAAAGCCGGCGATCGGGCCCGACAAGTCCTGGATCGAACCGAGCGTGATCTCGGTCTTGCTCACACCCTGCTGTGCAGCGGCGCCAAAGCTCGCCAGCGCCAAAGCGCAACCGGCCACGAACCAACGATTGGGGGTCATCATGAACTCTCCTTGAGCCAACGAATGAGGCCGCCATCGAGGTGATGGCAGCAGTGGCGCGATGCTAGCGCCCCGCGCCGCGCCCGCTGCTCAGCGAAAACGCTGAGCAAACGCGGTCAACCAAATTCCAAAGCCATTTGGCGCCGCTGTTCTTTTTGATCACGTTGCGGGCGATCAGAACAACGAGTCGCGCCCGATCCCATGGCGCGCCAGGTTGCGGCGCAGCTTGAGCATCGCCTCCTGCTGGATCTGGCGCACCCGCTCGCGGGTCAGGTGCAGCCTGGTGGCCAGCACATCCAGAGTCTCCGGCTCGCGGTCGTCCAGGCCAAAACGCCCGGAGATGACCTCGCGCTCGCGCTGGCTCAGGCCGCTCATCTCGGTCTCGACCAGCTGCTGCATCTCATGCCCCAGCGTCGGTGCCTCGGGGTCGCCGACACCATCGGCGCCGACATGGTCGACGACGGCATCGCCACCTTCGCGGTCGGCCGGATCATCCAGCGAGGTCGGGTGTTCGGCCAGGCGAAGCAGGCCTTCGATATCGCTCTGGCTGCGGCCCAGGTGCGCGGCCAGTTCGGCGGCACCCACACCACGCGAGCTGCTGTTGGCTCGCGCCGGATCGCCCTCGAGCAGCCGCTTGGCGCGCAGCACCTGGCTGAGTTCGCGCACGACATGCACCGGCAAGCGGATCATGCGCGCCTGGTGCAGGATCGCATGTTCGATGCCCTGCCGGATCCACCACGATGCGTAGGTCGAAAATCGAAAACCCCGCTCGGGCTCGAACTTCACCGTCGCGTGCATCAGGCCCAGGTTGCCCTCTTCGATCAAGTCCGACAGCGGCAGGCCGCGGCCAAGATAGTTCTTCGCGATGCTGACCACCAGGCGCAGGTTGCGCTCGATCATCTGCTGGCGGGCGTCGAAGTCGCCGGCCTTGGCGCGGCGGGCTGTGCTCAGTTCTTCGTCGGCACTGAACAGCGGTGCGCGCCGGATCTCGCGCAGATAACTCTGCAGTGGCGTGCCCCCTTCGGCGTCGGCGGTCTGGGCATCGATCAGGCCGACGTGCCGGCCGGCGTCGCCGTTGGGTCGCGCTTCGGGTTGTTGAGCACGCGACATGGCGACAAGGCTCCCGCTGCGGCCGTGATCGATGCCGTTGCGCCGCTAACGTGGCGGCAGCAGGCGGGCCGGGTCGATCGGCTTGCCTTGGCGGCGAATCTCAAAATGCAGTTGCACCCGGTCGGCGTCGCTCGACCCCATCTCGGCAATCTTCTGGCCGCGCCGCACCGCCTGGTCTTCCTTGACCAGCAACGCCTGGTTGTGGGCGTAGGCGGTGAGGTAGGTGTTGTTGTGTTTGACGATGATCAGGTTGCCGTAACCGCGCAGCGCCGAGCCGGCGTAGACGACCCGGCCATCGGCCGCTGCCAGCACCGGGTCGCCGGCCTTGCCGGCGATCGAAAGACCTTTGATGCTGCGGCCCTCATCGAAGCCGGCCGCCACCGGCCCGGCAGCGGGCCAGATCCAGCCGAGTTCGTCATCGCCTTCTTTGGCCGGCGCCGCCGCTGGTGCTGTGGCTGGCAACGCCGTTGCGCCGGCCGCGGCTGCCGATGCGCCAGTGGCCGGCGCCGAAGCCGCGCGCGCATCGAGCGGCCGGGTTTCGGCGCGCCCGGCCGCCGGCACGCCGCGAGCAACCGCCGCGCCGGGCTCGACACCGGGCGGCATCACCCGCAACACCTGCCCGACCTCGATCAGGTTCGGGTTGTCGATGCCGTTCCAGCGCGCGACGTCGCGCCAGTTCTGGCCGTTCTCCAAACTGATCCTGATCAGCGTGTCACCCGGCTTGACGCTGTAAAAACCCGGCTTGCCGGCGTTCTCGCTGCCCGGCAGCGGTTTTGTTTCGGCCGCCGCTGCGGCCATTGGGCTTGTCGAAGGTGGCGGCGTCGTTGAATGCGTTGACGGCGCCCTGGCCGCGGGCGCCGAACGCGGTGCCGTGCCACGGTCTTCAACCGGGGCCCGGCCTTTGGGTGCGGCGCAGCCGGCCAGGATGACGCTCATCGAGACCAACAGGCACCAAGCGGCACGGCGCAGAGACAGACTAGACATTCGAATCACAGAGCAATCAATCCACGCCAGATTTTAGGGGGACAAAGTTCACCGCATCATGCACCTGTCGGCGGTAGCCATCCGACTCACGGTCGATGACCATCAACACCTGGCCACCATCAGCGGCGCTGTGCATCGGTGCGACGAGGCGCCCGCCAACAGCCAGCTGTTCGAGCCAGGCCGGCGGTAGCGCATCGCCACCGGCGGCCGCGATGATCGCGTCGTAGGGCGCGTTGGGCGCGTGGCCGATGCGGCCGTCGCCATAAACGAGCCGCACGTTGGTCACCCCGATCGCATCGAGATGCTGGCGCGCCTTGTCGTGCAGCGGCCTCAAGCGCTCGACCGATACCACGCTGCGCGCCAGATGGGCGAGCAGCGCGGCCTGGTAGCCACAACCGCTGCCGATCTCGAGCACTCGGCGCAGCGGCGGCGGCGTGCTGGCATTCGCACCCCCATCGGACCTCGCATCCGCTGGCAGCCCAGGCCGCTCGACAATCAGCGCCAGCATGCGTGCCACCACCGAGGGTTTGGAGATCGTCTGCGACAGGCCGATCGGCAGGCTGGTGTCTTCGTAGGCTTGCGGCGCCAGCGCGGTATCGACAAACAGATGCCGCGGCACAGCCAGCAGCGCATTCAGCACCGCCGTGCTGCTCACACCTTCGCGGCGCACCCGCTCGACCATGCGCCGGCGCACCGCCAGCGAGTCCAGGCCGAAGCCGCTGGGCGGCAGTTGCTTCAGTGCATCGGCAGCAGCTTCGCGCAGCAGGCGTTGCGGCCGCAGCGTGACCTGAGTTGGCGCGTCTGGGTTGCCCACGCCGCCCGCGCCGCCCGAGGCCAGCGCCATGCCGCCAGCCCCCGCAGCTCGCGGAGGGCCTGGTGTCACCTGCTCCAGCCCGAGCGGGAATCGCGCCGCGCGCACACCCCGCCCGGAGCCGCCGACGTCGTTCAAGCGCGGCCCTTGGCCAAGGCGCCGGCCCAGGACGCCGCTTGGGCGTGGTCGGTCAGGTCGACTTGCAGCGGCGTGATTGACACCTGCCCGTTGGCGACGGCGTGGAAGTCGGTGCCCTCACCGGCCTCGCGGGCGTCCCCTGCGGGTCCGATCCAGTAGATCGGCTCGCCGCGCGGGTTGATCTGGCGGATCACCGGCTCGCTGGCATGGCGGCGGCCCAGGCGCGTGACCACCCGCGGCAGGCTCAGCGCATCGGCGCGGCTAGGGATATTCACATTCAACAGCCAGGGCCCGGGGCGGGCGCTGGCCAGCACCTGATCGATCACCGAACGCGCGGTGGCGGCTGCCGCTTCGAGCTCGCCCCAGCCCTTGATACCTTGCGAGAAGGCGATCGCCGGGATGCCGAACAGATAACCTTCCATCGCAGCGGCAACGGTGCCCGAGTAGAGCGTGTCGTCGCCCATGTTGGCGCCGTTGTTGATGCCCGAGAGCACCAGATCAGGCTTGCGCGGCAGCAGGCCGGTGAGCGCCACATGCACGCAGTCCGACGGCGTGCCGTTGACCACGCGCCAGCCCTTTGTCGGCCCGCCTTGCGCTTCAAAGACCGACAGCGGCCGGCCCAGTGTGAGCGCGTTGGATGTGCCGCTGCAATTTTGTTCCGGGGCGATGACGTCGATATGGCCGAGGCCTTCGCAGGCGCGTACCAAGGCGGCGATGCCGGGGGCGAGATAACCGTCGTCGTTGGCGATGAGAATGTGCATGCGCGATTGTAGGCAGGGCGCCTGCTTATGATCCGCCCACCCCGACGCGATGAGGAGCCGACGATGAAAGCCTGGTTGTGCGAAAGCCTGGACGGTATTGGCGCGATGCGCTACCAAGACCTGCCGACACCCGAACCCCAAGCTGGCGAGGTGCGCATCGCGATCAGCGCGGCGAGCCTGAACTTCCCCGACCTGTTGACCGTCGAAGGCAAGTACCAGTTCAAGCCGCCACTGCCTTTTGTGCCCGGCTCTGAATACGCCGGCCACATCGACGCCGTCGGTGAAGGTGTCAAACATCTGAAAGCGGGCGACGCCGTCGCGGCGATCGGCTCCAGCGGCGGTTTTGCGACCCACGCCTGCGTCAACGCCGCCAGTGTGATGCCCTTGCCGCCGGGCATGCCCTTGACCGATGCCGCGGCGTTTGCATTCACCTACGGCACATCGCACCACGCGCTGATGGACCGCGCCGCGCTGCGTGCCGGCGAGACCGTGCTCGTGCTCGGCGCCGGCGGCGGTGTCGGCACCGCGGCGCTGCAGATCGCCAAGGCCGCCGGTGCGCGGGTGATTGCCGCGGTGTCGAGTGACGCCAAGGCGCAGCGCTGCCTCGAGCTCGGTGCCGACGCAGCGCTCAACTACAGCACCCAGCCGGTGCGCGAGACGATCAAGGCCTTGACCGATGGCAAGGGCCCGGATGTTGTCTACGACCCGGTCGGTGGTGATCTCGCCGAGCCGGTATTCCGCTCGATCGCCTGGCGCGGGCGCTACCTCGTCGTCGGCTTCGCGGCCGGCGGTGGCATCCCGGCCTTGCCGCTGAACCTGGCCTTGCTCAAGGGCGCTTCGATCGTCGGCGTCTTCTGGGGCGACTTCGTGCGCCGCGAGCCAAAAGCGTTTGTCCAGGGCATGGCACAACTCGGGGCCTGGTATGCCAAGGGCCTGATCAAACCGGTGCTCGACTCGACGCTGCCGATGGCCCGCCTGCCCGAGGCCTACGCACGCATGGCGTCGCGCCAGGTGGTGGGCAAGATCGTGCTTGTAACGGGCTGAGCAACACCCGTCGGGGGGCCTGCGACGACGAGGTTCTGCGCTAGCATCGATGGGTTGAGGGCGCGGTGCCGCCCAAGAAGGACGACAAGATGGCCGTCAAGGTCCTGATCCTCGAAGACAACCCCGTTGCGCGCAGCTTCTTGTGCCGCGTCGTGCGCGAAAGTTTCAGCGATGCGAACTCGATCACCGAGGCCGGTGACCTCGAGACCGCGCGCCGCTACGTTGCGCAGACACGCACCCCGGCGGGCTCGGCGCAGCAAGATGCCTTCAAGCTGGTGCTCGTCGATCTCGAGCTGCCCGACGGCAACGGCATGGAACTGCTCACCGAGCTGGCCGGCTACCCGGCAACGAAGATCGTGACCACGCTGTATTCAGACGACGACCATCTGTTCCCGGCGCTGCAATGTGGTGCCGATGGTTATCTGCTCAAGGAAGACCGCTTCGAAGTGCTCGTCGAAGAGCTGCAGAAAATCGTGCGCGGCCAGCCACCGCTGTCGCCGGCGATTGCGCGCCGGCTGCTCACGCACTTCCGCCACGGCGGGATCGGCAGCGAGGCGCCTGACTCCGGCTTCACCACCACCGGCAGCGGCGGCTTCCCCGTGAGCCGGCCGGTGCCGATCGAAAAGCCGCTCGACTACGAGCGCCTGACCCCGCGCGAGATCGAAGTCCTGACCTATCTGAGCAAGGGCTTCACGATCAAGGAAATCGCCAACCTGATGGGCATCAAGTGGTTCACCGTCAACGACCACATCAAGTCCATCTACAAAAAGCTCAACGTCTCCAGCCGCGCCGAAGCCGCGGTGCTGGCGAGTAAACAAGGGCTGGTCTAAGTAGCCCATTTCACAAATATGGCCACGCAATGAAATCGATGCCTTTCGGGTTGGGGCAAGGCGCAAACCACAGCGATACCTCGTGGTATCGCGAGGATTTGCAACGCCGCCCCGGCCCGAAAGGCGCGATTTCGTGTGGGCGTATTTGTGAAATGGGCTACTAAGGCGCCTAGGGCGCTTCTCGCCGACGCGGGGCCTAGCGGCAATGGCGTTGAAGTCCAGGGCCAAATCCGCTGCCGGCGCGGCCGACGCCGAAGACTCTCGCGCCGGCCCGGCGAGTTCGCACTTCGATCCCAGCACACTCGATGTGCCGATCAACCGGCGCTTGCCGGTGCGCTGGATCGGCTGGCGCCTGCGCCTGCTCGTCGGGGTCGCGCTGATCGGCTGCCTCGGCATCTTCATGCTGATGCGTTTTGTGGCCTCGACGCCCACGCTCGACGCGATCTGGCGCGCCGACATGGAC
Organism: Rubrivivax sp.; assembly: GCA_031431555.1. Taxonomy (GTDB): domain Bacteria; phylum Pseudomonadota; class Gammaproteobacteria; order Burkholderiales; family Burkholderiaceae_C; genus Rubrivivax. Next base: position 15,987 of record JANPDN010000072.1, read on the forward strand.
AACAGCGTCGTCCTCGTGGCCAGTGGCGACGCTGCCTTGCAGCCCTTTATCGGCCGCTCGCTGGACGGCATCACCAACAGCGGCGGCGTCAGCTACAGCGTCAATGAGGCGATGCTGCGCCGAGCGCCACGCTGGACCGTCGACGACGCGGCCCGGGCGCGCCTGATCGAATCACATCGCTGGCTCGGTGCCGCCTTTGCGCAGGGCCCGGTGACCTTGCAGTTCGAAGGGGGCGAATCGGTGCGTGTCGCACCACGCCCGCGCGGCTTGCAGGGGCTCGGCCTGCTGTTCTGGCCGATGGCGGCATTGGCGCTGCTGCTGTACCTGATCGGCGCCGTGGTCTTGCTCGTCAAGCCGAAGCTGCGCCATGCACTCTTTGCGCTGATCACGCTCTGCCAGGCCGGCAACCTGCTCTTCATCGCGCTCGAAGCGGCACGTGGTCTGGCGCTGCCTGATGGCGTCGTGACGCAAGACCTGTGGCTGCGCATGGCGCTCGACCTTTTCACCGCCGCAGCGATCTTGCAGATCTGCACGCTGCACCCGACGCGGCTGCCGGTGGGGCGGTCGATTGCGCTCGGTGGCTGGCTGGTCGTCGCGGCGATCCTGGCCGCCGGCGACCCCGGCTCGATCAACGGCTGGTGGTGGTGGGCACAGGGCGGCGTCGTCGGCCTCGGTTGCGTGTCGATCGCTTTGTTGACCTGGTCGTACCGGCGCGAAGCCAACCCTTTCACCGTGATGATGCGCCGCTTCGGCCTGGTCACTGTCGGCTCGCTGGCCCTGCTCACGCTGGCACTGGCGGCGGCCAATGGGGTGCCTGGCTTGCAGCACCGCGTCGCCGAAGTCGGCTCGGTGGTCTGGTATGTGTTTTTTGCGTCGCTGCTGCTGGTGGTGCCTTTTCTGTCGCGGTCGCGCCAGGTGCTGCGCGAATTTGCGCTGCTTGCCGGCATCAGCACCGTGGCGACTTCGCTCGACCTGCTGTTTGTGGCCCTCTTTTCTCTGGGCCAGTTTGCGTCGTTGACGCTGTCGGTGTTTTTATCGCTCGGGGTTTATGCCGGCGCGCGCCAGTGGATCCTGAACCAGCTCACCGGCAGCAACGTGATGACGCTGGAGCGCAGCTTCGAAAAACTCTACCGCGTGGCGCGCGAAGTCGAGGCCCATCCGCAGCGGCATTCCGCGCTGCTGGCCGAGTTGCTGCGCGATCTTTTCGAACCGCTGGAGATGCTCAAGGTCGAACGCCGCCTGGCCCACGCGCGCGTCGTTGGCGACGGCTCGGCACTGCTCGTGCCGGCGCCCCGCTCGGGCGCAGCCGACGTCGACGAAGACATGGCGTCCAGGGCCTGGGTGCTGCGCTTTGCGCGCCGCGGCAAACGCATCTTCACCGACGACGATGCCAGGCTCGCCGACCGCGTCGCCGAACAACTGCGCCGTGCGGTGGCCTACGACCGGGCCGTCGAGCGCGGCCGCAGCGAAGAGCGCATGCGCATCGCGCAAGACCTGCACGACGATATCGGCGCCCGCCTGCTGACGCTGATGTACCAGTCGCAGACGCCGGAGATGGAGGACTACATCCGCCACACGCTGCAAGACCTGAAGACGCTCACCCGCGGCCTGGCGGCGCGCGAGCATCGGCTGTCACACGCCACCGCCGAGTGGAAGGCCGACATCGCCCAGCGCCTGACCGCGGCACAGATCGAACTCGGCTGGTCGTTTTCATTCGACCGCGACTTGGCGTTGACGGTGGTCCAGTGGTCGGCTCTGACCCGCGTGCTGCGCGAGCTGGTCACGAATGCGATCTACCACGCCCATGCCAACCGCGTCGAGATCAGCGCCGCGCTGCAGGGCCGCAGCCTGAGCCTGACGGTCGCCGACGACGGCAGCGGCCGTGACCCCGAGAGCTGGTCGCATGGTCTGGGTTTGGGTGGCGTGCGCAAGCGCGTCAAGCTGCTCGGCGGCCAGGTGCGCTGGCGCGAGAACGGCAGCCTGGGCATCGTCTGCGAGGTGCAGGTCCCGAGCTTCACCGAAGCCCATGCGGCAACCGACAACCGCGACGCGAACTGACGGCCCGGGCAAACGACAAAACTTCGTGACGCCAGCGTCGCAGGCGGCGTCAGGGTCGGCAGCGTTGCCGCAAGCATGGCCGGCCGTGGTGCCAGCAGTGGTGTC
>JANPDN010000073.1:0-64173 GCA_031431555.1 Rubrivivax sp.
ACCGCGTTGATCGAGTGCTGCGACACGCTGAGCTTGTCCACCCCACCCACGTTGACCAGTTCGAGCACGAAGCTCTGGCCGTCGGGGGCCAGCAGCGACCAGCTCTGGCCCGGTACCAGCGTCGTCAACTTCAGTTTGTCGACGAGTTGCCAGCGCGCCGTGTTGGCAAAGTTCTCGCTGCCCAGCGGCACGTTGTTGACGACATCGGCCGTCTCGGACGCCATCACGATGTAGCGATAGACGCGGCCTTCGAGGCCACCCGCCGTGTGGCCTTTCGCCACCTCGACCGTCAGGCCCTCCTGCACGTCGACCGTGCCGTCGGTGCTGGCGTAGGGCGCTGCGGTACCGACGGTATCGAATGTTGCCAGTGTGATGCCGCCGCCCGCGAAGAAAGCAGCGCGCACGGCTCCGAGGATCAGGCGGTCGGCGTTGGCGTCCACCCGCGCTTCGTTGACGGGGTCGTCGCTGCGCAGCTTGGTGTCGTCGCCGGTGGACGAGTACGTGGTCTCGTCGACCTCGGGCGTGTCCGGGTCGTCCGGCGTCATCACCACCGGCTCGTTCAGCGGATCGTCCGGGCTGTCGGCGTCGGCCTCGGCCGCATCATCGAGGTTCGCCGCGGTGAGCACCGCGCTCAAGTCGAGGTTGAACAGGTGCTTGCCCTGCGACAACGCCGAGATCGTGATGCCGCCGCTGCCGGTGGCGTACACGCCGTCGCCGGCGTCGCGGATCGACGCATCGACTTCGTTGGAGATCTCGTTGAACGACAACGACACGCCGATCGCGACGGCCACGCCGGCGGTGAAGCCCAGGCCCGCGGCCAACGCGCCGGCACCGGCGATGGCGTCGATGCCCGACGAATCGTCGGCGACCACGCGCACGCTGGCGGCAACGATACCGTCGCTATCAATGTCGCTGCCTGCGCCGTCGGTATCGGTGTCGCTGTTGGCACCGTCGCCGTCGAGGTACGCCCGCACGTCGGTGCGAATCTTGTTCTCGGCATAGACGCCAGCGCCCGCGATGCCCACGCCGGTGCCGATGCCGCCACCGATGCCCACCGCCACCGCCACCACCACGGCGTCGATGCTCTGGGTGGACTTGGCGTCGACTGTGAGCGCGCCGCTGGCATCAACGCGGGTGTCCTTCAGGTAAGCCTGAATCTGCGACGGGCGCGAGTCGTCCACGTTGACATGGCGCCATTGCGTGGAGTCACGGTACTGCTGGGCATTGAGGTAGATCGCCTCGACAAATGCCGTGCCCGGATCGTCGGTGACGGTCAGTGGGTCGCCGATGTACTCGTAGATGTCGCCGGCCAGCGCGCCTTCGGTGACCAGCACCTTCTTGCCCGTCGCCAGCGTCGTGAGCGGTGCGTCGTCGGTTTCGAAATCGTGCGCGGTAGAACCACCGTTGGGATCCCAGCCGATGAAGTTGCGCGCCACGGCGATGCCCACCGCGATGCCGACGCCGGTGTTGCCGAACGCGATGGCGGCGGCCACGGCGCCGATCGTCGCGTCAATGTCGGACGTGCTCGACGCATCGAGATCGACCGCGCCCACCGGTGCGGCGTCGCTGCCGAGCACGCTGTCCTCGATGAAGGCATTGGTGCGCGACAGGATCACGTTGGTGGATTCGGACGCGCCGCCGGCCACGCCGACGCTGGTGCCGAGCAGGCCGGCTGCGATCGAGATCGCCGCGGCGAACGACGTGACGTCGATCTCGGCGTTGTCGATCGCGCGCACGATCACGTCGCCGCCGCCGGTGGTCAGCGTGTCGACGTTGACGATGCTGGCCGTGACCTCCTTGTCGATCGTGTTATGGGCCAGCGCCAGGCCGATCGACACCGCGATGCTGGTGGACGTGATCGAGCCCGAGATGCTGGCCGACGCGGCGAGCGCGAAGGCGTCGATCGTCGAGTCGTCGGTCGCGCGCACGGTGAGCGTGCCGCCGGTCGCGACGGTGGCGGTGCCGGCCACCGCGGTGTCGTCGCGGATCGACGCCTCGACCGTGTTGTCGATCTCGTTGAAGCTGAGCGCGCCGGTGGCGGTGAGGCCGACCGCGGTGGACACGGGGCTGAGCGCCACCGCCAGGCCGATGCCGAAGGCGAGCGATTCGATCTGCGCGTCGCTGTCGGCGGTGACGCTGACGGCGCCGTCGGCGTCGATCGTCGAATCGGTGACCAGCGCCTGCGTCGCGTTGTGAATGTCGTTGATCGTCAGACCGAAGCCCAGTGACGCAGCGACCGCGGTCTTCTGGCTCACCGCGATCGACAGCGCCAAGCCGCCAACCGTGGAGTTGATATGCGATTCGTCGTTGGCCGTCACGCTCACCGTGCCCCCACTGGCATCGCGCGTCGTCAGGCTGCTGTCCTTTTGCACCTTGGCCTGGGTGCTGTTGCGAATCTTGTTCAGGCCGGCCGAGCCCGCACCCGCAACCGCAAAGGCCGAGCCGCTGGTTGAGTTGGCCACGCCGCCGGCCGCGCCGATGGCCAGCGAGAAGATGCTGGCGTCCATCTCGGCGCTGACCGTGATCGCGCCACCGGCCGTGACGTCGGAGTTGTCGATGTCGGCCCAGACAGTGTTGGGGTCGGCGTCGCTGCCGAGGTCGTTGATCGAGAACGCCGCGCCGAACGCGAGCGCCGCGGCGGTGCTGTTGCTCGAGGTGCCGATCGCGACCGCGACGGCGCCTGCACCGGCGATGATCTCGGCCGAGTTGGTCGCCCGCACCGTGACGGCGTCGCCCGCGTTCACGGTGCTCTGGTGCACCGTGGCGGTGGTGTCGGCATCGATCTCGTTGAGCGAGCCCGAGCCCGCGCCGGCCACCGCAAAGCCGGTGCCCTTCTTGGCGAGCCCCACTGCCACCGCGCCGGCCACTGTGAACGCCTTGATCTCGCCGGTCGATACGGCTTCGACCGTGAGGCCGCCGCTGGCGCCGTCGGCCCAGATCATGTCGCTCGATTCGAGCAGCGCGTCGGTGTCGGTGTGGATGTCGTTGAAGGCCAGCGCGACGCCGGCCGCCACCGCTTGGCCGCCGCCCGATTGGCCGCCCTTGGCAATGCCGATCGCCAGCGCACCGGCGATCGTGAAGATGCTGGATTGGTCGCCGGCGTGGATCAGCGCGTCGCCGCCCTGCAGATCGACATCGGTGTCGATGACCGCCGCGCGGGTGTGGCCAGTGATCGAGTTCAGCGCTACCGAGCCGGCCAGCACAACGGCATTGCCGCCGTCGGCCAGGGCGCCAGCACCGCCGGCCGCCAAGGCCCAGATGTCGCCGGCACTGTCGGCGGTGACGGAGAAGCGCCGCTTCGCGCTTTCGACCACGAAGTCCTCCAGCGGCAGGTCGCTCAGCGTGATCGTGGCGTCGCGCACGAACGCATCGGTGGTCGCGTTGACGACGTTGTCGCTTAAAGCGCCGGCCAGCGCCACCGCGTTGTTCTTCTGCGTCGAACTGCCGCCAGGGCCGCTGCTGGCCTTGGTGAAGGCCAAGCCGCCGGTCGCCGAGACGACCTTGTTCTGGTTGTTGGCGCGCACGTCAACCGCGTCGGCGCTGACGATCGCGTCGGACAGCGAGGCCTGGGTCACGTCGGTGACCAGGTTGACCGACGCCGCGGCGGCGATCGCCACCCCCGTGCCGGCCTGCTGCTGCTTGTTCGTCTGCGTCTGTTTCTGCGCGTCCTTGTCGGGCGTGGTGTTGGTCACTGCGCCGGCCACCGTGAAGGCGTAGATGCCACCGGCGACGCTGGCGCGCGACGTGACAGCGCCTTCGATGTCGATCGTCGACAGCCCGGCCGCGCCGGTGCCGGCGGTGTTGTCGATCTCACCGATTACCGCGCGCGTCTTGCGGTCGGTGTTGTTCACCGCTACCGCGACGCCGGCGCCGATGGCCTTGCTCTGCGCGACGCCGCCGGCCCAGTTGATCTGGGTCTCGAGCGTACCGGCATAGACATCGACCCGGCCGCCCTCGATCGTGCTGCCGGCGTCCAGGTGCGCCAGCGTGTCGCTGTTCTGCTCGAAGTACGAGAACGTGCCGCCCACCGCCAGCTTGCCGGCGTTGGCGCCGGCCTGCGAGAAGGCGAAGCCCATGATGGCTTCTTCGGCCTTGATGTTCAGGCCCGACTGGGTGCCGCTGTACAGCTCGACACCCGACTCGACCTCGGCCTTGGTGGTGTTGTTGAGCACCTGCACGAAGATCGCGCCGCCGACGCCGCCGCGCTTGCTGGTCGCGCCGCTCGGGCTGAGCTCGAACGACGGGTCGACGTCGCCGCCACTGGCCAACAGCGACGCGGGGTCGAGTGAGGCGCTCGGCAGGTGGAAGCTGAACGTGCCGGTCAGGTTCAAGAACTGCATGTAGTTGATCGCCTCGATCGAGACGACATGCTCGTCGAAGTTGTTGGCGTTCGAGCTGTGGCCGCCGGGCTGCGTCTGGTCGTTGTCGTTGTTGGCCGGGTCGTAGTTGTCCGGGTCGTCGTAGAACTCCTGCGGCGGCCGGTAGAACGGGTCCTGGTTGATCTTGGCGCCGCTGTAGACGATCGATTCGGCGACGTTGTTGAACACCAGCACGTTGATCGAACCGGCGATCGCCAGCTTGTCGGCCTCGGTGGTGGCGCGGGCCCAGGTGTTGAACAGCGACTTCAGGCCACCGGTGCCGTCGAGGTAGGTGTTGACGAAGTCGAAGCCTTCGCTCGTGATCTTGTCGCTCAGCTCGCCGGCCGAGACCGGCACGAACTCGTCGGGCCGGGTCAGGAACGGGTAGGTCACGCCCGACAGCAGACGCAGCGCGCGCATCGAGTCGAGCTCGGCGCCGCCTTCGACCAGCGCCTGCGAGGTGTTGTTCTGGATGCCGACGATGATCGCCACGCTGACGGCAGTGTCGGCCGACGTGTTCTCGATCGGCTTTGCGGCGCGGTGCGAGCCGATCGTGACCTTGGTGTTCTTGTCCTTCTTGCCCTCCTGCGCCTCGCCGGTGCTTTCGGCGGTGAGCTTGAGCGATTCGACGACGCCCGACGTGAGCTCCATATCGTCGTTGGAGTTCAGGTCGGCGGTGCTCTTGATCAGCGTCTTCGCGTCGTGGTCGGTGTACGAGAACGCGAATGCACCGGCGAGCTGCAGCGACGCCTTCTCGGAGCCGGTTTGCTGGGTCGCGCTGGCAGCCTCGTTGAGCTTGTCGAAGATCTTGTTGAAGGCGGTGTCGCCGTAGTGGAAGCCGCCGTCGTCGTCCTTCTTCTTGTCGCTCACGTCTTCCGCCGCGAAGCCGGCAGTGGCCGACGCGCTGTCGGTGGCGTTGATCAGGGTGCCGATGCCGAAGGTGAGGAAGGTGGAGTCGAGGATCTGCGTCGCGCGCAGCTCGAAGTTGCTGACGCCGGGGGCGACCGCGCCGATATCGATGCGGGCGACTCCGCCGCGGGTCTCGTTCTCGAGCGCGCCGAGCTGTAGCACCTGCTTGTCCACCAGGCGCTGGTCGCCAATCAGGTTGAACTGGTCCACGCCGGCCATCACGTAGTACAGGCCGCCGTGGTCCAGGCCCTCGATCAGCGGAACGTAGGCCATGCCGTCGAGAGCGGTGCCGTCGGGGTCGCGCCAGAACAGATCGCCATTGGCGTCCTCGACCACCACGTCGTTGTCGTCGTGGCCCGGCTCGTAGTAGTTGACGGCTTGGCCGAGCTCGAAGGTATTGCCCACGCCATTGAACGTGATCGTGTCGCCGACGATGTCGTCGGAGTCGAACTTGCGATCGTTGGTGGTGCCGGTACTCGTCAGGTCCACGACGAACGGGTTGCGGCCGGTGTTGGTGCCCGCGGCTTCCCAGAGGTAAGCGTCGATCGCCTTCTGTTCGGTCTTCGCGAGCTTGACGTAACGGCTCTCGTCGACCGCCGTGCGGGCGTCGTCTTCGAGCGTGACGATGACGTAGGTCTGGCCAGCGTCGAGCCCGCCGATGCTGTCGCCGCGGCGCGGCGAATAGTCGGCCGTGTCTTCGGTGACGACGACCCAGTTGGTGACGTCGTTGCCGATCTCGAAAACCGCGATGCGGTCATTGAGCGTGTCAACGAAGCCGCGCGGCTCGGACGTGACCAGCCAGCGCGTCGGATTGTTGGCGAAGGTTTCGTTGGCCAGGATGACTGGCGTGGCAATGTCCGGGCCGACGAACGTCAGGATCGTACCGGCCTTGAAGGTGGTGCTGGCGATGTCGCTCGCAAGGCGGACCGTCTCGCCCGTTTTCAGGCGCGGCGCGACCTCGGTGCTCTCGAAGTCGGCCGCTGGCAGCGTGGAGTCGAACTCAAACTTGACGACTTCGCCGCCCTCGGTGTTCATGTCGGCCTGGACCTTGCCAGACACCTCGCTCAGCACGTTCGCGGTGCTGAACTGCAGCGCAAGCGACAGCGCGGCGCTGCCGTCGGCGAACAGGCTCGACTCGGACTCGGCCTCGGATTCCACGTCGCCGAGCGCGCGGATGTTGACGGTGCGCCCGCCGTGCACGTAAGCGCCATCGGCCACCGTGACGGTGGAGTTCAGGCGCGCCCACGACACCGCAATGGACGCGGCAAAGCCGCTCGACTTCTTGCCCGGAACGCTGCCTTGCTCTTCGCGCGAGGTCTCGGTGGTCATCGATGCGACGGCGCTCGCCGACGAGGTGACGTTGACGGCGCCGCCGCCCTCGATCAGCACGTCGGCTTCGATCGTGATCGTCGCATCGGCGTCGGCCTGCGAATAACCGATGCTGAAAAGCTGGCTTTTGGCTTGTGCACTCGCGTCGGTGCCCGCGGTGGCGTAGATGCCGATCACGTTGTCGGCCAGGATTTGCGCGCCGCTGTGGATCGTCACGTTGGCTTCTGCGGCCTTCACCAGCACCTTGACCGGCAGCGACACCAGATCCTGCAGGAAGCTCAGCGCCGGGTCGAGGAACAACTGCGACTGCAGCGTGCTCAGGCCGAGCACCTGAGCCAGAGCCCGATCCTCGGCCTGGGCGATGAGGTAGATGTTGGTGCCTTCGAGCACGGCATTGGCACCGATGTCGATGTCGACCGACTTCGACAGGTATCCCGACGGCAGTAAGTTCTCGATCTCGGTGGTGCCAATGCGCCGAGCGCGGAAGACGATGTCGCTGCCACTGCCCAGGTCGCCGGGGTCCGCCAGCGTGGACAGCGTCCTACCCGCATTGACTCGGATCTGGTCGGCGAACACCTCGAGGTAGCCACCGCCAGTGCTGATGTTGCCGGCGAACATGACGATGTCTTGCCCGGCGTCGGGCTCGATCGTCGGCGCACCCGATTTGTTGCCGTACAGCAGCAGGTCGGCAGCGAAGCCGGCGTCGAGCGAGTTGACGGTGATGGTATCGGCGCCGCTGCCGCCCTCGATCGTCAGCGAGGTGGTCGGGGTGTCGAACGTGAGGCTGCTGGTGTAGGTGCTGCCGTCGCTGGTGAAGCGCCAGCCGTCGAAAGTGACGCGCATCTGGCCGGGGCTGCCGGTATCGGCGTCTTCGAGGATGAAGTCGTCGTCGAACACCGAGCCGTTGATCTTGCGTTCGGCGTTGGAGCCCTCGATGAAAGCGCTCGGGTCCATGCCGGTGTAGGCGATGATGCGGCCGGCGAGCGTGATCGTGCCGCTCTGTTCGGGCGTTGTAGCCTGGAACACGTCGGTCACGCTGGTCAGAGTGTCGACCACCGCGAAGCCGTCGGCCGTGTCGGAGCCGGCCTGCACTCCGCCGGCGAGCGTGCCGCTCAGGCTGCCGGCGGCGCCAAACAGGAAGTAGTCGCTGCTCGCGCCGCGCCCGCTCAGGTTCTCGAAGCCGCTGAAGGCCGTGCCTTCAACCTCGCCCGCGTTGGCGCCGGTGATGTTCCAGTTGATGTGGTCGTCAACCAGCATCCACAGCGCGGCGTCGCTGTAGTTCTGCGTCGCGAGGTTGAACGTCTGGTCGCCGGCGGTGCCGGGGTCGCTGTCGGTGAGTTCCTCGCCGATATATTCGTAGATTGCTTCGCTGCCGGCCACGGTGACGAGCACGCGCGTGCCGGGGCTCAACACCGCCGGAGCGTCGATGGCGGGATTCAATACCTCGCCGACGTCGGGCCCGGTCAGCATGTCGTTGAACGCGCTCCCGACGATGCTCTCAACGCGTGAGATCGCGCCGATGCCACTGGCCGTGGCAAGCGCCAGGTTCACGCTCACCGCGGCGCCGCGCGCCGAGAAGTCGAGCGTGTCGAGGGCAGCCACCGGATTGAGTGCATCCGGATCGATCGCCCTGGTCAGGCCGCCGTCGAGCAGGCCGGTCAGCGACGCCGCGCCGCCGATCACCTGAAACAGGTCGGCCGCGCTGCCGCCGATCAGGTTCTCGATGCTTGTGTAGTCGGTGTCGACGCTTGCGTCGAGCAGGCCGGCATTGGCGCCGGAGAGCCGCCAAGTGTTGTTCAGGTCGGCGCCGATCAGCGTGTCGGTGCCCAGGCCGCCGTCGATCACGCCGCTGATCGAGCCGATGCCGGTGAGATCGGACCGCAGGTTGAAGCGGTCGGCGCCGCCGCGCCCGCGAAGCGTCTCGATGAGCGAGAACGCCGTGATGCCGCCGTCCAGGCCGCTGAACGTGCCGCTGTCGGCGCCGGTGATGTCCCACTGCATGCCGAGGTTGGCGCCGAACAGCGTGTCGTTGCCCGCGCCGCCGACGATCGTCACCTCGTCGATCAGCATCACCTCGTCGAGGCTGAAGCTGTCGTTGCCGCCCAGGCCGTCGAGCACGATGCTCTTGACGCCGTTGGCGGCGCTGCCGAACGAGTGCGCGACGCCGTCGACAGCGAGGTCGAGCAGCAGGCCGTCGTCGTCTGCCAGGCCGGTCTTGGTGACCACCGCGGTGTCGTCGCCCGTGGTCAGCGTGCCCGTGAGTACGCCGTCGCTGTAGGTCAGCAGCGCGCCAGAGAAACTGGCCGGCAGCGTGGCCAAAATGTTATCGATGCCGGTGCCGGTGTCGAGCGTCAGCGAGCCGGTCGGAATCGCGAACGTAAACAGGCTCGGGCCGCTGCTGAAGGTGACGCCGGCGAAGCTCACGGCCAGGCCAGCACCGGAGGCGACGACCGTCATGTCGCGGTCGAACAGCGTGCCGGTGATGACACGGTGCGTATCGTTGCCACTGCGCGGGTCGTACAGATCCATGCCGGCGTAGTTGATGCCGGAGAAGGTGCCGGCCGCGTCGGCCGCGACCGGCTGCAAGGCCGACAGCGCACCGGCAGAGTCCCGCGCCATGCCGTCCAGCCCGCCAGTGCCGCCGCTGACGGTGCCGGAGACGCTGCCGCCGGCAAAGACGACGAACGCGTCGTTCGTCGCGTTCTGCCCGGTCAGGTTCTCGAAGCCCACAAACGCCGTGTCGTCCACGTTGCCGGAATTGGCGCCCGTGATGGACCACGCCGTCTGGTCGAAGCTCGGCAACGGGCCGACCAGCGTGTCGGGCGCAGGCGCATTGCTGCCCACCACATTGGTGATGCGCGAGAACGGCACCGTCAAACCAGTCGCAGCGCCGGTTTGCAAGTTGACCGTGACGGCGGCGCCGCGGGTCGAATAGTCGAGCGAGTTGACCGTGGGGGCTTCGATATCGAACGCACCGCCGTCGATCACACCTGTCAGCGCGCCGCTGGCGCCGATCTTGAACTCATCGTCCTCACTGCCGCCGGAGAGGTTCTCGATGCCGATGAAGGCGCGGGCGCTGCCGGCGATGGCGTTCAGCGAGCCGGCCCCGGCGCCCGACAGCACCCATTTGTTGTCAGCGTCGAACCCGACCAGGGTGTCGGTGCCGGCGCCACCGGCAATTTCAACGCTGACCGAGTCGGCGCTGGTGAGCGTGAATACGTCGGCGGCGTTGCCGCCGCTGATCTTTTCCATCGCGACGAAGTTGGCGAAGCCGCTGGCCGCACCCTCGTTGACGCTGCCGGCGTCGGTGCCGGTCACGTTCCAGGCGTTGGCACTGGCGGGCCCGACCAACTGGTCGTCGCCGTTGCCGCCGTCGATCGTGCCGATGATCGAGCCGGCAGCCTGCAGGTTGAAGGTGTCGACGCCGCTGCGGCCAGTCAGGTTCTCGATGCCGTTGAACGCATTGATGCCGGTGGCCGAGCCGGCGCCGGCGCCGCTGATCGTCCAGGTGGTGGCGGCGTCAGGCCCGATCAGGGTGTCGCTGCCGGCGCCGCCGACGAGCGTCAGGGAGATGCCGAGAGCGTCAGCAGTGAAGCGGTCGTCGCCGGCTTTGCCGTCGACCGTCAGACCAAGGACGCCAACCGTCGCATCACCGAGCGTGACCTTGGTCAACACCGAGGCGTTGTCGATATAGGTCAGGTCGACGATGACGCCGCCGTTGAGCGACGCTGCGGTAGACACCAGCTCGACGCTCACGACATCGTCGGTGCCTGCGAAGTTGACCGTGTAGATGCCGGCGGCACCTGCCACCGAGGGGTCGGCCGACAGCAGCAGCCGCGGCTCCATCGTTTCCAACAGCAGCTTGCGTCGGGATGGCGCGTTGACTTGCCGGTGGCGCGCTGTGCGAGCCTGTGCCAGACGGGACGCGAGCTGCTGGATCCACTTCATGATGCTTCCTCAAGAAATTTTTTTGTTGTGGCCCGCGGCGGACAAAGCCCGCATGGCGCGCGGCAAAACATACGCTGCCAGACAAGTTACGTCACTGTTACTAACCATGCCCTGCCCAGGATTTCGGAGTCCAAAAGCCCGTTGAGAGCCTCTACCCCCCCTGAATTAGGGGGGTCTTCGGATCGACGGCCCACCGCGGTCGCCAGCGATCGTGTCCACGAAACCGGCGCAGCGTTCACCGCGAGCGACGCGACAGACTACCGATCAAATATGTCGTTCGTACCGTCACTGTTGTCCCCGCGTGCCCCTGCTGTGCGCATCTATCATGACGACGATCGACTGAGTCGGACCGCGACCCGATCGTCATCACGCCGCGGCACCAACCGACGCCAGCGCCAGTCGGCCACCCCGACCCCGCATCGGAGACTGTATGAATGAAGCCAAAGCGATTCTCGTGATCGGTGCCGGCGACGCCACGGGCGGAGCCGTCGCGCGGCGCTTTGCGCGTGAGGGGTATGTCGCCTGCGTCACCCGCCGCAGCGCCGACAAGCTCGAGCCGCTGGTGCAGCAGATCCGTGCCGAAGGTGGCCAGGCGCATGGCTTTGCCAGCGATGCGCGCAAAGAAGAAGACATGGTCGCGCTGGTCGAGAAGATCGAGCGCGAGATCGCGCCGATCGAAGTCGCAGTGTTCAACATCGGCGCCAACGTGCGCTTCGGCATCACCGAAACCACCGCAAGGGTCTACACCAAGGTCTGGGAGATGGCCTGCTTTGGCGGTTTCCTGATGGGGCGCGAGGCGGCCAAGGTGATGCTGCTGCGCGGCCGCGGCACGATCATCTTCACCGGCGCCACGGCCAGCCTGCGCGGCCGCGAGGGCTTCGCCGCATTTGCCGGCGCCAAACACGCGCTGCGCGCGCTGGCCCAAAGCATGGCGCGCGAGTTGTGGCCCAAGGGCATCCATGTCGCCCACACGATCATCGACGGCGCGATCGACACCGAGTTCATCCGCAGCAATTTCCCCGAGCGCTACGCGCTGAAGGTCCAGCAAGGCATCCTGAGCCCGGAGCACATCGCCGACGCCTACTGGCAGATCCACTGCCAACCGCGCGACACCTGGACCCACGAAACCGAACTGCGCCCCTGGATCGAAAGTTGGTGACCCCGTTGAATGCCGATCCTGCCTGGTGGCCCGTTCAAGCTGGCCAACAACCGTTCGCCGGTCGAGGCCCGGGCTGACAGCCAACGCGCATGCCGCGCACGGCCGCGGCGCCCCAAGCGCGGGGTTGCCCGTGGTGTGGCCCGGCGCAGCTGCCACCGGCAGACATCACAATCAAGGCCCACGGCCCGGGCTTCTTGACCATGATCCAAAAACTGCACCACAACGCCTACCGCTGCCGCGACTCCGAAGAGACGCGTCAGTTTTATGAAGATTTCCTCGGCCTGCCGCTGGTCGAGACGATCGAGATCGGCCAGAGCAAGACCGGGCGGCGCACCAACACGCTGCACACTTTTTACCGGCTCGACGACGGCTCGCATCTGGCGTTTTTCGAGTCGCCTGAAATGCCTTTCGACTTCAAGCCGCAGCACGACTACGACCTGCATATCGCGCTCGAAGTCGGCGCCGAGGTCTTGCAGCCGATGCTGGCCAAGGGGCGCGCACAGGGCATCGAAGTCCGCGGCCCGTCGGACCACGGCATGATCGATTCGATCTACTTCCGCGACCCCAACGGTTATGTCATCGAACTCTGCGCCAAGCGCGCCGACCACGACACGCTGATGGACCCGGCGCACAACGGCGCGCGCACCAAGTTGCAGCGCTGGACGGCGGCCAAGTCCGTCACAGCCGGCTGAGCCGACGGCCCAAGCCGGTCAGCACCGTCCATGCATCACACCAGCAGCACCGCCGACACCGCCTACACCGAACTGCGCGACGCGGTGCGTGCGCTGTGCGCCGGCTTCCCCGCCGAGTACCACCGCGGCATCGACGCCAAACGCGGCTATCCAGAAGACTTCGTCAACGCACTGACTCAGGCCGGCTGGCTGGCCGCCTTGATCCCGCAGGAATTTGGCGGCTCGGGCCTGGGCCTGGCCGAAGCCTCGGTGATCATGGAAGAGATCAACCGCAGCGGCGGCAATGCCGGCGCCTGCCACGGCCAGATGTACAACATGGGCACCTTGCTGCGCCACGGCTCGGTGGCGCAGAAACAGCATTACCTGCCGCAGATCGCCAGCGGTGCTTTGCGTTTGCAGTCGATGGGCGTGACCGAGCCGAGCACCGGCACCGACACCACCAAGATCAAGACGACTGCCGTGCGTTTGAGCGGGCCGCGTGGCGACCGCTACGTCGTCAATGGCCAGAAGGTCTGGATCTCGCGTGTGCAGCATTCCGACCTGATGATCCTGCTGGCGCGCACGACGCCGCTGGCCGAGGTGGCCAAAAAATCCGAAGGCTTGTCGATCTTCATCGTCGACCTGCGTGAGGCCATCGGCAACGGCATGACGGTGCGACCGATCGCGAACATGGTCAACCACGAGACCAATGAGCTGTTTTTCGAGAACCTCGAGATCCCGGCCGAAAACCTGATCGGCACCGAAGGCCAGGGCTTCAAATACATCCTCGACGGCCTGAACGCCGAGCGCACGCTGATCGCTGCCGAATGCATCGGCGACGGCCGCTGGTTCATCGACCGCGTGAGCGCCTATGTCAAGGACCGGGTGGTCTTCGGCCGGCCGATCGGGCAGAACCAGGGCGTGCAATTCCCGATCGCCGAAGCCCACATCGAAGTCGAGGCCGCCGACCTGATGCGCTGGCAGGCCTGCCGGCTTTTCGACGCCCACCAGCCCTGCGGTACGCAAGCCAATATGGCCAAGTACCTCGCCGCCAAGGCCTCGTGGGAAGCCGCGAATGCAGCGATCCAGTTCCACGGCGGTTTTGGTTTTGCGTGCGAATACGATGTCGAGCGCAAGTTCCGCGAGACCCGGCTGTACCAGGTGGCGCCGATCTCGACCAACTTGATCCTGAGTTATGTCGCCGAGCATGTGCTCGGGCTGCCGCGGTCTTTCTGAATCGTTTGGTTTGAAGCGTGCGCATTGGTGAAGTGACGAAGCGCTGTTTTTTGACTGGCTGGTTTTGACCCGCCGATGCTGCCCGGCCCCGCAACATGCACCCACCATCCCCCGAAGCACAACTCGCCACCTTCGCCGTGACGCTGCAGTTCAGCGACGTGCCGACCGCGGTGGTGCGCCGCACCGAAGATCTTTTGCTCGACTGGATCGGCTCGGCGCTGGCCGGCAAGGGCGCGCGGCCGGTGGAGGCGATCGCGCGATTCATGCTCAGCCAGGGGCCGCGTGAAGCTGACGATGCGGCGGGTAGCGGACCGGCCGAAATCCTGATCCACCGCCGCGGCAGCAGCCCGCTGGTGGCGGCAGCGATCAACGCTGCGGCCTCGCATGTCGCCGAGCAGGACGATGTCCACAACGGCTCGGTTTTTCACCCGGCGGCGGTGGTCTTCGCACCAGCGCTTGCGGTGGCGCAGAGCCTGGGCCGGTCGGGGCGCGAGCTGCTGCTGGCTTCGATCGTTGGCTACGAAGTGGGCATCCGGGTCGGTGAATTTCTCGGCCGCTCGCACTACAAAACCTTCCACACCACCGGCACCGCGGGCACGCTGGCCGCTGCCGCCGCGGTGGGTTCGTTGCTGCGGCTCGATGCTGAACAGATGCTCAACGCGTTCGGCTCGGCCGGCACGCAGTCCGCCGGGCTGTGGGAGTTTTTGCGCGACGCGGCGGACTCCAAGCAGCTGCACACCGCACACGCCGCCAGCGCCGGCTTGACCGCCGCCTACCTGGCGGGCGACGGTTTTACCGGCGCGCGCCGCATCCTCACCGGCGCGCAAGGCCTGGCCGCCGGCATGTCGACCGACGCCGACCCAGATCGGCTGACGGCCGGCCTCAAGCAACGCTGGGCCACCGCCGAGACCTCGTTCAAATTCCACGCCTCGTGCCGCCACACCCACCCCGCCGCCGACGCACTGCTGGCCGTGATGCAAGCGCATCAACTGCAAGCCGGCGAGGTGGCTAACGTGGTGGCGCAGGTGCACCAGGGTGCGATCGATGTGCTCGGCCCGATAACCGACCCGCAGACCGTGCACCAGTCGAAGTTTTCGATGGGCACGGTGCTCGCGATGATCGCGCTGCACGGCCGCGCCGGCCTGGCGGAGTTCGATGCTCACTACCGCGACGCAGCGACGATCGATTTTCGCAGCCGCGTACAGATGCAGCTCGACGCCGAGGTCGACGCCGCCTACCCCGGCCGCTGGATCGGCAAGGTCGCGATCCGCACCCACGACGGCCGGCGATTTGCCGGTCGTGTCGACGAGCCCAAGGGCGACCCCGGCAATACGCTGAAGCGCAACGAGATCGAAGACAAGGCGCTGCGGCTGGCGCTGTACGCGGGTGGTGCCACCGAAGCCGAAATGCGCGTGGTGATCGACCAGGTCTGGTCACTTGCCGATGCGGCCAGCGTGCCGCAGTTTTTTTGTTTAAAGCGCGGTGTTGAAGGCACTGCGCTGAACGCCGAGCACCAAAAGCCGCGACCATGATCCACCACCTCGACCATCTCGTGCTGACCACGATCGACCGCGACGCCTGCGTCGACTTTTATACCCGCGTGCTTGGCATGCAGCTCGAAATTTTCGGCGCGGGCCGCGAGGCGCTGCGTTTTGGCCAGCAGAAGATCAACCTGCACCGTCGTGGCGCAGAGTTCGAGCCGCGCGCGCACCTGCCGGTGCCAGGCGCGCTGGACCTGTGTTTTATCGCCGACCGGCCGCTCGCCGCGGTCATCGAACAACTGGACGCGCAGCAATGGCCGATCCTCGAGGGCCCGGTCGAGCGCACCGGCGCGACGCAGCGCATCCGCTCGGTGTACCTGCGTGACCCGGATCTGAACCTGATCGAGATTTCTGAATTGATCTGAAAATTGCGCGGCCCGACCCGCACACAACCCGTTGGAGACCAGACCATGACCGCCTCTGCCTCGCTGCTGAAAACCTGGCTCGCCGCGTTTGCGCTGCTCGCCGCGACATACAGCTCCGCGCAAACCTACCCGAACCGGACCATCACGCTCGTGGTGCCGTTTGCCGCCGGCGGGCCGACCGACGTCGTCGCGCGTGCGTTGGCCGCAGCGATGACCAGTTCGCTCGGGCAGTCGGTGGTCGTCGAGAACAGGCTTGGCGCTGGCGGCACGATCGCTGCGGGCTCGGTGGCCAGGGCCACGCCCGATGGCTACACCTACCTCATCCACCACAACGGCATGGCCACCGCGGTCGGCCTGTACCGCCGGCTGGCCTACAACCCGCTGACCGACTTCGAATATGTCGGCCAGGTGATCGACGTGCCGATGACCCTGCTCGCGCGCAAGGACCTGCCGCCGACCACACCACAAGAGCTGCTGAGTTACGTCAAGGCCAATGCCAGCAAGCTGAACCTGGCGCACGCCGGCCTGGGCGCGGTGTCGCAACTCTGCGGCATGCTGTTCCAGTCGATGCTCGGTGCGAACCTGACCACGGTGCCCTACCAGGGCACCGCACCGGCGCTGAATGCGCTGCTCGGCGGCCAGGTCGATCTGCTGTGCGACCAGACCACGCAGACCCTGCCGCACATTCGCGCCGGCAGCGTCAAGCTGTATGGCGTGACGACCCGCGAGCGCATCAAGTCGCTGCCGAATACACCGACGCTGGACGAGTCCGGCCTGAAGGGATTCGAGGTTGTCGTCTGGCATGGCATCTATGCACCCAAGGGCACGCCGACTGCCGCCACCGAGCGTTTTGGCGCTGCGCTGCGCGCCGCGCTCAAGGAGCCAGTGATCATCGCGCGCATGGCCGAGATGGGCGCCGAGATCGTGCCCGAAGCCAAACAGACGCCTGAAGGTCTGCGCAACTGGCTCAAGCCCGAGATCGACAAATGGGGCGCCTTGATCCGCGCCGCAGGCACTTACGCAGATTGATGCCAAAGGACGATGTGATGAACCAGGAACTGTTCGACCAAGGTTTGCAGACCCGGCGCGCCGTGCTCGGCGCCGACTACGTCGATGCGGCGATCAAGAATGCCGACGACTTCAACCGCCCGATGCAGGAGCTGGTGACGCAGTATTGCTGGGGTGATATCTGGAACCGCCCGGGGCTGGACCGCAAGACCCGCAGCCTGCTCAACCTGGCGATGATCACCGCGCTGAACCGGCCGCACGAGTTGAAGCTGCATGTGCGCGGTGCCATCACCAACGGCGTCAGCAAGGACGAGATCCGCGAAGTGTTCTTGCAGACTGCGGTCTACTGCGGCGTGCCGGCGGCGATCGACAGTTTCCGCACCGCCAAAGAAGTCTTTGCTGAAATGGGGATTTGATGTCCACGCAGCGCTCGGCGACAAGTCGCCTGCGGCGCGCTGCGGTCACCATCGTGACCGTGGTCACCGTGCTCCCGCTGATCGCCGCCACCGCGATCGCCCAAACCCGGCCTGCCCCGCCGCCGCCACAGACCATGCCCGAAGCCCCGATCGCCGCCAAAAAACCCAAAGATGTGAGCATCCACGGCGAACGCCGCATCGACGACTATTTCTGGCTGCGCGAGCGCGACAACCCCGAGGTGCTGCAACACCTTCGTGCCGAGCGCGACCACGCCGATGCCTGGTTCAAGCCGGTCGATGCGTTCAAGGACCGGCTCTACGCCGAGATGCTTGCGCGCATCCAGGAAGACGACGAAGCGGTGCCGTACCGCAAGGCTGGCTACTGGTATTCGAGCCGCACCCAGAAGGGCAAGCAGTACGCCACCTACGTGCGCCGCAAGGGCACGCTCGATGCGCCCGAGCAAGTCATGCTGGACATGAACGCGCTCGCCGAAGGCAAGCGTTTTCTCAAGCTTGGCGAGGCCGCCGTCAGCCCCGATGCGAAGCTGCTGGCCTATTCATTGGACGAAACCGGCGCGCTCGATTTCACGCTGCGTGTGAAGTCGATCGACGACGGCGTGGCGCTGCCGGTGCAGATCGAAAAAACCGATGCGGTGGTCTGGGGCAATGACAACCAGACCTTGTTCTACGTCACCAAGGACGCCGCCAAACGCACCTTCCGTGTCTGGCGCCACCGCATCGGCCAGGGCAGCGCGGTCAAGGACCAGCTGGTCTTCGAAGAGCGCAACGAATCATTCTGGGTCGGCCTGGCCAAGACCCGCGACGAGCAGTTCATCGTCATCAGCAGCGAAAGCAAGGACACCAGCGAGCTGCGGGTGATCGATGCCAACAAGCCGGCATCGCGGCTGCGCATCATCGTGCCGCGCCGCTCTGGCCGCGAGGCCACGCTCGAACACCGCGACGGCCTGTTCTACCTGCGCGTCAACGACCGCGGGCGCAATTTCCGCCTCGTCACGGTGCCGGTGGCCAAGCCGGCGATAGCCGACGCGACGGAGCTGATCGCGCACCGCAAGGACGTGATGCTCGAGGCGGTCGACCTGTTCAAGCGGCATATGGTCGTCACCGAACGCGACCGCGGCGTGCAAAAGCTGCGCGTCTGGGATCTGGCCAGCAGCGAGTCGCACTACATCGGCTTTGACGAAACGGTGTACTCCTCTCGCGGCACGAGCAACGCCGAGTTCGACAGCAGCAGTTTCCGCTTCACCTTCATGTCGCTGGTGACGCCGGACACCGTCTACGACTACGACATGGCCACGCGCGTGTTGACCTTGAAAAAGCGCAAGCCCGTCCTCGGCGGTTACGACCCGGCTCTCTACACCTCGCGCCAGATCGAGGCCCGGGCGAGCGACGGCACGCTGGTGCCGGTGAGCCTGGTCTGGCGCAAAGATTTGCGCCGCGAAGGCATGCTGCAGCCACAACCGCTCCTGCTCGACGGCTACGGCGCCTACGGCATCCCCAACGACGTCCACTTTTCGTCAGCGCGGGTGAGCCTGCTCGACCGCGGCGTGGTTGCCGCGGTGGCCCATGTGCGTGGTGGCTCCGACCTCGGCCGCACTTGGTACGACGACGGCAAGCTGGGCAAGAAGATGAACAGCTTCACCGACTTCATCGCCTGCGCCGAAGCGCTGATCGCACAGGGTTTCACGACACCGCAGCAGTTGATCATCGAAGGTGGCAGCGCCGGCGGCCTGCTGATGGGCGCGGTGGCCAACCTGCGGCCCGACCTGTTCAAGGCGGTGGTCGCCGACGTGCCCTTTGTCGACATCATCAACACCATGCTCGACGAAACACTGCCGCTGACGGTGGGTGAGTTTCTCGAATGGGGCAACCCGAAGAAGAAGGCCGACTACCTGACGATGCGAGCCTACTCGCCCTACGACAACCTGCGCGCAACGGCCTACCCGGCGTTTTATCTGCGCACCAGCCTCAACGACAGCCAGGTGCCGTACTGGGAAGCGGCCAAGTTCGCCGCCCGGCTGCGCGCCCTGAAGACCGACGCACACCCGGTGCTGATGTCGATCAACCTCGACGCCGGACATGGTGGTGCCTCGGGTCGCTACGACGCGCTCAAGGAGCGCGCGCAGACGCTGACTTTCATGCTCGCGCAATGGGGCCTCGTGAACTGATTCCGGGTCGCCATCCTTCGGCGCAAGGCCGTGTGACCGTCGAACTGCCGGTCGCGGCCCTGTCGCAACCCGAGTTCGATCGGGACGGGCGCTGCGGCAGGGCGGCGGCCAAGGTGGTTTTCCGGCCGGCCACCACGAACGGTGTGGGCAGGCGGTTCGGGTATGCGGCGCCAAGCCCCGTTCGCGGTCGCCACAGCTTGCGGGTGCCAAGGCGGCGTTGATGCGGCATCTCGGGGTGCCACCACCGGTGCCCCGCGAGCGTGGGCCGGAGAACGCGTGCCCGGGGCCGCCTGCCGCGCGCGGTGTCGACCTCGCCAAACGTGGCACAAGCCGCACAAGCCGCACAAGCCGCACAGGCCGCACAGGCCGCACAGGCCCATGGCCACCCGGCCAGACTGGATTTGGACAGTGAAGGCCCTGCGCAGGCTTCAACCGACGCAGGTGCGGTTCTTGCCGGTGCGTTTGGCTTCGTAGAGCGCTTCGTCGGCGCGCTCCAGCGCCACGGCCAACGTTTCACCTGGCCGGTAGCTGGTGACGCCGCCGGAGAAGGTCACGAAGACCTCGCGGTTTTCGTGCATGAACAGCGCCGCGCTCAAGCCGCGCTGCAGTCGGGTCAGCACCACCTGGGCCTCGGCCACCGGCGTTGCCGGCAGCAGCACGACAAACTCTTCACCGCCAAACCGCGCCACGGTATCGATCGGGCGCAGGCCGTCACGCACGCGGCCGGCCAGGGTCGCCAGGGCAACGTCGCCGGCACCATGGCCCAGGGTGTCGTTGAGTTTCTTGAAATTGTCGATGTCGATGAGGCCGACCGACAACAGCGCCGGCGTCTCGCCACCGCGCTGCAGGCGCGCACATTCGGCCTCGAAGGCGGTCTGCAAGCCGCGCCGGTTGGCGACCTTGGTCAGCGCGTCGGTCGAGACTTCGTCGGACAGGCGCCGCAGCTCGAGCTCGAGGGTCTGCACCTTGCTCTGCAATTCGGCCGCACGCGAGGTCTCCTGCGACAGCCGTGCCCGTGTGCCGCCGACGAGCTGCTGCACCGCGTGGGTATCGTCGACCATCTGGCGCACGACATCGGCCAGGCCGGCCAGCGTGTCGGCGCGGCCGATGGCCTGCGCATGCTGGCCGACCTGGCCCTCGAAACGGCCGGTCTGCTCGTCGAGCGCCGCCAGCTCGCCGAGCAGGCGCGGGATAAGGCCGCGCAGGGCGTCGCGTGCAGCATCGCGCTCGGCGCGCACGCGCTGCTGGCGCACACGCGCCTCGGCGAGCAGTTCGGCCGCGATCCGCACGCTGCGGGCGTTGATGCCTTCGGCCAGCCGCGAGCGCATCGCTTCAGCCTGGCCGCGCGCCCAACTGTCGTCCTCGGACAACTCGGTCAGGCCATCGGTCAGGCTGGCGCACAGCGCACCCAGTTCGTCCAGCAGATGCTGGCGGTGCGCGAGCAAGCGGCGCGAGCGGTCGCAGACCGACTCGATTTCGAGCGCGACTTCGGCGGTCGCGCCTTCACTTTGAATGCGCTGGGCCAAAAGCGCGAGTTGGTCGGCCAGCTCGGCGGCGCGGGGTTCGTCGGCCGGCAAAGCCGCGCGCACGGTGCTTTCCAGGCTGGCCACCAAGGGCGGCCAATGGCCGGGCGTTGGTGGCGACAACGGCGCTGGCGCAGGCACAGGCGCCGCAGTTGCCGCAGGGGCAGGCGCAAGCGCAGGCGAGGCCGAAGCCACGGTGCCAGCGACAGCGGCCACCGGGACGTCAGCGTCCGGCCGGTCACCGACTACCAACTCAGCCGCGCCACCCGCCGCGGCGCTGGGGTCGGCGTCCCAGGAGGCGAGCAGCGGCTCCAGGCGCTGGCGCAGACGCTGCATGTCGCTGCGGTTGGCGGCGATGACACGCCGCACGCTGTCCTTGCGCCGGCCGCTGGTCCATTCGCGGCTGCCGCCTTCGAGGCCACGCACCAGTTTCTCGAGCAGCGCGGCCCAGGCCCTGGATTGTTCGGCCGGGTTGTCTGCGGCCGCTGGGCTGGCGCCCGGCATGACCTTAGCTGACGCGCCCGATGGCGGCGCGTGGGTCGGCGGCCCGCTCGAGTTCACTGGCCTGGCCGATCCACACCGCCTTGCGCGGCAGCACGGTCTGCGACAACCAGGTCTCGATATCGTCGGGCGGGATCGGCCGGCTGAACAAGAACCCCTGCATCACGCCACAGCCCAGGCGGTGCAGGACCTCCATCTGGCGCAGGTTCTCCACACCCTCGGCGATGACACGCAGGCCGAGCGAGCGCGCCAGCGCGATGATCGCGGTGACCACCGCCGAGCTCTGCGGCGTGATGCCCAGATCGCGGATGAAACTGCGGTCGATCTTCAACTCCGAGATCGGCAGCGTCGTCAGATAGGCCAGCGACGAATACCCGGTGCCGAAGTCGTCGATTGAGATCTCGACGCCGATTTCGTTGAGCCGGTGCAGCGCCGGGATGACCTCTTGCAAGTCTTTCATCAGCCCGGTCTCGGTGATCTCGAGCTGGATCGATCGGTGCGGCACACCGTAGGTCGACACCGACTGGTGGATATGTTCAACCAGGTCCGAGCGTTCGAAGAGCCGGCTCGGCAGGTTCACCGCGATCGAATCACAGAAGCCAAAACTCGTCTGCCAGACCTTGGCCTGGCGCGCCGCCTCACGCACCGCCCATTCCGACAGCGGCGTGATCAGCCCGGTTTCTTCGGCCAGCGGGATGAAATCCCCCGGCGGCACCAACTGGCTGCCGCGCTGCCAGCGCATCAGGGCTTCGGCGCCGACCATCTTGGCCGCACGCACATCGACCTTGGGCTGGTAATGCAAGACCAGTTCATTGCGTTCGATGGCCTTGTGCAGCGCACTTTCGAGCTCGAGTTTTTCGCGGCCGCGGCCGGCGAGCTGCGGCGCGTAGACCGCTGACGCGTTGCGGCCCGAGGCCTTG
The DNA here is from genome assembly GCA_031431555.1 of Rubrivivax sp. Taxonomy (GTDB): domain Bacteria; phylum Pseudomonadota; class Gammaproteobacteria; order Burkholderiales; family Burkholderiaceae_C; genus Rubrivivax. The sequence continues at coordinate 22,071 of JANPDN010000073.1, forward strand.
ACCGAGTACATCGCGACATCGGAGTTGCGCATCAGGTCGACGACCGACAGGCCGTCCCGCGGGAACACCGAGATGCCCACGCTGGCGGTGACAAAACACTCCTGGCCGCCGACCAGGATCGGCTCGCGCATGGCGTCCAGGATGCGCTGCGCGACACGCTCGGCATCGCGGTCGTCGGCGACTTCGGGCAGCAGCGCCACGAACTCGTCGCCGCCGAGGCGGCCGACTGCCTCCAGGCTGCGGTGGGTGCGCGCGCCGCCACTCTCGAGCGTGCCCTCGAGCACCTGGTCGCTGTGCCTGACACAGCCGCGCAGGCGCAGCGAGACTTCGCCGAGCAGCTCGTCACCGGCGGCATGGCCGAGGGTGTCATTGATGACCTTGAAACGGTCCAGGTCGATCAGCAGCAACGCACATTGGTGGCCCATGCGCCGGGCATGGTCGAGTGCACGTTCGGTGCGCCAGATCAGCTGGCGCCGGTTCGGCAGGCCGGTCAGCGCATCAAAATTGGCCAGGTGGCGGATCTTGTCTTCGGCGGTGCGGCGGTCGGTCACGTCCTGCACGATGCCGGTGTAGCCGCAGCTCAGGCCATGTTCGTTGAATTCGGGTTCGGCCTCGACATGCACGATGCGCCGGCGCCCGTCGGCCAGCGACACCGGCAGGTCGGTGGCCAGCACCGAGCCGTACTGGCGCACATCGGACAACATGCGCACCAGCGCTCGCCGGTCGTCGCGGTGCACCATGCGCAGCAGGCTGGCCAGCGACAGCGCGCCGTCGACGCCGATGCCAAAAACGCGCAGCGCCTCGGGCGACATCTCGAGCGCGCCGGAGACCATCGCTTCGGTCGGGCGCCACTCGAAGCTGCCCATGCGGGCGAGGTCCTGGGCGCGCGCCAACTTGGCCTTGCTGCGCTCGAGTTCGACCCGCGTGCGCGACGCCCGCAGCAGGTAGCGCAGGCGCCCGGCGAGCAAGCTCCACTGCGTGGCCTTGACAAAGAAGTCGGTGGCGCCGGCCTGGTAGGCGCGGGTGATCGACGCGTCGTCCTCCAGGCCGGTGAGCATCAACACCGGCACCTGTTCCAGGCCCGGCATGCGGCGCAGCCGGGTGCAGGTCTCGAAGCCGTCCAGTCCGGGCATCATGGCGTCGAGCACGATGATGTCGGGGGACCAGCTCGACAGCAGTTCCAGGGCCTGCTCGCCACCGCCGACCTCGGTGAGGCTGAAACCACGTTCGCGCAAGGCGATCGCGGTCAGCAGCAGATTGACTTCGTCGTCGTCGACGAGCAGCACCGACGGCGCCGGGCCTTCGGTGGCATCGGGGAAACTGGGGAACTGGGTCACGCTGGCTGGGAGGGTTTGCCGAGCATAGCCCGAACTGCCACTAGGACACGCTGGCTTTCCTGCGCCATCAAGTCGAGCTTGGGCTCGATGTCGCCGGGGTCGCCGTCGCGGACATGCTGCTCCACGGCCTTGCAGCCCTGCGCAAAAGCCAGCGCGCCGATGCTCGCCGACGATGAAAACAGCGTGTGCGCGACATGCCGCAAGGCCAGCCGGTCGCCCTGGCTGCGCGCCTGGGCAAACTGCGCCATCAAGCGCGCCAGCGAGCCTTCATAGGTCTGCAAGACCCGCTGCAACACGCCGGTGCGGCCCGACGGGTCGAGCTGGCGCAGCTTGTCCAGCGCCTGCTCGTCGAGCACGAGCGGCGGCGCTGCCGCATCGGGCAGGGGCGGCGTGCTCATCGGGCGCAGCCGTCAAGTCGGCGCGGGCGGGCCGCGCCTTGGGCACTGATGGGGCTCATCGGATCATTCTCCTGGACGCCCGCGGCGCGTCAAAGCCAGTGATCAGGCCCGCAGACCGCCTTGATTTCGGCTTCTCGCCGCAGAAACTTGACCTCGGCCCCAAGCTCGATCGCGACCCCGACCCGCCATCGTGACACCGGCCGGCCTGCGCTGGATGCTCCTTACAATCGTGCCAATGGTTGTTGGCAGCGCTGAACTCGGCCCCTGGCTCTTTGCCAGCGTGGCCCTCGTGATCGTCGCGGTGTTGGCCTACCGGCTCGGCCGGCGCAGTGCCCAAACAGCCGACACCACCGCGCCGCAGCAGACGGCGGCCGGGCGTGAAATGCTGCCGCAGCCAGCCGCGCCTGCGGCCGAAGCCAATAACGCAGATGCCAGCCCCCCGCCGGCGCCCGCTACCGCCGACGACGACCTGAACAGCTTCAGCTTCACCGTCTCGCACGACCTGCGCGCGCCGGTGCGCGTCGTCGAAGGGTTTGCGCGGATCCTGAAAGAAGACTACGGCCGCCAGCTCGACCGCATCGGCAACGACCACCTCGAGCGGGTGTTGACCGCGGCGGCGCGCATGAACGCGATGATCGACGCGATGCTGTCGCTGGCGCGCCTGAGCGCGCAGCCGATCGCGCAGCAGCCGGTCAACCTGTCGCAGCTGGCGCACTGGGTCATCGACGACCTGCGCCGCGGCGCGCCCGAGCGCAGCGTCGGTGTTGATATCGAGCCGGCGCTGCAGGCCACGGGCGACCCGACGCTGCTGCGCCAGGTGATCGAAAACCTGCTCGCCAACGCCTGGAAGTACAGCAGCCGGGTCGAACATGCGCAGATCGGTTTTTGTCGCACCGAGCGCGACGGCCGACTCGTCTTCGAGGTCAAGGACAACGGCGCCGGTTTTGACATGCGTTCGGCCGAGCGCCTGTTCGGCCTCTTCCAGCGCCTGCACAGCGCCAACGAGTTCCCCGGCACGGGGATCGGCCTGGCCTCGGTGCGGCGCATCGTGCGCCGCCATGGTGGCGACATCTGGGCCGAGTCGGCACCTGGCCAGGGCGCGCGGTTTTACTTCACGCTCGGCGGCTGACCGCGCGCAGCGGCAGTGCGTTTCAGTCGCCGCCACCGGCGAGTTCTTCGACCGCCTGCAGCACGCGCTCGGCCTGCGCGCGCAGGCTGCGACTCTCGGCGCCGGACTGCCGGCGCAGGCGCGCCAGCGCATCGGCGCGGGTCAGCGAAAAGCGGTGCATCAACACCCCGACCGCGATCGGCACCGGGTCGTCGCTGAGCACTTCGCCGACCCCGTCCGCGGCCGGCGCGTCGGGGCTGCGGCCCGGCGCCGCAGCCATCGACCGCGCCCGCTCGAACGCGGCATCGACCGCCGGCACGATCTGGCCGATTTCGAGCGGCTTGACGAGATACGCCAGCGCGCCGAGCGCATTCACCTGCGCCACCGTGGCAGCGTCGGAAAACGCCGACAAGAAGATGAACGGCACATGCTCCACGTCGCGCAGGTACTCGGCGACATCGAAGCCGGACTTGCCTTCCATGCGGATATCGAGCAGCGCCAGGTCCGGCCGGTGCTGGCGCGCGAGCAGGATCGCGTCGTCGCCGTTGTCGGCGTCGATGACTTCGTAGCCGGCTTGCGCCAGGCCATGCGTGACCGTGGCCAGCACGAGGCGGTCGTCATCGACGACGAGGATCTTGCCCTTGGTAACCATCCAGCCGCTGCTCCCCAAACACGCGCAAAACGAAGTCGGCGATTATGGGCCGGCGGGCGGCGCGGTCGGTGGCGCGGTCGGTGGCGCGATCGGTGGCGCAGACGGCGGGGCGGCCTGTGCTGCGGTCTGCACGACGGCCTGCGCAGCACCTTGGCGCGGATCGGCCTCGCGCCGCACCCCCGGCGGGCGCAGCGTGATTTGGGCCACGACCTCATCGCCACGCTGCGCGAGCACGAAGCTCGCACTGCGCCGCGGCAGCAGCGCGCGCACCAGGCCCAGGCCATGTGTGCCCGACGGCAACCCCTGGGCCGCGGTCTCGGCCTGCGCCCCGGCGGCCGGCAACTGCCCGCGGTTGCTGATCTCGATCGTGACCCCCTCGTCGTCGGCCAGCACGCGGCAGGCGATCGCGCCCCCCTGGCTGTGTTTGACGGCATTCGTGAGCAGTTCATTGACCGTCAGCGCCACCGGGATCGACTCGACTTCGGGCAGCCACCAGCGCGGCCCGCTGGTTTGCATGTCGATCGTGCGCCCGGCGCTGCGCTGCACCGAGCCGGCGATGGCCCGGATCACCTGGGCCAGCTCCAGCGGCCCGCCGGCGCCGACCTGCAGTCCGTAGACCTGCGCGATCGCCTGCACCTGGCCGACCGCCTCACCCAGCACCGAGGCCATCGTCGGGTGCCGTGCCGCGGTTTGCTGCAACAGCCCCGCAACCCCTTGCAGGTTGTTCTTGATGCGGTGATGGACTTCTTTGACCAGCATCTCGCGCTGCGCGATCGCGGCGTCCAGCCGGGCCTGCTCGGCGACCCGCAATGCGGTGATGTCGCTGGCCACCATCAGCACCTGACCGGCGGCTGAACCCTCACCCCGCGCCTGACTCACAAAACGGGTGTCCCACAGGCGCTGACCGTCGGTGCTGGCGCGCGTGATCTCGCGCCGCACACCGTCGGGGGAATCGACCGCCAGGCCTAAGCTGGCACGCAGCGCCGCAACGTCATCGGCACCCAGCCAGCCCACCCAATCGGCCGGCGCCTGGCCGACGAGTGAGGCCAGCGGCTGGCCAAAAAACGCCGCCGCCATCTGGTTGAGCTGCTGCACCTGCTGCGTGCCGGCGTCGAACAGGGCGATCGCCAGCGGCGCGGTTTCGATGACCTGCTGCAGCGACGACTTCGCGCGCCCGATGCGCACTTCGGCCTCGCGCCGGGCCTCGATATCGAGCAGCGCAAAGGTCACCTGGCGCCCACTCGCCGCCTCGCGGGGTGTCGCCACCGCATTGCCGACAACCCAGAATTCGCGGCCGTCGCGGCCGCGCAGCCGGCACTCGAAAGTTTCGGCCGGGCCGTCGCCGAGGCGTTCGATCCAGTCGGTGCGGCGCAGCGGGTGGTCGGGCTCGTCGGTGGCCACGGTGCCGATCGGCTCGCCGGCAAAGTCACCCAGCTCGCCGGCAAACATGCGCCGCGCCGAACGGTTCATCCATTCGATGCCCGCCTCGCCGACGGTGACGATGCCGACCAGCACCGAGTCGAGCACCGAGCGTGTGCGCCCGGCCTGCTGCTGCAAGGATTCGCGGGCGCGCTGGCGCTCGTCGATATCGACGAACGAGCAGACGATGTCGCTGTGCGGGTCTTCGACATCCACGGCGCGCATCGCGAGCTGCACCCAGTGCAGGCTGCCGTCGCGCCGGCGCAGCTGGCGCTCGCCGCTGTAGTGGCCCTGGCTGCGCACGCTGCGCAGCACCGTGTCGTCAAACTGCGCCGCGCTGGCCGCGGATTCGTGCAGCTCGGCCAAGGCCAGGCCGGCCAGCTCGGCAGGCAAAAACCCGGTCAGCGTCGACATCGCCTGGTTCGCGCGTTCGATCTGGTTGCCACGCAGCCAGGCGATGCCGACGTCGGACAGGCTGAACATCAGCTCACGTTCCTGCAGCACCATCTCGAGCTCGGCCTGCTGCTGTTTCAGCCGCGTGATGTCGGTCAGCACGGCCACCGCCTCCAGGCCGCTGTGCGCCCCTTCGGCGCGCCGCACCAGCAGTGAATAACCGACCAGCGCACCGTTGGGCGCGGTGGCGTCGAACTCGGTGTCGAAGACCTTGCCGTTGGCCAGCGCGGCCATCGCATCCTGCACCGCCGGCAAGGCCATCGGGCGGTGGCGGAAGAGCGACTCGAAGGGCATGCCGTCGATGGCCCCGGCGGCAAACCCGAGCAGGCGCTCGAAGCGGCGGTTGCAGCGCACCAGCGCACCATCGCGCAGGTAGGCGATGCCTGCCGGCGAGCCGTCGAGGATCGTCGTCAACTCGCGCAGCAACTCGTCGCTGCGGGCCTCGGCGAGCTGCTGCTCGGTGATGTCCAAGGTCACGACCGAGGTCGTGCGGCCGCCGCCAAGTGCCGCTGGCGCGACTCGGGTGAGCAGCCAGCGCCGGCCCAGTTCGGGGTGGCGCACGGCATACCGCACTTGCGCCGCGCTGCCATTGCGCAGCGCCATTTGCAGCTTTTCGTATTCGCCGCGCGACGACGGCTCGACGAGGTCGCGGTTGATTGCTTGCAGCGCCGCGCCGGCCTTCGGCGCCGCGGTATCGGGGCCGGCCGCCGGCGTCGGGCTGCGCCGCCAGCCGTGCGCCGCATCGAAGGTCGCCACGCCGATGCCGGCGGCCTGCATCAGCGCGCCGACTTCGAGCTGCGCCAGATCGCGCTCGTCCTCGGCGCTGCGGTCTTCGACCACCGCCATGTAGCGGCGCTCGCCGGCTTCGGTCTCGAAAGCGCGCATCCGCGCCAGCAGCGCGCGCCGCCGGCCGTCGGGGCAGAGCACTTCGCTGCGCGACTCCAAAACCGGTGCGCCGGGTTGCAGCGCAGTGGCAGGCCCGGCCGCTGCCCAGCCGAGCAGTTGTTGCAGGTCGGGCGCGGCGTCGCCGAGCAGCACCGGCACCCGACCGACGAGCGTCTCGAAGGCCGGATTCGAGCGCACGATGAGGCCGCTGGCGTCGAAGACGAGCATGCCGCCGGGGCTCAAGTCGAACCACTGCGCGAGTTCGTCGATCGAGCGGTCGGCCTGCGCACGCGCCTGGTGTTCGGCCGTCGTGTCTTGCAGCAGCGCCAGCACCAGCACCTGGCCCGCGCCGACCGTCAGCGGGCTCACCGAGAGGCGAAACCAGCGCTCGCGGCCGCGCGCGTCGAGCAGACGGTGCTCCAGCGGCGCCAGTGACTCGCCACCCAGCACCCGCGGCATCAGGGTCTCGCGCAACGCGCGGTGCAGGGCCTGGTCTTCTTCGGGTTGCAGGTCGATCGGGTCGCAGCCGATCACTTGCGCCCGCGAAAAACCGGTGAACGCCAGGTAGGCCGCGTTGACATCGACGAGGCGCCCATCGGGGCCCTGCAGCGTCGCCGGGATCGGCGCGCGCCAGAGCAGTGGCTGCAGAGCCGCGCCGTCGAACGCAAGCGACGTCAAAGGCCCTGCAGCTTCAGACATCGCGGCACGCAGGCCAGCGCCGGGCTGCCCCAAGCGGCCTGACGCCCCCCTGGGGGGGCGAGCCCGCGCCGAGCGAGCGCCTGCGCGCTGGCGAGTGGCGGATGAGCGCCTGGTGGCTTGCAAGCCACCAGGCAGCGCAGGCGCGCAGCGACAGGCGTGGGGGTCGTCATTTCATTCAGTCCAGGGTGCGGGCGGCGGCCAGCGCCGCAAAGGTCGCGCGGGTGACCTCGCCCGGCGAGATGAGCAAGCGCTCGGCGCCGCTGCGGATATCCACCGGCGCGCCCTGCTCGACCGCGCGCACCAGATCCAGATGCGGTGTGTAGGGGCCGCTGTCAGTGGCCAGCGAGGCCTGCACCCGTTCGGGCACCGGCACGTTCTTGAGCAGTTCGGGGAAGGGCTGCAGCAACATCCGGTCGAGCAGCGAAAAGACGCCGCAGATGAACATCTCGCTGCGCATCTCGTCGTCACCCGAGCCACGCGCGAGCTCCTCCATCAAGAAGCCGCGCCGCACCGCGGCGTGCATCAGCGGTTTCAACGCCGCGTCCTTGCTCGCACCGGCGAGCAGCAGCGCGAGCCAGCGTTTGAGGCGCGAATAACCGAGCAGCATCAGCGCATGTTTGAACGACGTGACCTCGACGCGAAGGCCAAACGCGGCAGAGTTGATGTAGCGCAGCAGCCTGAAGGCCAGCGTCGGGTCGGCCTTGAGCACCGGCTCCATGTGTTCGGCGGGCTCTTCGCGGTCGACCAGCTTCATCAGGTCGACAACAGCGCGCAGATCGGGCGACAGCGCGCCCTTGGCCGATGCCGCATATTCACCTTCGACCGGCCAGCCGATGGCCCCCACCGCGCCGCGCTTGATCGACGATTCAACATCGGCCAGCGTGCGTATGCCTGAGTGCAGCGTGGTGATCAGACGCATCACCCCCGCCGGGGCCGGCGCCCCGGTGCGGCGGTCGTCGTGCAGGTCGACGATGGCGTGGCGAAAACAGGGCAGCAGCTCGCGCGCCAGCTCGGTCACTGGCCGGCCGGTGATGGCCATCGCATGCCCGGCCTTGTGCAAGGCGCGCAGCGCCAGGCCACGGGCGGGGTCGTCGACCAGAAAGGCCGGCACCTCGAGCAGCATGTGCGGCACCGGCGCGGCGGTCGCCGCGGCGATGACAGCGTCGAGCAGGGCCTCGCTGGCGACGTTGAGCATCACCGGCGTTCCGGTGCCGATGGTCGCAGTGACACCGGCGCCGGCCTCCATCGGCCGCAACGAGATCGACAGGTTTTCAGCCGGCGCCGGGAAGACTTCGACGATGGCCGCAAGCAACGCTGCGGCGTCGGGCACCGCGCCTTGCTGCTCCGGAAAGATCGTCAGCCGCGTCGCCACCACGGCACGCTGGCGGTCCATCAACGGCGAGTAGCCGACGATGACCTGGCCGAGGACGGGATGTACTTGCATGGCAGGCGCGGCGGGCTCGGTGGCGGTGGCTGAAAAAATCGTGAGCGGTGCCTGAATGGCGCCGGGCGGAACCGGGAAAGCTCAGCGCAGGTACTCGAAGAGCGAAAGCCGCTGCACCATCGAATATGCCTTGAGGGCCGCATCGTAGCTGGTCTGGCGGTTCTGGAACTCCGATACAGCCTGCGCCATGTCGACATCTTCGGCCGCCGACCGCTCGGTCGTCGCCAGCAGTTTGGTTTCGGCGATGCGGCCTTCGGCACCATCGATGGTGCCCAGCGTCTCGCCGAGCCCGGCACGCACCGCGATGAGCTGGTTCAGGCCCTGGTCGAGGTCACGCAAGCCCATGCTCACCGTCTGCGCCACCTGCGCACCGCTGCGCATCCCGGCGCCGAGCTGTGCGGCGGTGCTTTCCAGCGCGTCGAGCACCGACATCGACGGTGTCGATGGCGTGATGTCGAAGCGGTCGCCGTCGGCCGGCACGCCGTGGATGAAGAGCTCCATGCCGTCGATCGAGATCGACCGGCCGGCGGTGTAGGGCGCTGCGGTGATCGCCGTCGGCGCGCCGTTGCGGGTGATCGCGTAACTCGTCGCCGGCGGCGCGGTGGCGACCGTGAACACGACGGCGTAGTCGTCGCCGCTGAGCGCGCTCGGGTCGGCGACCCGGCCGGGGTCGATCCAGGCGCCACGGCTGGTGGCCGCGGTCACGAAGACGCCGTTGCCGGTATTCGCGCGCAGCCAGGTGTGGTCACCGTCGACCGTCATCGGCAGCGGCTCGCCGGATGCCGTCAGGATCTGCCCCGAGGTGCCACGAAACTGCACCCCGCCGACGGTGTCGACGAAAGGCGGCGCGGCCACGCCCTGGCCGCCAAAGAGAAAGCCACCGGCGCCGTCACCGCGGTTGGCCGTTTCGAGCAACTGCTTGCGGGTGTCGCGGATCGCGCTGGCCAGCGTCTGCCGTTGCGCATCGGTATTGATCGGGTTGCCGGCCTGCACGATCAGCTCGCGGGCATGCTGCAGCAGGTTGGTCGCGTCGCCGAGTGCACTTTCGGCCTGCAGCATCGCATTGCGGCTGGCCTCCAGGCCGCGCTGGTTGGCGTCTGAGCGCGCACTGGTCGCCAGCGCGCGTTCGGCGCGTGCCGTCGCGCCGGGGTCGTCGCTGGCACGCAGGATGCGCTTGCCGCTGCTCACGCGCTCGTGGGATTCGTTCAGGGCCTGCTGGCGAAGCTGGATCATCTCCAGCGATCGCTCCAGCGCATGGCCGGTGCTCAGTCGCATTGGAGAGGCCTCGCGGGTGTCTGGTGGGTCTGGCGGGTCCGACCTGTGCGGCCTGAGTGGATGGTACTGCTGGTGTGCATCGTTAGCCCCGGCTTCAATTGCCGGCCATCTCGAGCAGGGTGTCGAAAATCGACTGCGCCACCGTCAGCACCTTGGCCGCGGCCTGGTAACTCTGCTGGAACTGCAGCAGCCGCGCCGCCTCTTCGTCGAGGTTGACGCCAGCGTAGGCGCTGATCGTCGATTTGGCCTGGTTGCTGACGGCGTTGGAAATGCCGGCGGCAGTACCGGCCGCCTGCACGCGCAGGCCGATACCGGCCAGCGCCGAAGCGTAGGCGTCGGTGATCGTGTTGCCCCCGCCAAGGCCGCCGCCGCTTTGTGCTGTGCGGCCCACAAACGCGTTGTCGCGCAGCGCGACCATCGCCAGCGCGTTGGCGTTGTTGGCCTGGGTATAGACCGTCTTCACGACACTGAAATTGTCGCCCGTGCGCGGCACGCCGTTGAGCGTCAGCTCGAAGCCGTTCAGCGCGACCGGGTTGCCCGCGGTCCAGACCCCCGTGCCGCTGGAGACCAGCGCATTGCTGGTGCGGTCGCGCAGCTCCCAGGCGTAGTCGCCATTGGCGGAGGTGAAGGTGATGCCAGCGCTCAGGTTGGGGTTGATCGCCGGGTCGACGACGCGCATCGTCGCCACCGACGCAGTGCCGCCGTTGGCCGGCGACGCGGTTGCCGTGACTGGCGCTGCCGCGGCCAGGCCACGCGGGTTGTCCAGCACGCGGCGCATGTCGACAGCGGCACGAGCCACCGGTTGCAGCAAGAAGCGGTCGGTCGAGGCTGGCGCCGGGCTGCCCAGGTTGATCTGGAAACCATCGACGTTGTCGCCATCGACAACGTTGCGCACGACACCGTCGGCCAGGCGCGTGAGCTGCCAGGTGCCGGCCGGGCTGCCCGGTGCGGCACGCAGGGCATATTCACTGGCCTGCAACTGCGTTGCGTCGGTGATCACGGTTTGCACATCGGCAGCAAAATTGCCGCCCGCGCTGCGCTGGTTCAGGCTGAAAGGCAGCACCCTCGCCGCGCCGGCTTCGAAGATCGGCGCACCGCCGCCGGGCGGGTCGCGCAGGTCCAGGCCGAGCGCCTGCTGGTTGTTGACCACCCCGGCGAGCGCCGCTGCCATGCGGCCGAGTTCGCCGCGCGCGCTGGCGAGGTCGTTGTTCTGAAACTTGAGCAGCCCGGTGATCGCACCGCCGCCGAGAAAGTCTTCGTCGATCGTGCGCCAGACACCGACTTCGCCGATCGCCAATGCCGAGCGCGAGGCGTCGGCGGCATCGGGCATCACGCGCAACACCGCCGCCTGGTTGCCGAGCACGAGGCGCTGGCCGCCAGCGATAAAAACCGCCAGCGTGCCGTCGTCCGCCGGCACGGTGCTGGTCTGCACATGGTCGTTGATCTGCGCGACGAGCCGGTCGCGTTCGTCGAGCATGTCGTTGGCGGGTTGGCCCAGGCCATTGATTGCTGCGATCTGCGCATTGATGGCGGCAACGCCGCGGCTGAGCTGGTTGACCTTGTCGACCGAGCTTTCGAGATCGGCACGCACCCCGAGCTGTACCGAGTCGAGCGTGCTGCCGGCGGCGGCAAATCGGCCCGCGACTTCGCTCGCTTGTGACAGCACGACCTGCCGCGTGGCGGCGTCACCCGGCCGGCTGGCCAGGTCGACCATCGAATTCAGGAACTGCCCCGCCGCATAACCAACCCCCTGCTCGCCGGGTTTGAAAGCCGCCTCCAAGCGTTCGAGCGCGGCCAGCCGCGCCGCGTCCATGCTTGCCAGCGAGCGCGACATCGTCGCCTCGCGGGTGAGAAAACCGTTGTGCGCGCGGCTGACCGTCTCGACATCCACCCCGCGGCCAAAAAAACCAGCGCCGGTGAACTGCCCGGTGGACGTCGCAAACTCGGCTTTCTGGCGCGAAAAGCCCGCCACGTTGGCGTTTGCGATGTTGTGGCCGGTGGTCTGCAAGGCGGCGTAGTTGGCCACCATGGCGCGCATGCCGAGCGACATCAATGCCGAGGTGCCCATGGCTAACTCTTGACCTCAGCTGGCGACGGGCCGCCCCGAGGCGGCTGAAGCCCCCGAGGGGGGGTGAGCCCGCACCGAGCGAGCGCCTGCGCGCGCGCGAGTGGCTGGCGAACGCCCTGCGCCTTGCAAGGCGCAGGGCAGGAGCGCAGCGACGTGGGGGTCGTCATGTCACGCCAGGGAGCGCTGCAGACGCAGCGTCGTATTGATGACCTTGGTCAACTTCTCGGCATAGGCCGGGTCGGTGGCGTAACCGGCGCGCTGCAGCCCTTGGGCAAAACCGCTGGCGCTGTCACCGCGCTGGATGACCTGCGCGTAGCGCGGGCTGTCCTTGATCAACTTTGCGTAGTCGGCAAAGGATTCGGCGTAACTCGAATAGGCGCGGAACGTCGCCTTGACCTTCTGCGCCTTGCCGTTGATGACTTCAGTCGTCCAGGATTCGGCGACCGCGCCGCGCCAGTTGGCGCCGGCCTTGATGCCAAACAGGTTGAACGACGTGCCGCCATCAACGTAGCGGATTTCCTTGCGCCCCCAGCCGGTTTCGAGCGCCGCCTGCGAGATCATGAATTCCGCCGGGATGCCGGTCTGCGCCTGCGCTGCCCGCGCGGCGTCAGTGTGTTGTGCCACAAAGGTCGCGGCGGCTTTTTGCGGCAGGCGCACGGCCGCCGTCGGGTCGTTGTTGGCCTTGATCGGCACCGGCGCGGTATTTGCCGTCGCGGCATTCGGGATCGGCCCCGGTGACATGCCCATCTGGCGCTCGAGCTGGCGCGCGATGATGTCGGCCAGGCCGCCCGGGGCACCGGCCATGCGGCTCGAGAACTGCGTGTCGAGCATCTCGGTGCCGAGCTTGCTGCCTTCGTTCTCCAACATGCCGCTGCCCAGCGAAGACGCACGCATGCTCTTCATCAACTCCTGCATGAAGAGGGTCTCGAAGGCTTTGGCAGCTTCACGCGCCGCCGCCTTGGGGTCGACGGCCGCCTTGCTGCGCAGCGCGTCGAGCGAGCGCGCGTCGATGGTCAGGCTGTTGGAGGCGGGAGTCATGTCAGATGACTTCAATCTCTGCCTTCAAGGCCCCGGCGCTGCGCATCGCCTGCAGGATCGCGAGCAGGTCTTGCGGCGTCGCGCCGAGTGCGTTGAGTGCTTTCACGACATCGGCGAGCTTGGCGCCGGCCGGCATCGCCACCAGCGCGCCGCCCGCCTGCGTGATCGTGATGTCGTTCTTTTCGGTCACCGTGGTCTGGCCCTGCGACAGCGGCGAAGGCTGACTGACCTGCGGCGTCGAGCTGATCGTCACCGACAGGCTGCCATGCGCCACCGCACAGGGGCCGAGCGTGACGGCATCGTTGAGCACCACCGAGCCGGTACGGGCATTGACGACGATGCGCGCCGCCGGCCGCGCCAGGTCGACGACCAGGTTTTCGATATCGGCCAGGAAGCCGATGCGTTCATTCGCATCCGTCGGCGCTCGCATCCAGACCGTGCGGCCGTCGCGCGCGGCGGCCGTACCCTCGCCTTTGGCTTCGTTGATCACCCGGGCCACCGACCGTGCGGTGTTGAAGTCGGCAGCGACCAGATCGAGCTGCAACGAATCACCTTGCAGCAGCGGCGTCGGCACCGCACGCTCGACCGTCGCGCCGCCAGGCACGCGACCGGCCGACAAATGGTTGATCTGGACCTTCGCGCCGCCCGCCGATGCGCCCGCACCGCCGACGATCAGGTTGCCCTGCGCCATCGCGTAGACCTGGCCATCAGCACCCTTGAGCGGCGTGGCAATCAGGGTGCCGCCACGCAGGCTCTTGGAGTTGCCCAGCGACGAGACGTTGACGTCGATCGTCTGCCCGGGCTGGGCAAACGCCGGCAGCTTGGTCGTGACCAGTACCGCGGCGACGTTTTTGAGTTGCATGCTGGTGCCCGGCGGCAGCGTGACGCCGAGTTGCTGCAGCATCGAGTTCAGGCTCTGCGCGGTCGACGGCATCTGCGTCGTCTGGTCGCCGGTGCCATCCAGGCCGACAACGAGGCCGTAGCCGATGAGGTCGTTGTCGCGCACGCCCTGCACCGAGGCAATTTCCTTGATCCGCGCGGCGTGCCCGGGTTGCGGCCACCAGACCGCGGCGCTGGCGCAAATGAAGGCCAGCCAGACGGCGGCGCGCAACAGGCGGTCGGCGGGGTCGACGCGATCGGGGCGACGGTGGCTGCGGGAACTTCGGGCGGGGCTCATGGGCGGGCGCTGGATCTCACGCTAAATCTCACGTTGCGGGCGTCGCAGACATGCGCGCCCGTCGGCCCATTCTGTGAAGACTTCAGATCGGCAGAACGCTCAAAAAGAACCGTGACAACCAGCCAATCGCGTTGGCATCGGCTTGCGCGCCGCGGCCGCGATGTTCGACCCGCACATTCGCCACCTGGGCGCTGGGCACCGCGTTGCCGGGCTGGATCGCGCGCGGGTCGACCTGGCCGCTGAAGCGCAGCACATCAACATTGCTGTTCACGCCGATCTGCTTTTCGCCGGCGATCATCAGGTGGCCGTTGGGCAGCACGCCGGTCACGAGCACCGTGATCGTGCCCGAGAAGTCGTTCGTATTTTCGGTCGCGCCCTTGCCCTCGAAGGCATTGCTCGACGTGCCGGCGGCGTTCGCGCGGCGCAGCGCGTTGGGCGTCACGCCCGGCAAGGCAGTGATGCCCCCGGCGATGGTGCCGGTCTTGTCGATGCTGCTGGTGCTCTTTTGCGTTGCACTGACCTTCTCGACGATATTGATCGTCAGCGCATCGCCGACCAGCCGCGCGCGGTGGTCCTCGAACAGCGGACGGTATTGATGCGCCTGGTAGATCGCGCCGTTGCGCGGTGCGACATGCAGCGTCGGCGCAGGCAGCGCTGGCGCGGTATCGGCGAGTTCGACCCGCGGCGGCAGCAGCGTGACGCAGCCGCCGAAGCCGAACGGGGCCGCAGCCGTCGCCACGATGATCAGCAAGCGGCGCATCGGTGCTGGCATCAGAGCTGGCATCAGAGCTGGCCCAGGCGCTGCAGCATCTGGTCGCTGGTCTGGATCGCCTTGGAGTTCATTTCGTACGCTCGCTGCGTCGCGATCATCGTGACCAGTTCTTCGACGACATTCACATTGCTGCCTTCGACAAAACCCTGGCGCAACGAGCCGAGGCCGTTGCTCGCCGGTGCGCCGGCATTGGGCGTGCCCGAAGCGCCGGTTTCGGCGTACAGGTTGCCACCCAGCGGCTCCAGCCCGGCCGGGTTGACAAAGGCCGCCAGCTGGATCTGGCCGACCGTTGCCGGCGCGGACTGCCCGGGCAGCGTGATCGACACGCTGCCGTCCTTGCCGACGGTCACCGAACGTGCGTTGGCGGGAATCGTGATCCCCGGCTGCACGGCATAACCGGCCCCGGTGACGAGCTGCCCGTTGGCATCGAGCTGGAAGCCACCATCGCGGCTGTAGCCAGTGGTGCCGTCGGGCAACTGGACCTGGAAAAATCCATTGCCCTCGATCGCCATGTCGAGGTTGTTGGTGGTCTGGTTCAGCGAGCCTTGCGCAAAGTTGCGCGTCGTGCCCGCTGCGCGCACGCCCAGGCCGATCTGCAAACCCGCGGGCAGTTGGCTTTGATCCGACGTCGGCGCGCCGGCCGCACGCAGAGTCTGGTACATCAGGTCTTCGAACACGACCCCGGCGCGCTTGTAGCCGTTGGTCGCCACGTTGGCGAGGTTGTTCGAGATCGCATCCAGCTTGGTCTGCTGGCCTTCCATGCCAGTCTTGGCAACCCACAGTGATCGGATCATTGGGCTTCACTCCTTGCGGTTTGTGCCGATGGTCGGTGACTGCGCGGTTGTCGGATCGCCCGATCAGCGGCGTGGAAGTTGTTGTTCTTCGGAATTGATGCGTGTCGGGCGACGCCCCCGGCCGGGATTTCGCCCCGGCGGGCGACTCACTTTCTTTGCTGGTGCAAAGAAGGTAAGCAAAGAAAGCACCTCAATACGATTTGGCTCGCTGGCCACGGGCGCTGCGCGCCGTGAGGAGGCGCAGGACTTGAATCGCGCGCATGGGCGCGCTCAAAGGCTGAAGCGTTGGAAGGTCAAAGCGCTTATGGGCCAAAGCTCTCAACAAGCATGTGGCTGTTTGCCCTGACACCACCGGTGGTGCGGCGCGCGCTCATGCGCGCGATGTGCATCCCGACAGCGAGCCGGAGCGCAGCGAGCGGCAACAGCGAGCGAAATCGTATTAGGGTGCTTTCTTGGGTTACTTTCTTTGCACCAGCAAAGAAAGTGACTCGCCCGCCGGGGCGACACCCGGCCGGCGGCAGCCATCAACAGACAACCTGTCAATTCGCAAAGAACACGCCGGACAGGCCCGCCGCATCCCAGGCGCGCCCCGCTTACTGCTGAGTGAGCAACTTCGCCGCCGCCGCCTCTTTCTGCTCAGCCCCCTGCAAAACCTTCATCTGATGCTCGAACTGCCGCGCCGCGGAAATCATCGCGACCATGGTTTCGATGGCGTTGACGTTGGAGCCTTCGAGCGCGCCACTCTGCAACCGTGCCAGCGGGTCAGCGGCCAAGTCGCCGTCGGCGGCGCGGAAGAGGCCGTCGTCGCCACGCTGCAGTGCTGCCTCTGAGGTGGTGAGTTTGAGGCGGCCGATATTTTGCGGCCGGCCATTGCCGACTTTCGCGCTCAGCGTGCCGTCGTTGGCGATATCGACCACCGCATTCGCCGGCACCGTGATCGGCCCGCCATCGCCAACGACCTGCAAGCCGCTGCCGTTGACGAGCAGGCCTTCGGCGTTGACTTCGAGCGCGCCGGCCCGGGTATAAGCCTCGGTGCCGTCGAGTGCCTGCACCGACAGCCAGGCGTTGCCACGCACTGCCACGTCCATGTTCCGGCCGGTGGGCTGCACGACACCCGGCTGCGGGTTGTAGCCGACCGTGGATTCGAGGGCGTAGACCCGCGTGCTGGCGCCGTCGCCGCGCACGGGAATAGCGCGGAAGGCCGCGATCTCGGCGCGGAAGCCGTTGGTCGACGCGTTGGCCAGGTTGTGCGCGAGCACTTCCTGGCGCTGCATCGTGGCCTTGGCGGCCGACATCGACAGATAGATCAGGCGATCCATGGCTCAGGCCCTCAGGTGAATCGTTAGCGCAGGTTGACCAGGGTCTGCATCACCTGGTCCATCGTCTTGATGGTTTGCGCGTTGGCCTGGTAGGTGCGCTGCGCGGTGATCATGTTCACGAGTTCACCGGTGAGGTCGATATTCGACTCTTCGAGTGCGCCGGCTTGCAGCACGCCCAGGTTGCCCTCACCGGGTGCTCCCAGCACGGGGTCGCCGGCAGCGACCGTCGCCGCCCAGCCGTTGCCGCCCAGCGGCTGCAGGCCCTGCGGGTTGCGGAAGGTCGCCAACTCGATCCGCGCCGCGGGTTTGTAGTTGCCGTTGGAATAACGCGCGGTGACCGTGCCGTCGGTTTCGAAAACGACCGAGCTGAGCACGCCGGCGGTGGCGCCGTCCTGCTGCATGTCGGTGACACCAAAGGGCGCGCCGTACTGGGTGGTGCGACTGAAGTCGAGCTCGATGCCCAGGATCGGCAGCGTGATCGCGCCCGTGGTGGTGGTGGTGGCCGGCAGGTCCAGCGTGACCAACCCGCCGGCGGGTGCAATCGGCGCACTCCCGTCAGCCGCATAGGTGATCGTGGTCACCGGCAGCGGCGCGGCATTGGTGCCGAGCAGGCTGACGCCATTGGCCGTGGCAAACAGATTCCACTGGTCGGTGGCGGCCTTCTGGAAATAGTAGGTCAACGCGACGTCCTGGCCCTTGGCGTCGTAGACCGTCAGCGAGGTGGCGTTGTTGAAGGTGGCCGGATCCTGGAAGTCGATCGCCGGGCCTGCGGTCGGCGCGGTCACTGCCAGCCGGGTGTCGAGATTCATTTCAAGATCGACCGTCGTGCTGGCGATCGGCGCGACCCCCGCGGTCGGCAGCTGGATCGGTGCCGGCTGGCCGGCCAGCACGGCGCCGTTGGCGTCTACCTGGTAGCCGATGAGCTTGTCGCCGCCGTTGTTGACGATAAAGCCTTCGCGGTCAACCTTGAATTGCCCGTTGCGGCTGTAGGTCGACGGGCTGCGGCCGTCGGTGACCTGGAAAAAACCGCCGCCGTTGATGGCCAGGTCCATCGGGTTTTCGGTCGTCGTGATGGTGCCCTGAGTGAACTGCTGCGCAACCGCCGCCAGCGTGGTGCCGATGCCGATCGCGTTGGCGCCGGCGCCGCCCAGCGCCGCGGCGTAGAAGTCAGCGAACTCCGCCCGCGACACCTTGGCGCCGTAGGTGTTGGCGTTGGCAATGTTGTTGCCGATGACGTCGAGGTTCTTGCTCGTGGCATTGAGGCCGGAAAGACCTTGCTGGAAACTCATGTGGGGCTCCTTGGAAACTGTCGTGATGGCCAGAGGTGCAAAAACCAGGCCGCGCGGGCGGCCTTCTGAAGGGTCAGTGGAAGGTCTTGATCGCGCTGTAGGGCACGTTGCCGGTGCGCGCGAGTTCGAGCGTCAGGGTGTCACCCGCCGTGCTCACCGCCTGCACCCGGTCGAGCATCAGCGTTTGCACCGGCACCGCCGCCGCGCCCTGCATCGGGGTCAGGCGAAAACGCAGGCCCTCACCGTCACCATGGGCGCCGGCCGGCCATTCGAAGCTGTGGCGCCCGGCACTGAAAGCGCCGAGATCGACGCTGTCCAGCACATGCCCGGCCGGCCCGAGGATCTCGAGCTTGACGCGGTCGGCAGGCTGGCCGAGTTCGAACGCGCCCTCGCCGATGGCCTTGCCGGTGTCGCCATCGGCGTCGATCGCCAGGCGGTCACCCGCCACCGTGACATCGCGCCCGACCAGCGATGCACCTTGCAGCGCCTGCATCTGCACAAACTGCGTATTCAGGCCCTGCACGGTCTTGTTCAGCTTGTCGATGCCGGTGACGGTATTGATCTGCGCCATCTGGCTCGTCACCTGGGCGTTGTCGAGCGGGTTCAGCGGGTCCTGGTTCTGCATCTGCGCCACGAGCAGCTTCAAGAACCGGTCGCTTCTGTCGGCTTCGTTCTGGGTCGCCGTGGTCGCCTGGGCAGACGTGTTGGCGCCGATGCCGCTGAAGGATGAAATCGGGGCGCTGGCCATGATTGTCATTGGTGCACCCTACGGCCTGCGGCCGATCCCGCCGAGCGGGAGCATTCGCACTTGGGGCGGCCCGGCGTGCTCATTCACCCATCCGCAGGGTCTTGAGCAACATCGTCTTGGCCGTATTCATGACCTCGATGTTGTTCTGGTACGAGCGTGATGCCGAGATCATGTTGACCATCTCCTCGACCGCGTTGACGTTGCTGTAGGTCACATAGCCACCCGCATCGGCGGCCGGATGTTTGGGGTCGTGCAGGCGCCGGCCGGGTGTGCTGTCTTCGCGCACCGTGCTCACCCGCACCCCGGCCGAGGCCTCGGCGCCGAGTGAGGCCCCCGCGCCGCGCGGGCCCATGTATTCAGTGCTGAACACCACCTGGCGGGCCCTGTAGGCCTGGCCGTCGGGGCCGGCCACGGTGTCGGCGTTGGCCAGGTTGGAGGCGACCACGTTCAGGCGCTGGCTCTGCGCGCTGACCGCGCTGCCGGCAACATCGAAGATGCGGAACAAGCTCATGTCTTACCTCGCTGGGTACCGTCATGGATTGTGCTCATGACGAGTTGTGGCTCTTCATCGCGTCGAGCATCGTGCGCACGCCGCCGTTGATGAAGCGCAGCGTGGCTTCGAACTTCACGCTGTTGTCGGCAAAGGCCGCACGCTCGCGGTCCATGTCCACCGTGTTGCCGTCCAGGTTGGTCTGCGATGGCGCTGCATAACGCAGCACCGCAGCGGCACGGTTGCCGGCTTGACCGCCAGCGAGCGCGTTGGCCCGGCCGGCCTGGGCCGAAGTCGCCGACGTGGCATCCCGCAGGGCGCTGGCAAAGTTGAAATCGCGCGCCACATAACCCGGCGTATCGGCGTTGGCGATATTGCTGGCAATCAGGCGCTGGCGCTCAGATCGCAGCATCAGCGCTTCGGCCTGGAAGTCCAGGCCCTGGGTCAGGCGGTTGATCATCGCGGGCTTCCTTTACGTCTTGCCGGCCGGCGCTGGCCGGGCATCAAACCGGGCCTCGTGGCTGGGAATCTGCTGGCGATTGTCGGCAGCCGCCGCCTCGGCAAGAGCCCGAACAGGGGCCCGATCGGGCCGCAATTCAAAGCCTGCGGGCGGGGCCGCGGCTCTACAGTCGCCAGCGTGAAAAAGCCTCTGATCTATGTCTGCGTGCTGTGGTCTGCCTGCGCCGCGTTGACCGCCGCGGCGGCACCCGCCGCACTCCCCGCCGCCGCCGCTGCGGCGCCGCCGGGTGATGAAGCACTGGCCCGAACCGCGTCCGACTTCGCGCTGCAGACCGCCACCGCCGCAGCCGGCGCCCAGGCCAGCGCGAAGATCGAAGTTCAAGCCGGTGCCATCGACAACCGGCTCAAACTCGCACCTTGCAGCCGTGTGCAGCCGTACCTGCCCGCCGGCCAGCGGGCCTGGGGCGCGACGCGCATCGGCCTGCGCTGTGTTGACGGCGGCGCGGCCTGGAATATCTCGCTACCGGTGACGGTAAAGGTCTTGGCGCCGACGCTGGTCGCCGCCAGTGCCTTGCCCGCCGGCACGCTGCTCGATTCCACCCATCTGCGCATGCAGACGGTCGACCAGGCTGCCGCCGCATCGCCGGCCATTGCAGCGTTGCCGCTGGCTCTGGGCCGCACGCTCAGCCGCACGCTGGCCGCAGGCCAGGCGCTGCACGAAGGGGACCTGAAGAAGCGCCAGTGGTTTGCCATCGGCGACGCAGTGCGGGTGCTTGCCGTCGGCCCTGGCTTCAGCGTCAGCGGCGAAGGTGTCGCGCTCAGCCCTGGGCTGGAAGGCCAGGCGGTGCGGGTGCGCACTGAAAACGGCCGCACCGTCAACGGCGTTGCCGTCGGCGAGCGCCGCGTCGAGGTGGTGTTGTGAAGTCGACATCGACGGTGCCTGCGCACCCCGCAGTCGAGGGGGTTGGAGCTGGTTTTTTGCCGACCGGGCTAAAGTTCGGCCCACAGCCGCCCGATACAGCGAGTCATGGGCTGCTGCACCCTGCGGCAACCCGATGGAGCACCCCATGAAGATCGGTCACCTCGACAGCAAAGTCCCCGCCGCACCGGCGCCCCAGCGCCAGCCCGCACCCGCGGTGCCACAAGCCGGGGCCGAGGCCAGCGCCACCGTCGACCTGTCGGCCACCGCCGCGCTGAAGTCCAGCGTGAACACCGAAGCCACCTTCGACGCCGCGAAGGTGGCCATGGTGGCCAAGGCGATCGGTGATGGCAGCTACAAGGTCGACGCCGGGGCGATCGCCGACAAGCTCATCGGCAACGCCCAAGAACTGCTCGGCCGCGGCTCGCGCTGAGGCGCTGCCGCGTCGCCAGCTCTAGAACCGACCGACCACCCGGCCCGCCGCCCGCATGCAGGATCGCCCGCCTTCCGCGCAGACGCCGCACGCCGCCATCAGCGCACGCCATGCGCCGGCGTTGCTGATCGAACTCGAACAACCGCTGGCGCTGGTCGAAACCCAACTCGTCGAACTCGGCTCGGCTTTGCGCCGCAGCGACAGCGCCGCCCTCGAACTCGCCGCCAGCGGGCTGCACCGCGCGCTGGCTGCGGCGGTAGACCATTTCCGGCGCGCCGCCCGCCAGGGTGGTGTGCCTGCGCCGATGCGGCTGCGCCTGGCCAGCGCCAGCGCGCAGGTCGCTGCACAACGCGAATCGCTGGCCCGCGCCACCGCGGCGCTCGACCGTGCCATCGATGTCCTGATGCCGACCCCGGCAGCCGCAGCGCCCCTGGGCTACAGCGCCATCGGCGGCACCGAGCGCAACGCCAGCAGCGGCTCGCTGCTGGCCTGAACGGCGCCCGGCACCGCGCCGCACCCAAACACCCAGCGCTCATCGGCGCTCGCCGGCGCCCGCGACAATTCGCGGATGCGCCCTGCCCCGGCAAAACCAACCCCACGCAATATCGCAGCGGCACAGCCGACAACGCCAGAGGCGACGGCTACACGTTCGCCTGCGCAGCCGCCGCTGGCGCTGATCGGTGTCGACTTCAGCAGCGCGCCGCGGCGCGGCAAGCCGATCACGGTGGCGCGCGGGCGGCTGCAAGGCAGTGCGCTGCGCTTCGATCGGCTCGACGAGTTGCACGACCTGGCGGCTTTCGAGGCCCTGCTGAACGAAGCCGGGCCCTGGCTAGGTGGATTTGATTTTCCGTTCGGCCTGCCGCGCGAGTTTGTCGATTCGCTCCAACTCGGCAGCGACGCCAGCGCGGTGATCGACAGCGTGCAGCGGCGCTGCATCAACCGGATGGCGTTCCGCGCGTTGGTCGACAGCTGGGGCAACACTCGCGCCGCCGGCCAGCGCCTGCTGCACCGGCAAACCGATCGCACGCTGCCCGGCGTCTCTGCAACGAGCCCGCTGCAAACCCGCTACGTGCCGGTCGGCTTCATGTACTACGAAGGTTTTTCGCGGCTGGTAAGCAGCGGCGTGAGCGTGCCGCAGATGGTGGTCGGCGACCCGGCACGCACCGCGCTCGAAGCCTACCCGGGCCTGCTTGCCCACGAATTGATCGGCGCGCGTTCGTACAAAAACAAAACCGACGCCAACCGCCTGATCGCACGCAAGGAAATCATCGAGCGGCTCGAACAGGGCCGCACCCGCTTGGGCCTGCGCATCCGGCTCAGCCACGCCCAGCGTGACCATCTCGTCGACGATGCTAGCGGCGACCGCATCGACGCCTTGCTCTGCCTGGTGCAGGCCGCGTGGGCGAGTTTGCAGCCGGCGCAACTTGAGCAATCGGGCTACGGCATACCGGCCGGCATCGACCCGGTCGAAGGCTGGATCGTGAGCGCATGAAGCGCCATCCGCCCACGGCCTCGGCAACGCCCTCGCCCTCGCCCTCGCCCTCGCCGTCGCCGTCGCCGTCGCCCACGCGCAAGGCAACAACCACGTCGACCGCCGACCTGCGGGCCTGGTTTGCCAGCCGCGGCTGGCGGCCGTTTGTCTTTCAAGAAGAGGTCTGGGCCGCGATGGCCGCCGGCCGCAGCGGCCTGCTGCATGCCACCACCGGCAGCGGCAAGACCTACGCGGTCTGGCTCGGTGCGCTGCTGCGCCGGCAAAGCGGGCCGGGGATCCAGGTCTTGTGGTTGACGCCGATGCGCGCACTCGCCGCCGACACCACCCGCGCCTTGGCGCTGCCGCTGGCCGACTTGAGCGTCGATCTCGCCCCCGGCTGGCGTGTCGCTGCGCGCAGCGGTGACACACCGAGCGCCGAGCGCAGCCGGCAGGACAAACGCCCACCGCAGGCGCTGGTGACGACGCCCGAATCGCTGAGCCTGATGCTCACCCGCGAGTCAGCGCGCAGCGACCTCGGCGGCGTGCACACCGTCGTCGTCGACGAATGGCACGAGCTGATCGGCAACAAGCGTGGCGTGCAGGTGCAGTTGGCCATCGCGCGCCTCAAACGCTGGAACCCGGGCCTCGTGGTCTGGGGCTTGAGTGCAACGTTAGGCAATCTCGACGAGGCCATGACCACCCTTGTCGGCCACGACCAGGGCACGCTGGTGCGCGGCAAGATCGACAAGACTCTCGTCATCGACACCCTGCTGCCCAAGGACCCGGGGCGTTTTTCCTGGGGCGGGCATCTGGGCGCGCAGATGCAGCAGCCGGTGGTCGAAGAGATCGAAAAGTCGTCGACGACACTGGTCTTCACGAATGTGCGTTCGCAGGCCGAGATCTGGTACCAGCTGCTCTTGCAGGCCAGGCCGGAATGGGCCGGCGTCGTCGCGCTGCACCACGGCTCGCTCGACAAGAGCGTGCGCGAATGGGTCGAGGCGGGTTTGAAAGAAGGCCGCCTCAAAGCCGTCGTCGCGACCTCGTCGCTGGACCTTGGCGTGGACTTCCTGCCGGTCGAGCGGGTCTTGCAGATCGGCAGCGCCAAAGGTGTCGCGCGGTTGTTGCAACGTGCCGGGCGCAGCGGCCATGCACCGGGCCGCGCCAGCCGCGTCACGCTGGTGCCGACGAATACGCTCGAACTGGTCGAGGCCGCGGCGCTGCGCCGTGCGGCGGCTGCCGGCCGGGTGGAAGCGCGCAGCACGCCGGCCAAGCCGCTGGACGTGTTGGTGCAGCACATCGTGACGGTCGCGCTCGGCGGTGGCTTCGATGCCGACGAGCTTTTTGCCGAGGCCTGCACCGCGCCGGCTTACCGCGATCTGCAGCGCGACGAGTTCGACTGGGCGATGCATTTCTGCGAACGAGGTGGTGACAGCCTCGGCGCCTATCCCGACTACCACCGCATCGCACTCGTCGACGGCCTGTGGCGGGTGCCGGTGCGCGGCATCGCGCTGCGCCACCGGCTGCAGGTCGGCACCATCGTCAGCGAGGCTTCGATGAGCGTGAAGTGGTTGTCTGGCGGCACCATCGGTACCGTCGAAGAAGGGTTTATCGCGCGCTTGCAAAAAGGTGATTGTTTTGTCTTCGCCGGGCGTGTGCTCGAGTACGTGCGCACGCAGGAGATGGTCGCCTACGTGCGGCGCGCGACCAAGGCCCGGGGCATCGTGCCGGCCTGGTCGGGGTCGAAGATGGCGCTGACCAGTGAGCTTTCCGACGCGCTGCAATCGATGTTGCACGGCGCTGCGCAGGGCGACTTCTTCGACCCCGAGATGGCCGCCGCACAACCGATGCTGCTGGCCCAGTCGCGGCTGTCGAAGCTGCCGCGTGCTGGCGGCCTGTTGATCGAACGCTTCGAGTCTCGCGAAGGCCACCACCTGTTCATCTACCCCTTCGGCGGGCGCAATGTGCATATCGGCCTGGCGCAACTGCTGGCCTGGCGGTTGGCGCGCACACATCCGAATACCTTCTCACTCAGCGTCAACGACTATGGCCTGGAAATCCTCGCGGCCAAGGCGATCGATGTCGCGGCGTTCGAAGACGGCTCGATCTTTTCAGCCGCGAAGTTGTTGCCCGATGTGCTCGGCAGCCTGAACAGCGGCGCCCTCGCCCAACGCCGCTTTCGCGAGATCGCGCGGGTCGCGGGGCTGGTCTTCAGCGGTTACCCCGGCGCGCCCAAGAGCATGAAACAGGTGCAGGCGTCGTCGAGCCTGTTTTTTGAGGTCTTCAAGAAGTACGACCCGGCGAACCGGCTGTTGACGCAGGCCGAGACCGAAGTGCTCGCGCAGGAACTCGATATCCAGCGCCTCACGGCGACCTTGCGCACGATGAAAAGCCGGCGCATCGACTGGGCCGATCTGAAAGTGCCGAGCCCTTTCAGCCTGGCGCTGATGGTCGAGCGCTTTCGCGAAGAACTCAGCACCGAAAAACTCAAAGACCGGCTCGACCGCATCCTGGCCGAAGCCGAGCAGGCCTTGGCCGAAGACGCGACGCCGGCGCTGCCGAGCCGGCCGCGGCGGGCCGGCAGGGCTTCAAGGCCAACCGGCGCAGGTTGAGACGCGCGGCTGCGCTTTGCTCAGCGCATGCCGATCAGTTGCCGCCGCCGCTGGTGAAGTTGGGGAAGGTCTTGAGCATGGCCATGTACTGCTTCATGTCCATCATGCCGGCCTTCATGGTGGTGTCGGTCTTCATCATCTTGGCGTGTTTTTCATCCCACATCTTGGCCATCTGGTCGAGGTATTCCTTCTTCGTGATCATGCCGTCCTTGTTCGTGTCGGCGGCCTTGGCCATCAGTTCGGGGAATGACGCGGTACCTTCCTGCGCGATGGCCGGCGCGCTGAAACTGAAGGCGGCGGCCATGGCGAGGGTGGCCAGGGCGAGGGTGGTCTTGCTTTGCATGGTGTCAACTCCAATGTGAATCAGGTGGTGGAAGCACAGAGACGCCTGCAGCCCAACGAACAAAAGTTGACTTGCCCGCGGCGGGGTGCACGGCGTACCTGCTGCCGATGCTTTGAGCGATTCAAGGCCCGGCTGCAACTACGTCGGCAACGGCGCGCAGTCCTTACGCCCGAACGCCTCGTCCAGTAGACAAGCGAGTCAGTTCGTCCAGACCTTGACGTCAGGCCAGCCCATCAGCCTGAACAGGTAGTAGTTGACCGCCGCCTCGGCCACGTCGTCGGCAAAGAGGATCAGTTCGGCATGACGCGGCACACCGGCCTGGCTGATGATCTTCCACAGATCCTTGGCCGCCTTCGGCGTGCCGTCGGCGTTGAGCAGTTCGGTGTAGGGCAGCCGCAGCACTTTGCCGTCGGGCTGGCGCGCTGCAGGGGCCTTGCCGGCGTCGACGAACACTTTGGCATAGAGACCGCGGCTGGCCTGTGGGTTGCTGACCACCGGGTCGGCACGTCTTGGCGCTGCGTTTGTCGACGCGTTAGTCGTCAAGTTCGTCGCGACATAAGTCGCCGCCGGCACGGTGATGTCCTTGGCGGTCTTCGGTGGGCCGACAACCGTCGCGGCCTTGGTCAGCTCGTTGCCACGCAGGCCCCATTCGTCGACGGAGTCCATCAACACCGAGACCTTTTTGTGGCCGAGCTGCTCGAAGGCCAGAAAGGCCAGCGCGGCGCCGGGGGTCAGGCCGCTGTCGGCCATCAGCACCACCTCGTGCGCCGGGTTCACGCCGGCCGGGCCGAGCAGCGCAGCAAGTTGCTCTGGGCGGCCGAGATGGCGGCGAAAGATGTCGTCCGAGATACTGAGCGCGTAGGGCACATGGCCCGCCGCGTATTTGTCGGCCGCGCGCACGTCCACCAGGTTCAGCCGCGCGACGCCAAACATGCGCAGCATCGGTGCGTTCCATCCGGCCAGCCAGGCGCCCGGGCGCATCAGCTGGGGCGCGCTGTAGGTCCAGAACGGCAAGCCGCGCTCGTCGCGCAGCCACTCATGCTGCGACTCGAGGTAGAGCTTGGTCTTCGGGTGATCGACCATGAACTGCAGCGCGAACCAGGGCACGCTGGCGGCCACGCCGCCGCCGCAATGGCTGTGCACGACCTGCTCTGGCGTGATGCCGGCGTAGCGCACCAGGCGCCGGATCTCATCGGCCGACTTGAAGGTCTTGTCGGCGTTGTAGAAGTCCTCGCTCGGCATCAGGATCGCGTTGGGCACATGCCCGGCACGGTCGAAAAATTTTTGCGCGCCGTAGTGGTAGGTCGGCTCCAGCGCCTCGACCAGGGCATGGTTGGCGGGGTCACCCGAGGCGAGCAAAAATTCCGGCAGCCGCACCCGCACTTCTTCGCGCAGCGCGGTGATGCGGTAGGTGCCCTTGGCCGGCGGCGGAGTTGGCTCTTTGCTCACCGCACCGCCCTGGGCCTTCCACTTGCCCAGGCCGCCATCGAGAATGAACAGGTCGCTGGCCGGCAAGCCGTAGTAATAGAGGTCGTAGAACAGCCGCGTCGCCATCATGTCGCCGCCCTGGTCGTAGAGCACCACCTTGCGGCCCGGGCTGACACCCCAGGACTGGATGCGTTGCTCCATCGCAGCGCGGGTCGGCTCGTTGGGGCCGTAGCGGTAGAGATCGGCGCTGACTGCGCCGGCGATGTGGCCAGCCGCATGTTGTGGCGTCATCGAGGCATCGAGCAACAGCACATCGGCGTGGTTCTTTTGCAGCCAGCCGACGTCGACCAGGCGGCCCTGGCGGCCGTCTTCGGCGGCGGCCGACGTCGCCACCAGCGCCGCGATCAGGCTGCTCGTGCAGAGCAGAAGAAAAAAACGGCGCAGGGCAGGCAGCATGGGGATTCCTCTCGCAACAGGGCGGACTTGACGCGAGACTGTGCCGCAACGGGCAGCACGCGAGCAAGCCGGTGCCGACGAACTGCAACGGCGGACGACCCAGATGCGCCCGGCCGAGACCGGCGCTTGCGGCCCTGGCGGCTATTGGCGCAGCAAGGCCAGCACGTCGCGCCCGGACGTATTGGCCTGCGCGACCATCGCCATCGCCGCCTGCTGCATGACCTGTGCGCGCGACAGCGCGGCGCTCTGTCTGGCGTAGTCGGCGTCGAGGATGCGGCTGCGGCTGGAACTGAGGTTCTCGGCGGTGACGGCGAGGTTGTCGATCGTCGAGTCGAGCCGGTTCGACTGCGCACCGATGCGCGCACGTTCGCCGTTGATGTAGTCGAGCGCGCTGTCCATTTTCTGGATCACCTGGCTGGCGTTGGTCGTCACATCGGCGGCGAGCAGGTCGAGCGCCGCGGCGTTGGCGGCACCGAGACTGACATCGAGGGTTTGTTGCGCTTCGCTGCCGATCTGCAGTGTCAGCAGGTTCTTCGGGCCGTTGCCGGTGCTGATGGCCTCGAAGGTCTCGGTGAAACCGTTGAGCACATTGCTGCCCGACAACATGCCGACATCGTTGACGACGCTGGTTGCGGTCTTCGCCGCGCCGGCATCGGCATCGAGCCCACCGACTGCGCCGGTATCGGCATTGCCCAGGTTCATGCCGGCGATGAAGGCAGCACCGTTGCTGTTGTAGTTGGTCAGGAAATTGGCCACCGAGGTGTAGCCCGAGACCACGCCGCCGCGCGTGGCCACCGCGTTGGCAAAGGCCTGGTCGAGGGTGGCGTTCTGGTTGGCCGTCAGGCAGGACATCACATCCTTGATGCCGTTGCCCCCACGGCCTTGATGCGCGGGTGCAAAAAACGCACCGCGGCACAACTGCCAGAACAGTCGGCACTGCTGCCACCCCAGCCGGTGCCCACCTCGTTGACCAGGGCCTGCTCGTTGCCGGCGCCGCCGGCGGCGGCGAGGTCGGCGGCAATCCGCTCGTCGGCGCCGTGAATGAGCTCCGCCGAGCCCTCGAGGAACCAGACATGGTTCTGCATATTGGCCCAGTTCATCGACCGCGCCATCACCGCATGCGCCATTTCGTGGGCAATGATGCGGTCGATATGAAACGGCGCGTTGCCGCCGTCGGTGAAGGTCGTGAGCTCGATGCTCCTCGCCGCCCCGTCGCCGCTCAAGCCGCAATGGGTGGCCAGCATCTGCTCGGCGTTTTCAAGCCAGCCGCCCTGCAGACCACGCATCACCGCAACCTGGTTGATGTCGCCGAAGACCGACGCGCCGGCGTTGTTGGAGACCTTCGAGCCGTTGAATTCGGTGCCCACGCCGACGCGGTCGACTTCGCCGATGAGCTGCGCCACTTCTTGCTGCAACGCGGCCTTGTCCGACGCCGAGGTGCTGGCAGTGGCGGCCTGCACCGCAAGCTCGCGAATGCGCTGCAGGTTGCCGTTCATGCCGGCCAGGGCACCGTCGGCGACCTGCAGCATCGAGATGCCGTCGCTGGCGGTGCGCGATCCTTGCTCCATGCCACGCAGCCGCGCGCTCATGCGTTCGGTGATCGCGAGCCCGGCGGCATGGTCCTTGGCGGTTGACGCGCAAGCCCGACGACAGCCGCTGCATTGCCGTCGACAACGTGCCCTGCTTGTGCGCCAGGTGACGTTGTGCCGACATCGAGCCGGCGTTGGTGTTGATGACTTGAGGCATCTGCTGGTGGGTCTGTGCTGGCGTCATCGGCAACGCCGCCGCCCAAGTAACCGGCGCTGACAGTTTGCCCGCGCCGGCCGCGCAACAGCTCACGGATAAAGCACCCGCCGGCCCGAAATCTCAACCCCAACGCGCTGCGTTCAGCGTTGTTCGGCACCATGACCTGCGCGCCGCGGGTGATGAAGCTCAGTGCTCCGGCTGCGATGCCCGCTTGCCGCCGACCTGGCCCCATTTGGCGAGCAATTCGCCGACCAGTCCGCGGCGGAACGCGAGCACGCAGATGACGAAGATCGCGCCCATGATCACGGTCACCCAGGGCCCGACCTTGTCGGCGAGTTCGTTCTCCATCGTGACGATGACCAAGGCGCCCACCGCCGGGCCGAACAACGTGCCCAGGCCGCCGAGCAGCGTCATGAGCACGACTTCGCCGGACATATGCCAATGGGCATCGGTCAGCGACGCGAGTTGGAAGACGAGCGACTTCATGCCCCCGGCGACACCGGCCAGAAAGGCCGACAGCACAAAGGCCAGCAGCTTGTAGCGCGCCACGTCGTAGCCGAGCGAAATTGCGCGCGGCTCGTTTTCGCGGATCGCCTTGAGGACCTGGCCGAAGGGCGAATGGATCGTGCGATGGATGAGCCAGAAGCCGGCGCCGAAGACCGCGAAGACGAAGAAGTACATCGTCAGGTTGTCGGTCAGGTCGATGAGCCCGAAAAGCTTGCCGCGCGGTACGCCCTGCAGACCGTCTTCACCGCCGGTGAACGGCAGTTGCAAGGCAAAGAAGTAGACCAGTTGTGCCAGCGCCAGCGTGATCATCGTCAGGTAGATGCCCGAGCGCCGGATCGACAGCGCGCCGAACAACAGACCGAGCAGCGCGGCGACGGCGCCGCCGGCCAGGATCGCCAACTCCGGCGTCACGCCATAGTTCTTGCTCAAAGCCGCGCAGACATAAGCCGCGCCGCCAAAAAACGCGGCGTGCCCAAACGACAGCAAACCGGCAAAGCCCAGCAGCAGGTTGAAGGCGCAAGCAAAGAGCGCAAAACACAGCACCTTCATCAAGAAGGTCGGGTAGACCACAAACGGGGCGATGATGCCGGCCACGATCAACAGCGCGTAACCCAGCGCCTGTCGCGACGAGTTGGGTTTGGTGAACTCCAGCAGGGTCATGAGAAATCCTTCAAGCCTGTTTGCCAAACAGCCCGGCAGGGCGCACCAGCAGCACGATGATCATGATCACGAAGATGACCACCGCCGAAGCTTCGGGGTAGACGACCTTGGTCAGGCCCTCGACCAGGCCGAGGCCCAGGCCGGTCACGATCGAGCCCAGGATCGAGCCCATGCCGCCGATCACGACGACGGCGAATACGACGATGATCAGGTTCGACCCCATCACCGGGTTGACCTGCTGGATTGGCGCGGCCAGCACGCCGGCGAAGGCGGCGAGTGCAACACCAGCGCCGTAGGTTGCGGTCACCAGCACCGGCACGTTGATGCCCAGCGCCTGCACCAGTTGCGGCTTCTCGGTCGCGGCACGCAAGGTCGCACCCAGCGGCGTGCGCTCGATCACATACCAGGTGACGAAGCAGACGACCAGCGCCGCGAGCACGACAAAACCCCGGTACAGCGGCAGGAACATGAAGCCCAGGTTGACGCCGCCTTCGAGGCTTTCGGGCGGCGCATACGACTCACCCGAGACGCCGAAGAAGTAGCGGAAGATGCCCTCGCCGATCAGCGCCAGGCCGAAAGTCAGCAGCAGGCCGTAGAGGTGATCGAGTTGGTACAGGTGCTTGAGCATGGTGCGCTCGATGAGCACGCCGAGCAGGCCGACGACGGCGGGTGCGGCGACCAGCGCGACCCAGAAATTCATCTCGAAATGCTTGAAGCCGAGCAGCGCGACAAAGGCGCCGATCATGTACAGCGCGCCATGCGCGAAGTTGATGATGTTGAGCAGGCCGAAAATCACAGCCAAGCCCAGGCTCAGCACGGCGTAGAACGAGCCGTTGATGAGCCCGAGCAGGAGTTGCCCGAACAGCGCCTGCGTCGTGATGCCGAATATTTCCATGGCGGGTTCTCAGTGCGTCAATCGACCGGCCCTTTCCCGCATGCGGGAAAGGGCGGGTGGGGGTGAGCGTCAGCCCTTCTTGATCAGCGAGCAGCGCGACGCCGACAGCGGCTGGAAGGCCTCAGCCGCAGGGATCGTCGCCCGCACGTTGTAGTAGTCCCAGGGCGTCGTCGACTCGGCCGGCTTCTTGACCTGCAGCAGGTACATGTCATGGACCATCCGGCCGTCGTCGCGGATCTGGCCGTTCTTGGCGAAGAAGTCGTTGATCGGCGTCTTCTTCATCTGCGCCATGACCTTTTGAGTGTCATCGCTGCCGACCGCCTTGACCGCCTTCAGGTAATGCGACACCGACGAGTACTGGCCGGCCTGGACCATCGTCGGCATGCGCTTGTGCTTGTCGAAAAAGCGCTTCGACCAGGCGCGTGTCTCGTCGTTGAGGTTCCAGTAGAAGCCCTCGGTCAGAAACATGTTCTGCGTCGCCTTCAGGCCCAACGAATGCACGTCGGTGATGAAGACCAGCAAACCGGCCAGCGACTGCTTGGGCGTGATGCCGAACTCGGCTGCCTGCTTGATCGAGTTGGTGGTGTCGGTGCCGGCATTGGCCAGGCCGATGACCTGCGCCCCCGAGGCCTGCGCCTTGAGCAGGAACGACGAAAAGTCGGTGCCCGGGAACGGGTGGCGCACAGCGCCGAGCACCTGGCCGCCGTTGGCCTTGACGACGTCGCTGGAGTCCTTCTCCAGCGAGTGACCGAAGGCGTAGTCGGCGGTCAGGAAAAACCAGCTCTTGCCACCCTGCTTGACGACTGCCTTGGCGGTGCCGTTGGCCACCGCGTAGGTGTCGTAGGTCCAATGCACGGTGACGTCGTTGCAGTCCTCGTTGGTGATGCGCGTCGAGGCCGCACCGGAGATCAGCGCGATCTTGTTCTTCTCCTTGGCGATCTTCATCACCGCCAGTGCAGTCGATGTCGTGACCAGTTCGGTGACGACGTCGACCTTGTCCTTCTCGAACCATTCACGCG
Source organism: Rubrivivax sp. (assembly GCA_031431555.1). Taxonomy (GTDB): domain Bacteria; phylum Pseudomonadota; class Gammaproteobacteria; order Burkholderiales; family Burkholderiaceae_C; genus Rubrivivax. Next base: position 54,381 of record JANPDN010000073.1, read on the forward strand.
CCTTGTTCGACGAGATATCTCCCTTGTTCTGGTGGTCGGCCGAGACCATCTCGATCTTGAAAGAAGGCTTTTCCTTGGCGATGAAATCGTCGATCGCCATCTGCGTGGCGAGCACCGCGCCGGTGCCCGACAGGTCGGAGTAACTTCCCGACAGGTCGGTCAGCACGCCCAGGCGCACCACGTTGTCCGACACCTGCGCGAGCGCTGGTGCGAGCGCCGCGGCCAGCGCGGCGACGAGGGTAAGGGTCTTGAATTTCATGGTCAACTTTCGAAGGGGTGGAACAGGGCGGATGAATTGAATGAATCGATCGGTGGCGCAATTCGTGGCGCCATTCGTGGCTCAGACGCCGAGCAGCTGGTGCAGCATCTCGGTCTTGGCCTCGAGTTCTTCTTTGAGCACGGTGGCCACGATGCGGCCATGTTCGAGCACGTAGTGGCGGTCGGCCAGGGGTGCTGCGAAGCGGAAGTTCTGCTCGACCAGCACGATCGTGTAGCCGCGGCTCTTGAGCAGCCGGATGACTTCGCCGAGCTTCTTCACGATCACCGGCGCCAGGCCTTCGGTGATCTCGTCGAGCAGCAGCAGGCGCGCGCCCGTGCGCAGGATGCGTGCCATCGCCAGCATCTGCTGTTCACCGCCCGACAGGCGCATGCCGGGGCTGTGGCGACGCTCGTACAGATTCGGGAAGACCTTGTAGATCTCGTCCAGCGTCATGCCGCCGCTCTTGACCTCGGGCGGCAGCATCAGGTTTTCTTCGGCGCTCAAGCCCGAGAAGATGCCGCGCTCTTCTGGGCAATAGCCGATGCCCAGCCGCGCGATGCCATGCGGCGCCATCGCCGTGACCTCGTTGCCGTTGACCATCACCGAGCCGGTGCGGCGCCCGACCAGGCCGAGGATCGCCTTCAACGTCGTCGACCGACCGGCGCCATTGCGGCCAAGCAGGGTCACGAGTTCGCCTTCGTTCACTGTCAGGTCGATGCCGTGCAGGATGTGCGACTCGCCGTAAAAAGCGTGCAGGTCAGTCACGCGCAGGACTTCGTTGCTCTGCGTTTTCATGCTTCCACCCCGACATAGGCTTCAAGCACGCGCGGGTCCTGCGAGACCACGGCGTAGGGCCCTTCGGCCAGGACTTGGCCGCGCTGCAAGACGGTGATCACATCGCTGAGCTTTTCAACGACCGACAGGTTGTGCTCGACCATCAGCACCGTGCGGTTGGCCGCGACCTTGCGGATCAGCTCGGCCACCCGGTCGACGTCTTCGTGGCCCATGCCTTGTGTCGGTTCGTCGAGCAACATCAGTTCGGGATCCAGCGCCAGCGTGGTTGCGATCTCGAGCGCACGTTTGCGGCCATACGGCATCTCGACGGCCATCGTGCGGGCGTAGTCGGTCAGGTCGACGGCCTCGAGCAGCGCCATCGCGCGCTCGTCGAGCTGGTTCAGGCTGCGCCCTGAGCGCCAGAAGTGGAACGAGGTGCCGAGCTTGCGTTGCAGCGCCACGCGCACGTTTTCCAGCGCCGTCATGTGGCCGAAGGTGGCCGAGATCTGGAACGAGCGGATCACGCCGCGGCGCGCGATCTGCGCCGGTTCTTCCTTCGAGATGTCATGGCCGTTGAAATGAATACTGCCGCGGGTCGGCTGCAAGAACTTGGTCAGCAGGTTGAAGACCGTCGTCTTGCCGGCGCCGTTGGGCCCGATCAGCGCGTGGATGCTGCCGCGCCGCACGTTCAGGCTGACGTCCTGCACCGCGGCGAAACCCTTGAATTCCTTGGTCAGGCCGCGGGTCGAAAGGATGAAGTCGTCGGCCATCAGGGCTGCCCGGCGTCGATGGCCGAGGCCGACTGCAGTTGATCGCGCAGGACGAACTTCTGGATCTTGCCGGTGGCGGTCTTCGGCAACACGCCAAACATGACTTGCTTGGGCACCTTGAAGCGCGCCATCTGGTGGCGGCAATGTTCAATCACCTCGGCCTCGGTAGCGGTCGAGCCCTCGCGCAATTCGACAAACGCCGCCGCCACTTCGCCCCATTTCGGGTCGGGCTTGGCAACCACCGCGGCGACCAGGATATCGGGGTGGCGGTAGAGCACTTCCTCGACCTCGACGCTGGAAATATTCTCGCCGCCGGAGATGATCACGTCCTTGCTGCGGTCCTTGATCTTGACGTAGCCGTCGCCCTCCACCACCGCAAGGTCACCAGTGTGGAACCAGCCGCCGTCAAAAGCCTCGGCGGTGGCGCGGGCGTTTTTCAGATAGCCCTTCATCACCAGGTTGCCGCGGAAAAATATCTCGCCCATCGTTTCGCCGTCAGCCGGCACCGGCTGCAAGGTCTGCGGGTCGAGCACGGCGATGGTTTGCTGCATCGGCGAGGCCACGCCCTGGCGCGCATTCAGGCGCGCGCGGTCGCCCAACGGCAGCCCCGCCCACTCGACCTGCGGCGCGCAGACCGCCGCCGGGCCGTAGGTCTCGGTCAGGCCATAAACATGGGTGATATTGATGCCGATGCGCTCGCAGCCTTCGATGATTGCCGCCGGCGGCGCCGACCCGGCGATCAGGCCGTCGATGGCATGGTCGATCCCGGCACGCTGCGCCGCAGGCGCATTGACCAGCATGCCAAAGACGATCGGCGCACCGCACAGGTGGCTGACGCGGTGCTCGCGCACCAGCGCAAAGATCGGCGCGGTGTCGATCTTGCGCAGGCACACGCTGGCACCGGCCTGCAGGGCAAGGGTCCACGGGAAACACCAGCCGTTGCAATGGAACATCGGCAGCGTCCACAGATATACCGGGTGGCGCGGCATCTGCCAGGTCACGACGTTGGAAACGGCGTTGAGGTAGGCGCCGCGGTGATGCGTGACGACCCCTTTTGGATTTCCGGTCGTGCCCGAGGTGTAGTTCAGCGCAATCGCGTCCCACTCGTCGGCGGGCAACTGCCAGGCGAAGGCCGGGTCGCCGTGGGCCAGAAAGGATTCATACGACACGTCGCCGAGCGCCTTGCCCGTGGGGGCTTCTTCGTCCTCGACCTCGATCACAAACGGCCGCCGCTGCGCGCCTGCCGCGCTGACGATCGCCAGCGCTTTTTCGACCACCGCAGAAAACTCGCGGTCGGTGAGCAGCACCTTGGCCTCGCCATGCTGCAGCATGAAGGCGATGGCCTCGGCATCGAGCCGCGTATTCAGGGTGTTCAGCACCGCGCCGGTCATCGGCACACCAAAGTGGGCCTCGAACATCGCCGGCACGTTGGGCAACATCACCGCGACGGTGTCGCCTGCACCAACCCCGCGCTGCCTGAGCGCACTGGCCAGGCGGCGGCATCGCGAGTAGGTATCGCGCCAGGTCTGGCGCCGCGACCCGTAGATCACTGCAACGCGATCCGGGTAGACGCTGGCCGCGCGTTCGATAAAGCTCAGCGGCGACAGGGCCACAAAATTGGCGGCGTTTTTGTCCAGGCCCAGGGCGTAGGGATCGGTTGGCGTCATCGTGTCTGCTTGCCTGCGGGTCTTGGGGGTCTGCGGTCGGCGCGTGCCCGCCGGGTGCGCCGTGGCACGGCGCTGTCGGGGCCTGCAGAATGGGGCGCGACTGTTGCACCAGCCGCGCGACAATGTGACGAATGATTGCGTCATCTTCCGCACCCTCAGTGAGACAACCCGCAGCCCCCTCGGACGACAGCTTTCGGCGTTATGAATCACTGCGCGCGGCGCTCGACCTGATCGACCAGGGTTTCACGCTGATCGACAGCAACCTGCGCTTCGTGGCCTGGAACAAGACCTTTCTGCGCCTGCTCGACTTCCCGCCCGAGATGGGCTACGTCGGTGCGCCGTTCGAGAACTTCATCCGCTTCAACGCCGCGCGGGGTGAGTACGGCGATGGCGACCCGCAGGCCTATGTAGACGATCGCATGCGCAGCGCGCGCGAATTCGAGCCCCACGAGATCGAGCGCACGCGGCGCGACGGCACGGTGCTGCTGGTGCGCGGTGTTCCGGTGCCCGGGCATGGCTTCGTGACCCTGTACTCCGACATCACCGCCCAGCGCAGCGCCGAGCGCCAGATCCACGAGCACAGCTTGATGCTCGAGTCCCGAGTCACCCAGCGCAGCAGCGAGTTGCGCCAAAGCGAGGCGCGGATGCGCCTGATCACGGATTCGATACCGGCCTTGATCGCCTACTTCGACCGCGACGGCGTCTATCGATTTATCAACCGCGGCTACCAGGACTGGTTCGGCCTGGACACCGGCAATCCGGGCGCGGCCAGCGCGATGGTCGCCCTGGGTGCCGCCACCGACGCACGCATCCACAACCAACTCAAGCGGGCGCTGGCCGGCCAGGCGGTGACTTATGAATACGAAACGGCGCTCGTCGGCGGCCGCCGTGTCCACGCCAGAACGACCCTGATCCCGGAGATCAGCGCCGACACCACGGTGGCCGGATGTTTTGAGCTAACCTTCGACATCAGCGAACAGAAGCAGGCGCAGGCGGTGCTCGTGCGGGCGCAGAAGATGGACGCGCTGGGCCAGTTGACCGGCGGCCTGGCGCACGACTTCAACAATATCCTGACCGTCATCATCGGCAACTTGAGCGCGCTCGGCGCGGCCCGTGGTGGCGATCCGGCGGTGGCCGAGTTTGTCGATCCCGCCGTTGCCGCCGCGCGGCGCGGCGCCGAGCTGATCAAGGCGCTGCTGTCGTTCTCGCGCACGCAGCCGCTCGAAGCCCAGGCCGTCGAGGTCTCGCCGCTGATCGCATCGGTCGCCAGGATGGTGCGGCTGTCGCTGCCCGACAGCGTGTTGCTCGACATCGATGCCGATGCCGATGCCGAAAGCGCGCCGCTGTGGGCCTGGATCGACGCCGACCAACTGCACAGCGCATTGCTCAACCTGATTCTCAATGCACGCGATGCGCTCGGTACGCCGACGCTGGCGCGCGGCGAAGCGCCGGCGCGGATCGGCGTGCAGGCCTCGGCGCAGACGCTGGACATCGCGCGCGCCACCGAATTGCACGTCGAGCCCGGTCGTTATGTGTGCATCGCCGTCAGCGACAACGGCTGCGGCATGGATGCCGCGACCCTGGCACGCATCTTCGAACCCTTCTTCACGACCAAGTCTGCCGGGCTGGGCAGCGGCCTCGGGCTGGCGGTGGTCTATGGCTTCGTCAAACAGTCCGAAGGTGCGACCAGCGTATCCAGCACCGTCGGCATCGGCACGACGGTCTCGCTGTGGCTGCCGGCCGGCGAGGTCAGCAGCGAGATGCAGGCGCCGATCGAAGCGGGCGACGACACCGCCTGCGCCGACCGCGGCCTGGCGCTGCTCGTGGACGACGACGCGGCAGTCCGCAAGGTCGTTCGGCGCTGGTTGCTCGAACTCGGCTTCGTCGTCATCGAGGCACAAAACGGCAGCGATGCGATGCAGATCCTCGATCAGACGGCGGCGAGTCCGGGGATAGCGCTGCTCTTGTCCGACGTGGTGATGCCGGGCGTCGTCGACGGCCGCGCGCTGGCGGCGCATGCGCTTGCGCGCGGCGCAGTGCCGCAGGTGGTGCTGATGAGCGGCTACGCGCCGGACCTCGGGCAAGCCGGCGACGTGCCGATGCTTGCCAAACCCTTCACCAAGGACCAGCTCGCGGCGCTGCTCGGGGGCGCGTCATCGTGATGCGTGCGCGCGCGGCCGCCCGAAAGCGCGCAAGCGCCGGCTTGGCGCGTTGGTGCGCGACGCACGGAGTGCTGCAGTGACCGCAGCGCGGCCGCTTTCGGACGGCGGGGCACCAGCGCCGCTGATCTATGTCGTCGAAGACGACGTTGCAATCGCCAAACTGGTGCTCACAGCGCTGGACGAATTTGGCTTTGCCGCGGTGGCGTTCCAAACCGGCGCCGCGGTGTTGCGCCGCCTGCAAACCGATCACCCCGCGCTGTGCATCGTCGATCTCGGGCTGCCCGATATGGACGGCATCGAGCTGGTGCGGCAAATCGCGCAAGTCTCGAGCAGCGGTGTGCTGATCCTCACCGGACGCGGCCACATGGTCGATCGGGTAATGGGCCTGGAGCTTGGTGCCGACGACTATATGGTCAAGCCCTTCGAGCCGCGCGAGCTGGTGGCGCGTGTGCGCAGCATCCTGCGCCGGCGCGTCGGCGCCGGCAGCGGTGGCGGCCGTGGCGGGGTGCCACCCGGGCCGCCGCGCCGCGTCGCCAGCTTCGCCGGCTGGCGTCTGGACTGCAGCGCCCAGACGCTGCGCGCCGACGACGGCCGCGAGTACCTGCTCGGCAGCGCCGAGACGCAGGTGCTGCGCGCGTTCGTCGAGCGGCCTTACCAGATCCTCACCCGCGAGCAGCTCGTCGGCCAGCGCGATCTGTCGCCGCTGGACCGCAGCATCGACGTGCGCATCTCGCGTCTGCGCCGCAAGCTCGAAGACGACCCGCAGCTGCCGAAGATCATCAAGACCGTCTATGGCGCCGGCTATATGTTCTCGGCCGCGGTGAGCTGGTCGTGAGCGGGTCGTGAGCGGGTCGTCGGCGCGTCGTGGGCGGGCTTGTGACTTGGTCGCCGCGCAGAGATCGGCGAGGCCGATCGCGCGACGTGACGAGTCGCTGAGCAACAGTTTCCGGCCATGAGTCGCCCCGCCTCCAACTTGCGCCCCGGCGCCGTCGCCCAGCTCGGCACTCGGGTGCTCGCGCTGTGGAAATTGTTCCGCCATCCGCAGACACCGCTGCCGGCGAAGATCGTCGCCGCGATCGTGGTCGCCTACGCCTTGAGCCCGATCGACCTGATCCCGGATTTCATCCCGGTGCTCGGCCTCCTCGACGATCTGGTGCTGGTGCCGCTGGGTATCGCGCTGGTGCTGCGGTTGACCCCGCCTGCGCTGTGGCAGCAGTGTTTGCTCCAAGCGCAATCGAGTGTCGACCGCGCGCCGAAGTTGTTGTGGGGCGCGGTCGTCGTCGTGGCCGTCTGGCTGCTGCTGGCAGCGGCCCTGGGCTGGTGGTTGTGGCGGGCCTTTGCCGCGCCGCCGTAGGCGCAAGGCGGCGCGCCGCGGTGGTCCCCCGCTACTCAGCCTGCGCGCAAGGCCATCACGCCGGCCACCACCACCAGCGTGCCCAGCCCGCGCTGCAAGCCGAAGCGCTCTTTGAGCATCAGCGTGCCGAAGACGGCAGCGAACAGCACCGAGGTTTCGCGCAGCGCCGCCACGCTGGCCACCGGCGCCTGCGTCATCGCCCACAAGGCGATTGCATACGAGCCGATCGATGCCGCACCACCGATCGTCGCCCGGCCCCAGCGCTGCCGTGCGTGGACCCGCAGCGCCGGCCGTCCGGCGCGCCCGCGCTGCCACCAGACGAGCAGCGGGTACGGCAAGGCGCTGACCACCGACAGCCACAGCACATAACTGAAGGCCGACCCCGAGGCACGCGCGCCAAGCGCGTCGACGACGGTGTAGCTGGCGATGATCACGGCGTTGGCAAAAGCATAGGCCAGCGCCTTGTGGTGGTGCAGTGCCCGCCCGGGATGCGCCAGCCCGACGAGTGCAACACCGAGCGTGACGCCGACGATGCCCAGCCAGGCCGCGGCGGTCGGCACCTCGCCGATCAGCGCGGCGCTGCCCAGCGCCACCAGCAGCGGCGCCAGTCCGCGCATGATCGGATAGGTGATGCCGAGTTCTCCATGCTGGTAGGCCCCCACCAGCGCGCTGTAGTAGCCGATGTGGATCAACATCGACAAGCCGATGAAGGGCCAGCTCGCGACCCGCGGCAGCCCCGCCCACAAGGCCAGTGGCAACGCCACCCCGGCGGCCATGAAATGCAGCAGGGCGGTATCGGCGGCCTTGTCCTGGCCGGACTTGACGAGCGCGTTCCAGCCTGCATGCAGCATCGCCCCGCCGAGAACGGCCGCCACCAGCGGCCAGGTCAGGCCGCCGTTCAGCGGGTCCAAGGGCGTGATCGCAACATGCGGCGATTCTGAAGCAGGCAAGCCGTGAAGCAGCGCGCCGAGCCGTCGGCCACGAGGCAAACTAGCGCTATGAGCGAAACCACCCGCCCCTTGTTGATCGGTGTCTCGGCGCGCATCTACTACCCCGGCACGCCGGGGGTGAATATCGGCGGCGTCTTCACCAAGACCCTGCACTACCTGGAGCAGTCGGTCGCACACTGGGTGCTCGCTGGGCATGCGATGGCGGTGATGGTGCCGGCGGTCACCAGCGACAGCATCGTCACCCGCACCGACCTGAACCTGAGCGACTACGCCGCAGCGCTCGACGGCCTGGTGCTGCAAGGTGGCAACGATGTTGCGCCGCAGAGTTATGGCCAGGCGCCGATCGACGAAGCCTGGGCCGGCGACGCGGTGCGCGACCGCTACGAGATCGAACTCATCGAAGCTTTTGTCGCCGCCGGCAAACCGGTGTTCGGTGTCTGCCGCGGCTTCCAGCTGCTCAATGTGATGTACGGCGGCACGCTCTGGCAGGACATCGAAACCCAGCGCCCGGCATCGCTGAACCACCGCGCTTTGGGCAAATACGAACACCACCTGCACGGCATCACGATCGTTCCCGGTACACGCCTGGCTCAGCTCTATCCGGGCCAGCCCGGCGGCACCACCAACAGCATCCACCACCAGGGCATCCGCGACCTGGCGCCCGGTTTTGTCGTCGAGGCGCATTGCCCCGACGACGGCCTCATCGAAGCGATTCGCCGCGAGGGGCCGGTGTATATCGCCGGCGTGCAATGGCATCCGGAGTTTCACGATCCGGCAGACCCGGTGACCTTTGACGACGGCCCGATGTTGCAGGACTTTCTGGCCGCGGCGCGGCAGGTGCGCAGCCGGCGTGAAGCGATTGCGGGGGCGGCAGCGTGATGCGCAAATCTTTGGCCTGGATCACGCGGCTGCGCTGCATCCTGTTGGCGGGCATGCTCACCGGCCTGGTGGCAGCCGCAAGCGCCGCGCCCGCAGCACCATCAACGAGCCTGCGCATCGCATCGGCTTTCGACCCGCAGACGATGGACCCACACGCCATCGCGCTGCTTTACCACTCGCGCATCGTGTTCCAGATCTACGACTCGCTGGTCCACCGCGACGAGCAGTTCAAGCTCGAGCCCGGCCTCGCCCTGTCGTGGCGGATGACCAGCGCGACAAGCTGGCGTTTCAAGCTGCGTGCCGGTGTCGTCTTTCACGATGGCAGCATGATGACTGCCGACGACGTGGTCTTCTCGATCCAGCGTGCACTGAGCGCGCCATCGCAGCGTGCCTTCCAGCTCAAGGGCGTGATCGAGGCGAAGAAGATCGACGACACCACAGTCGACCTGATCACCGAAGCGCCCGACGCCGTGCTGCCGGAAAAGCTGGTCTTCCTGCCGGTGATGAACAAGGCCTGGTGTGAAAAACACGGCGTGCAAAAAGCGCAGGATTTCAACGCCAAACAAGAGACCTTCGCGGTGCGCAACGCCAACGGCACCGGGCTCTTCAAGCTCGACCGCTACGAGCCCGATGTGCGCACGCTGCTCAAGCGCCACGCCACCTGGTGGGGCCAAAACGATGCGCGCCAGAAGGCGCCGGGCATCGCCGACGAGGTCAGCTTTGTGACCATCAAGAGCGACGCGACGCGGCTGGCGGCATTGGCCTCGGGCGAGGTCGACCTGGTGCTCGACCCGCCGTACCAGGATATCAACCGGCTGAAGGCCGACCCACGCATCACACTGGCGCAGACCGCCGACATCGGCCAGCAGTACCTGACCTTCGACCAGGCGCGCGACGAGCTCGCCGACAGCGATGTCAAGGGCCGCAACCCGTTCAAGGACCTGCGGGTGCGGCAGGCCGTTTATCACGCCATCAACC
>JANPDN010000074.1:0-21840 GCA_031431555.1 Rubrivivax sp.
ACCAGGCCCAGGCTGCCCAGACGCAGCGTCGACTCGACCAACTCGGCCGCCGACAGCGCACCGGTCAGCGGCGTGTCGTAGAGCACCCCGGGTTCGGCCAAGGCACGCGCGAGCGCGCCAATCGGGTCGCTGCCCGGGCGCATCTGTGCCATGCGCCAGCGCGCGCCCGCATTGGCCAGATAGCCACGGTGCAAGGCCGGGCGAAGGCCGCAATTGACAAGCGACGACTTGCCGCTGCCCGAGCCGCCGACCACCGCCAGGAAGCGGTGCGCGCCGAGCTTGTCGAGCATCTTGTCGACCTGGTGCTCGCGGCCAAAAAACAGATGTTCTTCGTCGGCGCGAAATGGGCGCAGGCCCGGGTAGGGGTTGCGCACCGCGCTGGCACTCGGGCCCGCGATGCTGCCGGCGCCGGCAGCCGCCGGTTTGGGGTCAGCCATGCGCGTCCCCTTGCAGCGCGCCGATCACCGGGGCCAGCAGGGCTTCTGCGTAACCGGCGCGGGCGTCGATGACACTGGCACCACCGGTATCGACGAGGTCGTCCTTGTCCTCCGACGGCCCATCGGCGACCCAGGTGAAGACGCCGCGAAACGGCCGCCCCTTGCGCCAAGACCGCGCCTTGAGCAGGTCGCTGTCGACGGTGGCTTTCCAGCCGACGGTGCCGCTGCCGTAAAAGATCAGCACGACATCACATTCGGTGAACCAGCGTTCGTTGGCTTCGCGGCCCTCGCCTTCAACGGCGGAAAACACCGGCTTGAGCACGTTGAAGCGGGTGCTCAAGGCTTTGCGAATCTCGGCCGTGGCCTTGCGGTCGGGTGCGTCGAAGATCACGTAGATGGTGCCGGGGCCGGCCGCGGCGCTGGCCGCATCGCCAGCCGCCGCCGCCACGGCGGCGGCATCGGCCGGCGCCGCCGGCACGACGGGCGGCGGCGGTGGGGCTTCAATGGCCTTGAGCGCGACATGCATCGCCGCCTTGACCGCTTCGAGGTCGCCGGTGATGACTTCGGCACCGCCTTGCAGCTCAGCGCGGCTGTGCATGTCCTGCAAAAACTGCTGGTGGTTGGGCCGCTCGCACAGCGTGCCGGCAGGCAGCGAGACGACCCGCCGCAGCGGGCCGAAGCCGGCGCCATCGGCGCGTGTGGTCGCTCGCTCGGCCACGCTTTCAACCGCCATCGCGTTCTGGATCACGAGCACCGAGTCCAGCCCCTTGCCTTCTGGCACCAGGCCCGGCGAGACACCGAGCAGGTGCACCGCCAGCGCCGAGCGTTCGAGCAGCCGCGCGACTTCGGCGCGGTACTCGGTTTCGCTGGTCGGCAATTCGCGGTCGGGCAGCACCGGATAACCGCGCTGCACGAGTTCGCTGCGCAGCGCCTCGCGGTCGTATCGGCGATCCTCGCCACATTGCGCGAGGTAGACGGTGGGGCGTTTGGGGCTCGCGTCAGCGGCCGCCCCAGCGTCGCCGGCGGTACCGGCCGCGCCCGCCGCCGCCCCCGCGGCATCGATGGCCTTGAGCGTGTCGGCAATATCCTGCGCCAGCAGCGCGACCTGGAGCTTGAGCCTTTCGGCGTAGGCCGCGCCGTAATTCGGGTCGAGTTCGACCGCACGGTCGTTGCGGTCCTGGGTCTCGCGCCGGTCCTTGTCGACACGCAGATAAAACGGCGTGCCCAGGGTTTCGCGCATCGCCGCCGGCAGCGTGCTCTGGCCTTCAGGCGGCAGCTTGATGACCTTGAAGACGCGCGATTTGTTGTTGGGCGACAAGCCGATCTTGGCTTGGGCCGCTTCACAAAATGCCTCGGCTTCGCGCAGGCACCATTTGGAGTCGACGTAGTTGTCGGTGAGCACGGCCACCAGCACTGCCGAGTCGGGCAGCTGCTGCATGATCACCGGGTCGAAGACATCGTTGTCCGACAGCCGCTTGTCGCGCCAGATCACGGCCTTGGTGCGTTTCAGGCGCGAGGTCAGAAAAGGTTCGAGCAGTTCGTGAAAGCGGCTCACCCAGCCCGGCCCGCCGGCCTCTAGATTGTCGGCATGGGCGTAGCTGATGAAGACATGGGTGTGGAAGTCCATCGCGGTGCCTTCAACTCTTCTTGGCCAATCCCATGCGCTCGATCGTTGTGCGTTCGGCTTCGAAGGTGCGCAGCGCGTATTTGCCGTAGTCCTCGGTATTCATGTAGATCACCGGCTGGAAGAACCGCTCCAAGGTCTCCAGCACCTTGGCGTCGTCGAGGGTTTTTCTGAAGGCATCGTGCAGCGTGCGCACCACGGCGGCGTCCATGCCCTTCGGCCCACCGAAGCCAAAGGGCGACTCGCTGACCGTGTCCCAGCCGCTTTCAGCAATCGTCGGCGCGTCGGGAAAGTCGCGCATGCGTTTGCTGCCCAGCGTCGCGAGCAGGCGCAATTTGCCGGCCTTGACTTGAGGCGCAAATTCGCTGGCACCGCTCATCACCGGGATATGCCCACCCAGGATCGCCTGCATGATTTCTGCCGAGCCCTTGAACGGCACGTCCTGCGTCTTGAAGCCGGCCTTGAAGGCAAACTCCTCAAACGCCAGGTGCGGCGTGGTGCCGGTGCCGGTGTGGCCATAGGTCAGCTTGCCAGGGTTGGCGCGGGCCCACTCGACCATTTCCTTCAAGGTCTTGAAGGGTGCGTCGAGTGTGCAGGTGATGCCGAAGGCGTAGCCGGTCAGGCAGGCGATGTGGGTGATGTCCTTGACCGGGTCAAACGCCATCTTCTGCATATGCGGCAGGCGGTAGATGCCCAGCGGCAATTGCGTCAGCAGATAACCGTCGGGCCGCGCGTTGACCATCGCCGTGGCGCCCAGCGTGCCGCCGACACCGGGGCGGTTTTCGACGATCACCGGCACCCCGAGCGCGCGGCCGGCGCTGTCACCGAAGGCCCGCACGACGGCGTCGCTGGAGCCGCCCGGCGGCCAGGGGCAGATCAGGTTGATCGGACGCGAGGGGAATTTGTCCTGCGCTTGCACCGCAGCCGGCAATGCGGTTGAAAGCGCGGCGGCGGCGCTGGCGACAAACTCTCGGCGGCGAATGGACATTCATTTCTCCTGCAAGGCGGCGACTTCGGGCCGCGGGGTTTCGGGCCTGGTCCAGCATAGTCCCCGGCGTTACGCTTGAGGCCTATGGAATTCGCTGACCCCCATCTCGGCCAAGCGCCCGATCACGCGCCCGAGTACGCCCTCTTTCGCAGCACCGTCAGGCGCTTTGTCGACGACGAGGTTGCGCCGCATATCAACGCCTGGGACGAAGCCGGCGAGTTCCCGCGCGCGCTGTACCGGCGCGCGGCTGAACTCGGATTGCTGCAGCTCGGGTATCCAGAATTGCTTGGCGGCACGCCTTGCGCGATTGGCTACCGGCTGATCGCCGCCGAAGAGATCGCGCGCGCCGGCTCGGGCGGGCTGATGGCGAGCCTGTTTTCGCACAACATCGGGCTGCCGCCGGTCGTGCGCCATGGCAGCGCGGCCTTGCAGCAGCTGGTGGTGCCGGCGGTGCTGGCTGGCGACAAGATTTCTGCGCTGGCGATCACCGAGCCCGGCGCGGGGTCGGACGTCGCACGGCTGCGCACGCGTGCGGTTCGCGACGGCGCCGACTTCGTCATCGACGGCGAAAAGACCTTCATCACCTCCGGCCTGCGCGCCGACTGGGTCACGCTGGCAGTGCGCACTGGCGGCAGCGGTGCCGCCGGCATCTCGCTTATCGCAGTACCCGGCAACAGCCCCGGCCTGACCCGCCACAAGCTCGACAAGATGGGCTGGTGGTGCAGCGATACCGCGACGCTGCATTTCAGCGGCGTGCGGGTGCCGGCCGAGCACCTGATCGGCGAAGAAAACGCTGGCTTTCGCATGATCATGGCCAACTTCAATGGCGAGCGGCTGTTGATGAGCGCTGGCGCCTGCGCGTTTGCGCAAGCCTGCTATGACGAAGCCCTGGCCTGGGCGATGCAGCGCAAGACCTTCGGCCAGTTGCTGGCCGAACATCAGGCGGTGCGGCACCGGCTGATGGACATGCGCACCCAGCTCATCGCGTCCCGTGCGCTGCTCGCCGATGTCACCGCGCGCTTCGAGGCCGCGCCTGACGACGCGCTGGTGATTGGCGACCTGTGCCTGCTGAAAAACCACGCCGCGGCGACGATGCAGCTCTGCGCCGACCACGCCGTGCACATCCTCGGCGGCATGGGTTTTATGCGCGGTACCAAGAGCGAACGCATCTACCGCGAAGTCAAGGTCATGCAGATCGGTGGCGGTGCGACCGAGATCATGAAAGAGTTGGCCTGGCGGCAGCTGCTGACGCTCCAGACTTGAATCTGAATCATTCAGTACGTATACTTCATGCGTACCGATTCTTTCTGAAAGGAGTCAGCATGGAAGCCACTGTCGCCGAACGCGGCCAGATCACGTTGCCCAAGGCCGTGCGTGACGCCCTCGGGCTGACCAAGGGCACCCAGCTCAAAGTCGAGCTCGACGGCAGCCGCATCATCCTGCGCAAGGATGTGAGCGACGCGCTGAGCAAGATCCGCGGCAAGTTCAAGCTGGCCGAAGGATTCAAGAGCACCGACGACGCGATGCGCGCATTGCGCGGCCGCGCACCCGGCGACCCCTATCCGGCCCCAGAGGACGAACCGAAGTGATCGCCGTCGACTCTTCGGTGCTGCTCGACGTGCTGACCGAAGACAGCCGCTTTGCGCAAGCCTCAGAAGCCTGCCTGAGCGACGCGCTGGCGGCTGGCGACGTGGTCATCTGCGACGCTGTCGCGGCCGAAGTGCAGACCATGCTCGATACCCGCGACACGGCGATGGATGCGCTCAGCCAGCTCGGCATCCGCTACCTGGCACCCACCGAGCAGGCCGCCGTGCGCGCCGGCCATATGCAGCGCCGCTTTCGTGACCGCGGCGGCCGCCGCGACCGCGTCGTTGCCGACTTCCTGATCGGCGCCCATGCAATGCTGCAATGTGACGCCCTGATCACCCGCGACGCGAGTTTTTTCCGCGACTATTTCAAAGGCCTCAAGCTGATCGTGCCCAAGGCCAAGTGAACCGACACATCCCTATGATCCGCCATCCCGCCAACGAGGACACCATGCCCCACGCATTCAACAAGACGCTGAAGACCTTCAAGACCGCCTCCGGCAAGGAAGGCCAGTTCTATTCGCTGCCCGCGCTCGACAAACAGTTCCCCGGCGTCAACCGGCTGCCGGTTTCGATCCGCATCGTGCTCGAGAGCGTGCTGCGCAACTGCGACGGCAAAAAGGTCACCGAAGAGCATGTGCGCCAACTCGCCGGCTGGAAGGCCAACGCCGAGCGCACGGCGGAAGTGCCGTTTGTCGTCGCGCGTGTGGTGCTGCAAGACTTCACCGGCGTGCCGCTGCTGGCCGACCTGGCGGCGATGCGCAACGTCGCCGAAAAGTTGGGCAAGAACCCGAACTCGATCGAGCCGCTGGTGCCGGTCGACCTGGTCGTCGACCACAGCGTGATGATCGACCACTTCGGCAGCCCGAAGGCGCTCGACCTGAACATGAAGCTCGAGTTCCAGCGCAACCAGGAGCGCTACCAGTTCATGAAATGGGGCATGGATGCGTTTGACACTTTTGGTGTCGTGCCACCGGGTTTTGGCATCGTGCATCAGGTCAATTTGGAGTACCTCGCGCGGGGTGTGCACAAGACCAAGGACAAAATCTACTACCCTGACTCACTCGTCGGCACCGACAGCCACACGACGATGATCAACGGCATCGGCGTCGTCGGCTGGGGTGTTGGTGGCATCGAGGCCGAAGCCGGCATGCTCGGCCAGCCGGTGTACTTCTTGACGCCCGACGTGGTCGGCTTCGAGCTCAGCGGCCAACTGCGCGAAGGCGTCACCGCGACCGACCTGGTGCTCACCGTCACCGAGATCCTGCGCCGCGAAAAAGTCGTCGGCAAATTTGTCGAATTCTGTGGCGCCGGCACGCGCACGCTGGCCCTGCCCGACCGCGCCACGATCGCCAATATGGCGCCCGAATATGGCGCCACGATGGGCTTTTTCCCGGTCGACGAAAAGACGATCGAATACTTCGAAGGCACCGGCCGCACCAAGGCCGAGATCGAAGCCTTCGAGGCGTATTTCCGCGCGCAAAAGATGTTCGGCGTGCCGCTGGCCGCAGACATCGAATACAGCCAGCTCGTCAAGCTCGACCTGAGCACGGTATCGCCGTCTCTGAGCGGCCCCAAGCGCCCGCAAGACCGCATCGAACTCGGCAACGTGCGCAACAAATTCACCGAGCTGTACAGCGCCGCGCCGGCCGACAACGGCTTCAACCAGCCGGCCGCCAAACTCAGCCGAACCTTCACCACGGCGAGCGGCCTGGAGATCAAGAACGGCGACGTGCTGATCGCCGCGATCACCAGCTGCACCAACACCAGCAACCCCGGCGTGTTGCTGGCGGCGGGCCTGCTGGCGAAGAAGGCCGTCGAGGCCGGCTTGAAGGTCAAAAAACATGTCAAAACCTCGCTCGCCCCGGGCTCGCGCATCGTCACCGAATACCTCGAAAAGGCCGGCCTGCTGCCCTACCTTGAAAAGCTCGGGTTCAGCGTCGCGGCTTATGGCTGCACCACCTGCATCGGCAACGCCGGCGACCTGACGGCCGAGCTCAACGAGCTGATCACAACGAACGACCTCATCGCCGCCGCGGTGCTCTCGGGCAACCGCAATTTCGAAGCACGCATCCACCCCAACCTGAAAGCCAACTTCCTGGCCAGCCCGCCGCTGGTGGTGGCCTACGCGATCGCCGGCAATGTCACCGTCGACCTGATGAGCCAGCCGGTGGGCAAGGGCAAGGGGGCTGACGGCAAGCCCAAGGACATCTACCTCGGCGACATCTGGCCGACCAGCGACGAGATCTACAAGCTGATGAAGTTTGCGATGAATGGCAAGGCGTTCCGCAAGAACTACGACAAGGTCAAGAGCGACCCCGGCAAGCTGTGGGAGAAGATCAAAGGGGTGAAGGGCAAGGTCTACACCTGGCCCAAGAGCACCTATATCGCCGAGCCGCCGTTTTTCCAGGACTTCACCATGGTCCCCAAGGCGCTTGAAGCGGGTGTCACTGGCGCGCGTGTGATGGGCCTGTTCGGTGACAGCATCACCACCGACCATATCTCGCCAGCGGGTTCGTTCAAGGACACCACGCCGGCCGGCAAATACCTGCTCGACAACGGCGTCATGAAGGCCGACTTCAACAGCTACGGCGCGCGCCGTGGCAACCACGAAGTGATGATGCGCGGCACCTTCGCCAATGTGCGGGTGAAAAACCTGATGATCCCGGCAGCGGCTGACGGCTCGCGGGTCGAGGGCGGCTACACGCTCTACCAACCCGGTGGCGAGACGATGGCCATCTACGACGCGGCGATGAAGTACATCGCCGCCGGCGTGCCGACGGTCGTCTTTGCCGGTGAAGAGTACGGCACCGGCTCGTCGCGCGACTGGGCCGCCAAGGGCACCCAGCTGCTCGGCATCAAGGCCGTCGTCGCGAAGAGCTTCGAGCGCATCCACCGCAGCAACCTGATCGGCATGGGCGTGCTGCCCCTGCAGTTCAAGGCCGGCGACTCATGGGAATCGTTAGGCATCACGGCCGGCGACGTCATCGATGTCGTGCTCGCCGACGCGGTCAAGCCGCTGTCAGACGCCAAGCTCGTGATCACGGGTGCCGATGGCAAAAAGCGCAACGTCACGGTCACCTTGCGCATCGATACCGCGATCGAGGTCGACTACTACAAACACGGCGGCATCCTGCCGTTTGTGCTGCGCCAATTGCTCGCTGCTTGAGCCTTCCAAGGCCAGCCTTGACCGGCGCCGTCAAGACGAGCATCGACGGCCCGGTCTGCACGATCGCCTGGTTTCGACCGGCGGCGCGCAACGCGGTCGACGGGCCGACCGCGCTGGCGTTGCGTCAGGCTTTCGAAACATTCGAGGCCGACGATCACCTGCGCGTGGCGGTGCTGCACGGCGAAGGCGGCACCTTCTGCGCCGGCGCTGACTTGAAAGCACTCGGCGATATCGAGCGCCGCAACCACATCGAGCCAACCGGCACCGCTGCCGGCCCGATGGGACCGACGCGGATGGCCTTCAGCAAACCCGTCATCGCCGCGATCGAAGGCCACGCCGTTGCTGGCGGGCTCGAACTCGCGCTGATGTGCGATCTGCGTGTCGCCGCAAAGAGCACCGTGCTCGGTGTTTTCTGCCGCCGCTGGGGTGTGCCGCTGATCGACGGTGGCACGGTGCGCCTGCCACGCATCGTCGGCATGGGGCGCGCGCTCGATCTGATCCTCACCGGGCGCGCCGTCAGCGCCGACGAAGCAATCGGCATAGGCCTCGTCAACCGCGTCGTCGACGATGGTGATGCACTCGTTGCAGCGCAGGCACTGGCGGCGCAGATCGCCGCGTTTCCGCAGGCCTGCATGCTCGCCGACCGGGCATCGGCCTACACGCAGTGGGACTTGGCCCTGGCCCAGGCACTGCAGCAAGAAGGTGCTGCCGGCTACCGCATCGTCTTCGAAGAAGGCGTTGCTGGCGCGGCACGTTTTGCTGCCGGCGCCGGCCGCCACGGCGCGCTTGAGTGAGTGACCCCGAGCACGCATGAACAATCTCGCGGCACCCGGCCCGCTGCAGTCGTTTTTTGAACAGGCCCTGGCCTGCGGCCGCCAAGGATTACAGCCCTGTGACGCAGTGCTGGCGCTGGTCGGCCCGATGATGCAACTGGCCACCAGCGCGCGCTCGTGGATCGACACCACGCAGCTGCAAAGCCGCCCCGAGGGTTACACCCGCAACCTGCTGCACAGTGCGCCCGACGGCAGCCTGTCGCTGTACGCGCTGGTCTGGTTGCCGGGCCAATGGACGCCGGTGCATGACCATGGCAGCTGGGGTGTCGTCGGCGTGCTCGAAGGCGTGCTGGAAGAACGCAGCCATGTGCGCCTGTCGCCCGACGACGGCCGCGACGCGGGCATCGTGCTTGCCCGCGGTGGTGTCGTGTTGCTGCCGCCGGGCGCCGTGAGCACCTTCGTGCCCAACCCCGACCATATCCACGTCACCGGCGTGCCGGCCGATCGCCCACGCGCGGTCAGCCTGCACCTTTACGGCCGCACGATGAGTGACTTCAACGTCTATGACGTTGACGCCGGCACACGCAAGCGCATCGGGGTGGCGCACCACGACGGCTGACACGCGGTTGCATGTTGAGGCCGCTGAACTGAGCGGCCTGATCGTGGCCGCGGACCTCAAGCGTCGGCAACTGCCTAGAATGCACTGATGAACTTCCTCTTCCGGCTTGGCCGCGGGCGAGCCGGCAGCGGTCGTGTCGCCAACTTGGCAGTCGCTTTGGTACCCGCTTTGGTACCCGCTTTGGTACTCGCTTCGGTACTTGCTTTGGTACTTGCACCAGGCGCGTTTGCACAGACTCCCAACACGCCTCCGCCGGCAGCGCCATCGGCGGCACCCCCGCCCTCCGCCGCGCTGGCGGCGCCGCTGTCGGCCAGCGGCCAGCGCATCTACGAGTCCACGCGCGGGCAACTGCTGCAAGTGCGCACACTGCTCAGGGAGCAGGACAGCCAGGCTTCGGTGGGTTCGGGTTTTGTCGTCGATGGCGGCGCTGGCCTGGTCATCACCAACTACCACGTCGTCAGCCAGTTTGCGTTGCGCCCAGCCGGATACCGCCTCAGCTACACCTCGGCCGACGGTCGCAGCGGTGTGTTGCAACTGCTCGCCTTTGATGTCATCCACGACCTCGCGCTGGTGCGCATCGTGCCCGTGGCGGATGCCAATCTGGCCGCGCCTGCCGCCGCGAGCATGGCTTTTCGCCCCGCTGAGCGCCCACTGGCCAAGGGCGAGCGCATCTACTCGCTGGGCAACCCGCTCGATGTCGGCTTTGCAGTGGTCGAAGGCACCTACAACGGCCTTGTCGAGCGCAGCCACCTGCCGCAGATCTTCTTCGGCGGCGCGCTCAACCCGGGCATGAGTGGCGGCCCGGCGGTCGACGAAGCCGGGCGCGTCATCGGCATCAATGTCGCCACCCGCCGCGATGGCCAGCAGGTGAGTTTTCTGGTGCCCGCCGAACATGCCCAGCGCCTGCTCGCGCGTGGCCGCAGCGCCGCGCCGTTGACGCAGGCCGCGCATCCTGAAATCACGCTGCAGCTCAAGCAGCACCAGGCCGCGCTCGTCGAGCGGTTTGTGGCCCAGCCCTGGCGCAGCGCCAACCACGCGCGTTACCAGGTGCCGGTGCCGCAAGAGACCTTCATGCGCTGCTGGGGCAGCAGCTCACCCGCCGAAAACAAACATCTCGAGTTCGAGCGCAGCGATTGCACGATGGACCAGGTCATCTTTGTCAGTGACCGCCTGTTCACCGGCGCGATTTCGGTGCGCCACGAGGCCTATGCCGGCGAGCGCCTGGGTGCCTTGCGTTTTGCGCGCATGTACTCCGACAGTTTTGGCAACGAAAGTTTCCACGCCGGGTCGGCCGCCACCGCGCCGCAATGCAAGGAACGTTTTGTCGACCGCGACGGGCTTGCGATGCGCACCGTTGTCTGCCTGTCGGCCCTGAAACGATTCGACGGCCTGTTCAACCTGTCGGTGCTGACGACGACAGTCGACCACCCGACCCAGGGCGTGCAGGGCCGCCTGGACGCCCGCGGCGTCGACTTCGCCGCGGCGATGAAACTCACCGACCACTATCTGCAAGGCTTTGCATGGACCCGGCGTCCGACTCCGAACTGAACACCACACTCGACGGCGGCACGCCGCGCATCGCGCTGGTCGAGCTGCTCGACAGCGACGGCCGTGTCGTGCAGTCGCTCGACGTGTTGCGCTGGCCGGTGCGCATCGGCCGCGCGCTGGACAACGAACTGGTGCTGCACGATCCGCATGCGGCCGCGCACCACGCCACGCTGGGCATCGACAGCCACGACGCGCTGGTGCTCACGGCGGGGCACAGCCGCAACGGTGTGCGCCTGGGCCCGCATGGGACCCGGCTGCACCTGGCGGCTGGCGAAAAAACGACCCTGCCACCGTTGATCAAATGGCGCATCGGCCAGACCGTATTGCGGGTGCGCACGCTGGACGACCCACTGCCTGACGAAGTGGCGATGGCGGTCTCGCCCGACGGCCCGCCGCGCTGGGCAACACCGGCACTGGTGGGCGGCGCGCTGGCGTGGATGGGCGCGACGCTATGGATCACCAACAACCCGGATTCGACCTGGGAAGCCTACATCCCGCCACTGCTCGCGGTGGTCGCGGCCTTTGTGCTCTGGGCCAGCCTGTGGGGCCTGGCTTCAAAGCTCTTCACGCACCGCTTCATCGTCGGCCCACATCTGCGCGTGGTGCTGAGTTACGCGCTCGTGGCGACCGCCACCGAACTGCTGCTCGGCATGCTGGCTTATATGTTTGACGCGGCCTGGATCGCACGCTTGCGCGGCCCGCTGGCGCTGATCATAGGCGCGGCGATGCTCGCTCACCATGTGCGCCTGGTCGCGCCGGCGCACCCGCGACGCATCAATGCCATCGTCGCCGGCCTGGCCGCACTGTCGCTGGGCATCGGCATGGCTTTCCAGTGGCAGCGCAGCGATAAGCTGCTCAGCGACACGCACCTGTCCACCCTGCCACCGCCGGCCTGGCGGCTGGTGCAAGCCAGGCCGCCGGCTGACCTGATCGACGAGCTGCACAGCCTCGAAGCGCCTTTGCTGGCAAGGGCGAAGAAGGCCGCGGCCAAGGACAATGAGCCCTGACGCCGGGGCATGCGATTGGGGCGTCCATGCCCGCGCCGGGCGCTGACTGGAGCTTTCATGCGTCATCTCTTGGTGACCCTATTGATCGCGGCGGTTGCCGCGACGGCATCCGCCAAACCGAGTGAAGGCGAGCGTTTCAACGCCTGGCTCGACACGGTGTGGGAAATGACGCTGGTGCGCCGGCCGATCCTGGCAACAGCGATCGGCGACCCGCGCTACAACGATCGCATCGTCGACACCACCACCGCTGCGTGGCGCGCCGACAACCAGCGCTTCATCAAGCGCCTGCTCAAGGAACTGCGGGCCTTCAACCGCAAGGCGCTGGCAGGCCAGGACCGGCTGTCGTACGAGATCCTCAAACTCGAGCTCGAAGAATCGCTTCAGGGCGAACGCTTTCCGGAATGGATGCAACCGGTCGACCAGTCCGGCAGTCTGCCCAGCTTCCTGGCGCAAATCGGTTCGGGCGCTTCGATCCAGCCCTTCCTCAGTACCAAAGACTACGACGACTGGTACAGGCGGCTGTCCGGCGCTGCGCCGATCCTGGACGGCATGGTTGCGAATATGCGTCTCGGTCTGGCCAGGGGGGTGACGCAGCCCCAGCCCGTCATGAAGAAGGTGGTGTCGCAGCTCGCGGCGCTGCTCGTGAACGATCCCGAGCAGAGCGTCTTCTGGGCACCGATGAAGAGTTTTCCGCAGGCGGTGGCCGCCGCCGACCGTGACCGACTCGTGGCCGCCTTCCGCACGCTGATCAAGGATCAGGTCATGCCGGCCTACCAACGCCTGCACGACTTCGTGCGCGACGACTACATCCCAAAGGCCCGGACCACCACGGCCTGGTCCGCATTGCCCGACGGCAAGGCCTGGTACGCGTACCACGTCAAGCGCAGCACGACCACCCCGCTGTTGCCGGACGCGATCCACACGCTCGGCCAGCGAGAGGTGCGCAGAATCCTGGGCGAGATGGATGCGGTGCGTCGCGAAGTGAATTTCGCGGGTGAGCTCAAATCCTTCTTCAAGCACCTGCAGGATGACCCGCGCCACTACTACAGCAAGCCCGACGATCTGCTCGCCGGGTACCGCGACTTGCAGCAGAAAATCAATGGGCTGTTGCCAAGGCTTTTCGACATCGCACCGAAAGCCGACTACGAGGTCCGCGAGGTCGAACCGTTCCGCGCCGAGAGCGCAGCCGGGGCCTCGTACCAATCACCTTCGGCCGACGGTTCGCGCGCCGGCGTTTTCTACATCAACACCTTCAACCTCAAGGCGCAGCCGATCTTCGGGATGGAGACGCTGTCGCTGCACGAGGCCTCGCCCGGCCACCACTTCCAGGTCGCGATCGCGCAGGAGATCACGTCGCTGCCGAAGTTCCGCCGCTTCGATACCTTCTACGTCGCCTATGTCGAAGGCTGGGCGCTCTACGCCGAGAGCATCGGCAAGGAGCTCGGGCTCTTCACCGATCCGTACCAGTGGTACGGGCGCCTGTCTGACGAGCAACTGCGCGCCATGCGGCTGGTCGTCGACACGGGCCTGCATCACAGAGGCTGGACGCGGCAACGGGCCATTGACTACATGCTCGCCAACTCTTCGATGGCTGAAAGTGACGTCGTCTCCGAGGTCGAGCGCTACATCGTCAACCCCGGCCAGGCACTGGGCTACAAGATCGGCCAGCTTGAGATCAGCAAACTGCGCCGCGAGGCCGAAGCTCGACTCGGCCCGCGGTTCGACGTCAAGAAATTCCACCGCGTGGTGCTGACCGACGGCCCTTTGCCGATGAGTATTCTTGGCGACAGAGTGCGTGCGTGGGTGGCGGCCGAGAATGCGCTACGCTGAAGCCGTGAAAAGCAAACCTGTGCCCTGCCGCCACCTGCGCCGACCCAAGGAGTTTTGATCATGGCCGTTTCAGCAGTTCGCAATGCCGGTGGTGTGCCCTTCTTGACGCTCAAGGGCTATTTCGTGGTCCGCCAGCGGCAGATGCCCGACGGCGACACGATCTCTTTCGCTGCCCGCGCGGCCTACGACGCAGGCACGGTTGGAACGAACGTGCCGGTCAGCACCGACGGCGCGCAGACATCGAATATCCGCCTGCAATCGATCGACGCGCCGGAGAAAGCGCAACCGATGGGCGCGGCATCCCGCGATGCCTTGCTCAAGCGCCTGGGCTTCGACCCTGCGGCGCTGGGCTTGAGCGACACCGACTTCAGCGCCAGTGCGCCGACCATGGTCGTACCCGGCTGGCTGGCCACGCACGGCATGGACCACAACCAGCGCCCGCTGGGTTATGTCTTTCGCAAGAACCCCGGCTTCCAACATGGCGTGGTCGTTTCTGCCGAAGCCGTGCTCAAACATATCCGCGCCAGCGAGAACTACAAACAAGCCTTGGGTGGCTGGGCCTTCCCGGCCTTCTACGACAACACCGACGAGTCGCATGCGGTGCGTTTTGCCAGCGCCGCGGTCAAAGCGCGCAAGGCCAAAAAAGGTGTCTGGGCAGAAGACCAAACAACGACCGGCTTTGTGCCCACCGCCGATGCCCTGCATGCCGGCGGCGCGCTGGTCTACCCCAAGTTCTTCCGCCGCGTCGACAAGTGGCCAACACCCGCGCCCGACGCCGCGGCCTTCATCAACTGGCTCAAAAGACAGGCCGACGGCCGCAAGCTCGTGCTCGGCGCAGCGCGCACGCCGATGCGGTTGTGGCAACTCTTTGAAGTGGTCAGCAAAGCCAAGGTCGCCGTGCCCTACGACGTGAGCAAACTCTGGTTCAGCGAATAGGCCGGACCTGTTCGCCGGCGGCTTGGCATGGTTGCCGAAACCGCAAGCGAAACCGCAAGCGAAGCCGCAAGCGAAGCCGCAACCGACGCCCCAACCGAAGCGTCAATCCAGCGTCTCGCTGGCATTGAAGTCGAGCTCGACCTTGGCCCCGTTGGGGTCAAAGCTGAACAGCTGCCAGGTGCCGGCGCCCGCCTGGCGCCGCAGGTCGTACTTGATGCCGGCGGCATCAAAACGCGCCTTGACCTCTTTGAGCCCACTGGCGGTGAATGCCAGGTGGTCGATGACCCCCGTGCGCTGCGACGGCATCGGCCGGTCCCAATACAGGTGCAACACCGCCTGCGGCCCGCCGGCAAAAAGCCACGCGCCCGGGAAGCCGAGGTCCGGGCGATGCCCTTCGCGCAAGCCCAGCAAGCCGCAGTAAAAAGCCAGCGTCGCGTCGCGGTCTTCGGCCGTGACGGTGAAGTGGTTCATGCCGTGGATCATGTGGTGCAGCCTTTCGTTGGGCGACAGCGAGATTGTCGCGTGGTGGTTGCGTCGTGGTCGCCCATTCGTCGCAGGGTTGCACCTTCGTCGCACGGGGGTCGCGTGCTCGCGCCCCAGGCCGCTGGCCTGGCCCTGGGCGTCAACCACCACGCGGCCGCTATCAGAACGCCAACCGCACGCCCACCGACAGCGCCCGCCCCGGCAATGGCGCCAGCGGCCGCAGCGTGCCGGTCGTGGTCGCGCTGAAAGCAAGCTGGTTGCCAGCGTTGAGCAGCTTTGCAAACAGCAGGGCCTCGCGCTGGCCCAGCTTCAGGCTATGGCTGGCCGACAGGTTCAGCATCGTCCAGCCGGCGGTGGCGACATCCGTGCTCGGCACCCGCCGCTGTGCGCTGGCGCGCTGCAGTTCTGCCCGCGCCGCCCAGGCGCCATGCGCCCAGTTCAAGCCGATCGTGGCGCGCAGCGGCGGCAGCCGGGGCAGAGGCTCGCCGCGGTTGAGATTGCGGCCGCGCACAGCATCGAGCTTGGCATCCAAGTCGACGCCATGCGGCCCGGCCATCAAGCGCCAATTTGCTTCGGCTTCCAGGCCGTGCAGATGGGCCCGCACGCCGCGAAACGCGAAGACCGGAAAGCTGTCGCCGGCATCGTCGATGAAATCGGGCGCTCCGGTGGCGTCAAGCGCGATGTAGTTAGCAAACCGGCTGTTGAACACACTCACCTTGAAACGATGAGCGCCGTCGCGCCAGGCAACGCCCATGTCGAGGTTGCGGCCACGCTCCAGCCGCTGATCAGGGTCGCCTTGTTCGTACACTGCGGTCGCTGCATGGACCCCATTCGCGTAGAGCTCGTAGCTTGTCGGCGCGCGTTCGGTGTACGCCAGACTTGAGCTCAGCTGCCATCGCGAACTCAAGTTCAACACCGCTCCGATCGATGCACTGCGCGGCGCAAAACTGCGCCCTTGTGGTGGGCCGAATTGCGACGCATCGGGGTCGGCATCACCTTCTGAGCGCACCCGGACCTGCTCGCCACGCAGCCCGGCGCTGAGATGGCCCATCGCAAACGTCCAGCGCTCGAGCACAAACGCCGCCGCATGGCGGGTGTGCGTCGATGGCACAAAAGCCTCTTCACCCAGGGCCGAAAACCGCGCCGACTCCAACTGCATGCCAAAGCTGCCGTCGATGCGGCCGCCACCGAAGTCCAGCGCGCGGTGCACCGCTTCGACTCGCGCGTCACTGCCGCGGGTCTTGAACGTGGTGCCAACCGATCCGTCACCTTCGATCTCGCGATGCTGGTAATCGGTGCTGGCGGCCTGCATGCGCAAGGTCGTGATGAAAGCCGACGGCCAGCGCAGCTCACCGGCCAGCGCCAAGCGATCGCGCTGCATGCGGATCGTGATGTCTTCTTCGGCAACGATGCCGTAGTCGTTGCGGTAGCTGTCGACGCTGGCGCCAAGATGCCCCTGCGCCCACACCAGCGAACCCCCAACCGCGCCACCATGGGACTGGCTGGCGGAGTTGACGATGCGCTGGCGGCGTTCGCTGGTTCCAACCCCCAGAGGGCGATCGAAGGCCGGTACGCGCAGGTCATCGGTGCGGCGGCTAAACGCGTCGGCGTGGAGTGCAAAGCCACCTGCCCCCGCCTCGACAAGCATCGATACCGCGCGCTCGCGGGCAGCACCACCAAAACGCGCCTCCGCTGCACCCGCCAACGGCCCGAGCGCGGCCTTGGGGATGCGGTTGTCGATGGCGTTGACAACCCCGCCCACGGCGCTGCCGCCATAGAGCAAAGCGGCCGGCCCGCGCAGGACTTCAATGCGCTCGATGACCAGCGGGTCGATCGGCACCGCGTGGTCAAAACTCAGGCTCGATGCATCGAGTGCAGCGCCGGCGTTGTTGAGCACCCTGATGCGGTCGCCGTCCTGGCCGCGGATCACCGGCCGGTTGGCGTTGGGGCCAAAGTAGCTCGACGAGACGCCTGGCAAACCATCGAGCGTTTCACCCAGCGAGCTGCCGCGGCGTAAAACCAGCCCGGCACCTGACAGCACATTCGTTGGTGTCGCCACGTCAGCGCTGCCCATCGGGTTGCCGGTGATGACCACCGACTGCGTGGTCGTTTGAGTCGGCGATTGCGCCATCGATTGCGCCCACGCAGGCGCCGTCATGGCCAAGGCGGCCGCAAACAAATTGTGTTTCATTCTGAAGTCCTCACCAGCGGCAAACCGCTGGTTGCAAGCAAAGGGGGACGCCGCAGCGGCGCTGCGGTATCGGGCTTGGGGAACTTCAGCTCAAGGGCGGGCCGCGCGCTTCGTAAGCCAGCAGCGCATGGCGCGGGCCGACCTGCTGGCCCCTCGCCGCCGGCGCCTCGTCGGCAACTTGCAGACCGTGCAGCGCTGCCGGCTGCGGCAAATCCGCTTGCCCGGTCAGCAGCTGATCAAATGCCTGACACGCCGGCGAACCGGCATCGTGACCCCAAGGGGCAAGGTCATGGTGGGCAACGACTGCGGCGGCGCGGGCGGGCGCATGGTCCACGGCGTGAACCAAAGCCGCCCACTGCGCTAGCAGCAGCGCGAACACAGCCACGCCGACAAGGCGGCGCGTGGCCACCAAGCCGCGATGCAGACCGGATCGGAAGCGGCGTGGAAGAATCGGGTTCATCGGCGCCGCATCCTAGCGCGCACGCCATGACAGACCGAGGCTCACACCACGAGCACCAGCGAGCCCACCGTGCGCCTCGATTCGAGCCGCTGATGCGCCTGCGCCGCGGCTTCGAGCGAATGCCGCTCGATCATGGGTTTGTGCAGCGTGCCGTCGGCCAGCGCCGACCACAGGCGCTGTGCACGTTGGTCGATTTCGGCCCGGCTGGCACAAAAGTCGAAGACCACTGGCCGCGAAAAGGTGAGCGACTTCTGCACCAGCAGGTTGGCATCCACCGCACGCAGCCCGCCGCTGGCCTGGCCGAGGCTGATCCAGTGGCCGCGGCGCGCCAGCGCGGAGAAGTTCTCGTCGAACGCGGCCTCGCCAAGCCCGTCGATGACCACATCGGCACCACCGCAGTGGCTCTGCACCGCATCGGCAAAGCGGTAGTCGGCGGTCACGATGACCTGCTCGCAGCCATGATCCCGTGCGACGCGGGCTTTTTCTTCGCTGGATACCGTGCCGATGACTTGCGCACCGAGCTTCGCAGCCCAGGCGCACACGAGCAGCCCGACACCACCTGCCGCGGCATGCACCAGCAGCCGGGTGCCGCGCCCGATCCGGCCGAGGTCGCGCAGCAGAACGTCTGCTGTCAGGCCCTTGAGCAGCACGGCAGCGGCAACATCGTCTTCGACCGCCGCCGGCAGCCTAACAACCCAGTTGGCCGGCACCGAGCGCACACCACAATACGCCCCGGGCCGTGGGCCGAGATAAGCCACCCGGTCACCTGGCAGCAGGCCGTTGACACCCGCACCGACATCGATCACGGTGCCTGCGGCCTCCATGCCCGGCGTGCCGCCTGGGCTGAGCATCGGCGGGATCCAGCCGCGGCGCAGGTAGATGTCGATGTAGTTGACGCCAATCGCGCGCTGCTGGATACGCACTTCGCCAGCCGCAGGCGCGCTTGTTTCGGTGTTTTCGGTAAGGAGTTGCTCGGCACCGCCGTAGGCCCGCACGACCACGCGGCGTGTCGATATCGGCAACGCAGACGGCATCGGTGCCGCACCGGCCACGCGCAGGTCGGCGCCGGCCTGCAAATGCCGGCGCAGATTTTCGAAGCCGGCTTCGTAGACGCCGCTGGCGACCATCTCGCGCAGTTCGCGCTCGCGCCCGGGCGGCGTCGCAAAGGTCGACTCCCAGTGCCAGAAGGTGCGGTCACCGTCGGTCACCGGTTTGAGCGTCACCGTCGCCACATAACGCTGCAAGGGCACGCTGGCTTCGACGATGCAGTAGGTGCTCTTGTAGACACGGTCGTCCAGCGTCAGCAATTGTTCGCGGATGCGGTTGCCGTCATTGAGTTCGAAGCTGCGGATGCAGCCGACCTGCGTTGGCGACTCAGCGCCCTCGATGCGGCTGGCCGCGACCACATCGTGCCAACGCTCATGGCTGTTGAAGTCGCGCAGCAGCGCCCAGACACGCGCGATCGGCGCGTCGATGACGGTGCTGCGGACGACCCTCTGGAGCACAGGCTACTTCTTGAACTTGAGCTTGGCGCCGTCGAAGGTGGTCACCTGTGCGGCCATCAAGCCGCCGCGCGTGACGTAGGCGTCAGAGCCCTTGTAGGGCTCGGCCAGGAAGTCGGCCTCAGCACGCCACATCACATTGAGCGTGTTGCCGACCATGAACGAACTCTCGGCGGTGAACTTGAGGCCCTTCAAACCATCCGGTCGCGCCTTGCAGAAGCCGGCAAACAGGTCGCCCACCTTTGGCCGGCCCTTGATCACCTGGCCGTCGGGCAGATGGATCTCGACATCGTCGGGGTACTGCGCCATCAAGCGGTTCCAGTCGCACTTGTTCAACGCATCGATATGTTCGTCGATCACTTTTTGTACCGACGCCTGCTTTTTCAGCGGCGGCAGCTTTGCCGGCTCGGCCGCCCACACCAGCGCGGCGCCAGCGGCGAGCACAACGGCAACCAGAGTCTTGGGTGATTGAATCCGCATGGTGTCTCCGTAGTTGACGGTCTTGATCGAGATAGGCTTCAGCGCGCAGACCGTCGTTTCAGCGCGTCGAAGCCGGTTTGAAAAACGCCCTGGCCAATCAGCTCGCTCAACTCGCGCTCGCGCCCCTCGGCGCAGTCGAATTCGGCGCTCCACTCGGCAAAACAGCGGCCACCATCGGTGACGGGCGTGAGCTTCAAAGTGGCCACGTAGTTGTCGACACCCATCGGGCTTTCGAGGATCTCGTAGGTGCAGCTGAAGTCGAAGTCGCTCAAGGCCAGCAGGCGCTCGCGGATCATGCCGCCGTCGCGGGTATGAAAGTGGCGGATGCAGCCGATCTGGTCGCTTGGCGCGTTGTTTTCGATGCGGCTGTCGGCAATCGCCGGGTGCCACTGCGGCAGCGCGTTGAAGTCGCGGATGCGCGACCATACGTTGTCGGCAGCGGCGTCGATGACGCTGGAAACATAGACCCGGATCAAGGCCTACTCCTTGTTCGCCAACCGCGCCGCCGGTGACGCTGGCGCCGCCGGCGGCAGCGCCGCGGTGGCGCCACTGGCCGCGCCGACCAAGCGCTGGATGTCGCCACCTTCGATGCCGATCTCGCGCAGCAACTGGTCGACCAGCGGCGCCTGGGCGCGGAAGCGCAGCGCCGAATTGACGACACCGTCGGCGAAGTTGCCGCCCCCGCCATGAGAGCCGTCGCCACCACCGCCACCCGAGCCACCGAGGCCATCCACATGCAGGATCTTGATGCCCTCGATGCGCTCCATCGGCTTCACCGATTCGCGGATGATGCCTTCGGCTTTTTCGACCAGCCGCATGCGCAGCGCCGACATGCGCGCCTCGGGGCTGAGCATGTTGTGGGCGTCATTCATCAGGCGCAGACCTTCGGCCTCAATTTCGGCACGCACGCGCATCGCCATCGACTTGATCTTGTCGGCATCGGCGTCGGCCTCGGCCTGCGCGCGGATCGCGTGGCCGCGGTCGGCGCTGGCTTCTTTTTCGGCGTTGGCCGCGGATGTCAGGCGCAGCGCATCGCGCTCGGCGATCTGGCGCGCGCCGATCAACTCGATGGCCTTTTTTCGCTCGGCCATCTCGACTTCGCGCGCGGTGAAGACGCGCTCTTCGGCGGTCACCGCGTCGGCGCGTGCGGCATCGGCCGCGGCCTGGGCTTCGCTCTGCGCCTTGCTCTCGATTGCGATCGCGATCGCCCGCTGCTGCTCGGCCAACTCCAGCGCCTGCCGGCGTTCGATCTCGGCGCCCTGCACCGTGCGCTCCTTGCCGATGCGCGCCTGCTCGATGCTCTGCTCGGAGCGGATGCGCGCGCCCTCGATCGCCTGCTTGGCTGCGATCTGCGCGCCTTCGGCGTCCTGCTCACGCTGGGCGCGTTCAGTGGCAACCTCGGAGCGCTGGCGCGCGCGGGCGATCTCGACTTCGCGCTGCTGACCCAGGCGCGCATATTCACTTTCGCGGTCGATATCAAGCGAGAGCTTTTCGGCCTCTAGATTTTTGTTGCGGATCGCGATCAGGGTGTCCTGCTCGACATCGTTGCGCTGCTTCTTGCGGTGTTCGATCTGCTCGGTCAACCGGGTCAGGCCTTCGGCGTCGAAGGCGTTGCTCGGGTTGAAATATTCCATCCCGGTCTGGTCGAGCTGGGTCAAAGACGCAGCTTCAAGCTCGAGGCCGTTTTTCTTCAGATCTTCGGCCACCGCTTCGCGCACCTTCTTCACGTAGACGCCGCGTTTTTCGTGCAGCTCTTCCATCGTCATCTCGGCCGCCGCGGTGCGCAGCGCATCGACAAACTTGCCTTCGACGAGCTCCTTCAACTGCTCGGGCTCCATCGTGCGCAGGCCCAGGGTCTGTGCTGCCGCGGCCACCGATTCCGGCGCCGCAGCAACCCGCACGTAAAACTCGGCGATGACATCAACCCGCATCCGGTCCTTGGTGATCAGCGCCTTGTCGCGGCCACGGCTGACCTCCAGCCGCAACGTATTCATATTCACCGGGATCACGTCGTGAACGATCGGCAGCACAAAGGCGCCACCGTCGACCACCACCTTCTGCCCGCCCAGCCCCGTGCGCACAAAAGCGCGCTCCTTGCTGCTGCGCAGGTACAGCCAGTGCAGCAGCCAGACGCCGATGGCGACGACGATCGCAACGACGATCAGGCCAAGAATGAAACTGCCAAATTCGGCACCGCTCATGGGGCT
>JANPDN010000075.1:0-3618 GCA_031431555.1 Rubrivivax sp.
GCAGGCGCTGGCCGAGGAGGGTTACCCCGCGGCCTGAAAGCGGCTTCGCGCTGCCTACACTGCCGGCCATCACAACCGGGCCACGCGCCCGCTGGAGTCAGCGCATGAAAGTCCAACTGCTTTGCCTCGCCGTGGCCGGCCTGACCCTGGCCGCCGCGCCTGCACTGCAAGCCCAGACCCTGCGCTGGGCCAGCCAGGGCGACCCGCAGACGATGGACCCGCATTCGCAGAACGAGGGTCTGACGAACATGATGAATGGCCAGGTCTACGAAGGCCTGGTCGCGCGCAGCAAGACGCTTGACCTCGCCCCGGCGCTGGCCACAGAGTGGGCGCAGACCGGCCCGTTGACCTGGCGCTTCAAGCTGCGCCCCAACGTGAAGTTCCACGACGGCTCGCCGCTCACCGCCGACGACGTCGTGTTTTCTATCAACCGCGCCAAGGAGCTCACGTCGCAGCTCAACGTCTACGCCAACGCGATCGGCAATCCGGTGGCGATCGACCCGTTGACGGTGGAGTTTCGCCTCGAGCGTGTCAACCCGATCTTCCTGCAGCACATCGCCGCGCCGCTGTGGATCATGAGTAAAAGCTGGGCCGAAAAGAACCGCGTCGTCAAGCCGCTGGACTTCAAGAACAAGGAAGAAAGCCACGCCGCTCTGCACCAGAACGGCACCGGCCCGTACATGCTGGTCGCACGCCAGCCCGGTATCAAGACGACCTACAAGCGCAACCCCAACTACTGGGGCAAACCCGAAGGCAATGTGCAAGACATCGTCTTCACTCCGATCGGCAACGATGCCACGCGGCTGGCCGCACTCGTCTCCGGCGAGATCGACTTCGTGCTCGACCCGGCGCCGCGCGACATCGCCCGGCTGCGCAACACCGCCGGCGTGAAGATCATCGACGGCCCGGAAAACCGCATCGTTTTCATCGGCATGGACCAGCACCGCGACGAGTTGCTCTACAGCAGCGTGAAGGGCAAAAATCCTTTCAAGGATGTGCGTGTGCGGCGCGCGCTTTACCACGCGATCGACATCGAGACGATGAAGGTGAAGCTGATGAACAACCAGAGCTTCCCCACCGGCGGCATCACGCCGTCGCCGCTGGCCGCGTACAACGATCCGCAGATCGAAGCCCGGCTGCCGTTCGACCTGAACAAGGCCCGTGCGCTGATGGCCGAGGCCGGTTATGCCGACGGCTTCGAGGTCACGCTGGACTGCCCCAACAACCGCTATGTCAACGACGAAGAGATCTGCATCGCGCTGGCCGCGATGTGGGCGCAGATCAAGGTCAAGATCAAGGTCAGCGCGATGCCGCGTGTGACCTATTTCCCCAAGCTCGAAAAGTGGGATACGAGCCTGTTCATGCTCGGCTGGGGCGGGGCGGTGACCGACGCCGAAACGGTGATGACGCCGGTGCTGCGCAATGTCGGTGAAAAAGGCGTCGGCCTGTACAACTATGGCCGCGTCAAGAACGACAAGTTCGACGCGCTGGCGGCGCAGAGCAGCGTCGAGCCGGATGCCAAGAAGCGCGAAGAACTCGTCAAGGCGGCGCTGCGCGAATACACCACCCAAGCGCACCTGCTGCCGCTGCACCGCCAGGTCATCCCCTGGGCGGCGCGCGCCAACGTGACGGCGGTGCACCGCGCCGACAACTGGCTCGAGGTTCAATGGGTGAGCGTCGCTCGATGATGCCGATCGCCACGGCGGGGTGTTGAACAAGGATCGCCAAGCGCATGTGGAGCTTCTATTTCCTGGCCAAGGCGCTGCTGTTTTTTGCCGGCTACTTTCGTTTTGATGCCTGGCTGAACGTCCTCTTTCTCGTCTTCACGCTTCTGCCTCTGCCGCCGGCGTGGCGCCGGATTCGCGGCGTGCAGCCTTTGCGCCATCTTGTCAACGGCGTTGCGGCGGTGCTGCTGCTGTGGCACGACGCCTGGTTGCCGCCGATCTCGCGGGTGGTCAGGTTCTTGATCGATCCCAGCCTGGCGCCGATGCCGAGTTTTCTCTGGGAGCTGCTGCTGAGTTTTGTCGCGTCGATCGACTTGGGGGTGCTGGCGCTGGTTGCCGTGGCGCTGCCCGCGTGCATCGTGGCGCAGCGGCTGCAGGTTGCGGTGCGCGTGGTCCCGGCGGTTGCGGTCGTGCTCGCTGCAGGCGCGAGCCTGCAACAAGATCGGGCGCCGGTGGCGCAGCGTGTTGATGCGTTTATCGCCGAGGAGACCGCGCGCACCGTTGCATTCACGCCGCTGCCACCCGACGCGCCGCCGTTCGACATCATCCTTTTGCATGTCTGCTCGATGTCCTGGGACGACCTCGATGTGGCGGGCCTGTCGGATCACCGGATCTTGCGGCAGTTCGATGTTCTGTTCACCCAGTTCAATACCGTCACCTCGTACAGTGACCCCGCGGCTTACCGTTTGCTGCGGGCCGGCTGCGGGCAGTCGTCTCACGGCGAACTGCTCGGCGACACACGCCCGGCTTGTTATCTGCTCGACCAGTTGCGCCAGCAGGGGTTCAAGACCAACACCGCGCTCGACCACGATGGCAAGTACGCCAATTTCACCGACAAGGTTCGGCGCCTGGGGCATATCGATACTCCCGAGCCGTTGGACGGGATTGCGGTGCCGCAGCGCAGCTTCGATGGCTCGCCGATCTTTGATGGCTACTCGGTGCTCGAGCGTTGGTGGCAGGGCCGCGTCGGCAACCCCGCGCCGCATGTGGCGCTGTACTACAACAGCATCACGCTGCACACCGGGGGCAGGTTTGCTGATGTGCCGAACTGGCAGACGTTGGACCGGGTGGAGAAGTACCGCGTCTCGGCCGAGCGGCTCTTCGACACGCTGGAGCGCTTTTTTTCGTTGCTGACGCGGTCCGGCCGCAACGCGATCGTGATCCTGGTGCCTGAACATGGCACCGCACTGCGTGGCACACCGATCCAGATCTCGACGGTTCGAGAAATCCCGCTGCCGCACATCACGCGGGTGCCGCTGGCCGTCAAGTTTTTTGGCGATGGCTGGCACCAGCGTGACAAGGGCCCCGTCGTGCTCAAGGACCCGGTGAGCTACCAGGTTATTGCCGCCATTTTGGCCAGGACCATTCAGCGCCCGGCGTTTGGCCCCGGCCATCAGGGCATCGACTGGACCGAGCTGCCGCGGACTCGTTTTCTGGCCGAAAACGGTGGCTTCCGGGTCGCCGAATTCGAAGGCGCCTACTACGCTTTTGCAAAGGGCGAAAAGTGGACTCGGTTGTCGGACCGGGCGCTGACGCCGGGACTGCCCGGCAAGAGCAACCCGTTGCCGGGCTCGCCCGGGCAGCCCAGCATCACCCCAAGATGATCTGCACGCCTCAGCCGGTGGCCCGCCGCCGCACCGCTTCGAGATAAGCCTCGCCATCGGGCGGCAGCCCGCTGCGCTGCGAAGCCCAGATCATCTCGCCCAGGCATTCCATCACCTCGTGGTGCGCGGCGTGCAACGAGCCGCGGCGCGCGGCGAGCAACTGCACCGCCTGGCGGATGCCGGTGGGCTGGTCGATCGAACACTGTTCATTGATCGACAGGTGCATCGACAAATGCAAAAAGGGGTTGCTGCGGCCTTCCTCGACGCTGTAGCTCGCCGCCAGTGCGGCG
>JANPDN010000076.1:0-22413 GCA_031431555.1 Rubrivivax sp.
CACAGCGCCTTCTTGCTCATGAACATGCTGTCAATGATCTCGCCGGCCAGCAGCGCCACCTTGAGTTTCAACACCAGGGTCTTGCCGCTCTTCGTTGCCAGTTCCATCCTGACGTTGCGTGCCTGGTCGAGGGTCATCGACTTTTCGCCATGGTAGAAGTCGCCGACCTTCATCGTTGCCACATGCGTGCGCGACGCCTGACTCCATTCGCCCATCGAATGCGGGTTCTTGCGGGCATAGGCTTTGACCGCCGGCGGCGCCCGGCGATCAGAGTTGCCTTCGCGCAGAACCGGGTTGACCGCACTGCCCAGCACCTTGGAGTAGCGCGCACTGATCGCCTTGTCTTCGTCCGATGTCGGGTTCTCGGGTAGGTCGGGCAGCTTGTAGCCCTTGGCCTGCAACTCCTTGACGGCACCGACCAACTGGTGCACCGGCGCGCTGATGTTGGGCAGCTTGATGATGTTCGTGTCGGGCAGGAGCGTCAGACGGCCGAGTTCGGCCAGGTTGTCGGGCACCTTCTGCGCATCGGTCAGATAGTCGGGAAACTCGGCCAGGATGCGCGCCGCGACCGAGATGTCGCTGGTGGTGATCTTGATGCCCGCCGGGCCCGTGAAGGTGCGGATGATCGGCAGCAGGGCGCAGGTCGCCAGCAAGGGGGCTTCATCGGTGAGCGTGTAGATGATCGTGGGCTGCTTCGTCGTCGTCATGACTTGTCTCCGCGTGTTTGAATACGGATCGAGTGTCGCAGGTCAGTGTTGGCCTGCGACCACCGCGTATTCTCACTTGCCGCTATCCCCGAGACTGCCTGCTTGTGATGTTCCTGCAAGGAGTGTTTTCAATGCGTCTTCGCCGGGCATCCACGCTGGCCCTGTCAGTTGCGCAGTCCACGCGCTACACCGAACTCAAGCAGCAGATCCGGGGCACGGTGCAGGCCGAGGTGGCGCGCGGCATGGAGGCGGCGCCCGCCTTATGAACACCGCGAACACCGCGAGCGCCACGAACGCATACGACGTGATCGTCATCGGTGCCGGGGTGATCGGTGCCTCGGTCGCCTACCACCTGGCCGCGTTCGGTGCCAAGCGTGTGCTGGTGCTCGACCGCACGCAAGTCGGCGCTGGAACCACCTCGCAGTCCAGCGGCATCCTTCGCACGCACTATTCGGTGATCGAAAACGTCGAGTTGGCACTGGCCTCATGGAAGGTGTTCGAAGACTTTGCGCAGTACGTGGGCGAGGCGCAAGCCTCCGCGGGGCTGGTGAAGTGCGGCTACCTCATTGCCGCACCCGACGGTGCGCGGGTGCAGCCGCTGCGCCAGGCCCTGGCCGGCCAGCGCAGCAGGGGCATCGTGGTGCATGAACTCGATGCGCACCAGGCTTCGGCCTTGCTTCCGATCGCGCGCTTCGACGATGCGGCGCTGATCGGCTTCGAGCCCGAGGCCGGCTTTGCCGATGCCTATCTGGTGGCCACCAGCTTCGCCCGCGCGGCGCGGCGCCTGGGGGTCAAGATCATGGAAGGTGTCGAGGTGCAGCGCCTGCTGCATGAAAACGGCCGGGTGACTGGCGTTGATACCTCGCAGGGCCGCTTCAGCAGCGGCACCGTGATCAGCACGCAGAACATCTGGTCGAATGACATCGAACGCTGGACCGGCATCGCCACGCCCGTGAGCGCGGAGCGCCACACGGTGTTGGCCCTCGAAGGGCCCGAGGCCTACACGAACAAGATGCCGGTGTACAAAGACTTGGGCTCAACCGGCATGCTGTACTGCCGCAGCTACGGCGGCTCGCAAATGCTCGTCAGCGAAGGCATCGCAGGCACCGCGCTGGCGTCGCCCGACAACGAGCAAGGCGACATCCCGATGGATTACGTCGTCGAGGTCGGTGCCCAGGTGGCGCAGCGGTTTCCATCATTCGAGACCGCAGGCATCGCTTCGTCCTGGACCGGCGTTTACGACGTCACGCCGGACTGGAACCCGGTGCTCGGCCGCCTGCCCGGCATGCAGGGCCTGGTGGTCGGCTACGGCTTTTCGGGCCACGGTTTCAAACTGTCGCCCGGCATCGGACGCGTGCTGGCCCAGGAAGCCTTGGGCCTGGCCACCGACGTGCCGCTGGCGCCTTATGCGCTCGAGCGCTTTCGCACAGGTCACTTGTTGACGGGCAAGTACGGACTCGGCGCGGTATCCTGATTTGCGCTGGGCGCGATTCGCGGCAACGCGCGAGCGCGGCGGGCGTGGACGCCATGGCCCGTGGTCTGCGCTTCAGGCATCCACGTCAGTGCCAGGGTCTTGTCGTTCACTCAGGCACGCACCACCGGCCGTGAGGCCGCCGCTCAGTCGGGTCTGTAGAACGGCGCGTCGCCCATGATCGTGGCGCGGTGCATCACACGCCGCGCGGGTACATAGTCTGCGGTGGCGTAGTGTTGCGTCAGCCGGTTGTCCCACAGCGCCACGTCACCGATCTTCCAGCGCCAGCGCACGGTGAATTCCGGCCGCTGGATATGCGCAAAGAGCTGGCGCAGAACGGCGTCGCTTTCGGTCGGGTTCAGCTCGGCAATGCGCGTGGTGAAGCCATCGTTGACGAACAAGCCCTGCTGGCCGCTGACCGGGTGGGTGCGCACCACGGGGTGCAGCCGCACAGGGTGGTCGGCACGCGCCTTCGCCCACCGGACCTTCTCTTCGGGCGTGCGCGCAAAGCGCCAGGCCGGGAAGCTTTTCAGGATGTCGTGTTCGGCCTGCAGTCCGGCCAGCATCTGCTGCCAGGGCCGCGACAGGGCGTTCCAGGCCGCAATGCAACTCGCCCACAAGGTGTCGCCGCCGCTGGGCGGCAGCAACTTAGCGTGCAGCAACGCGCCCATCGCTGGCGCGGCCAGGAAGGTGACGTCGGTGTGCCAGTTGTCGTTGTCCGGCGGGTTGTCGTTGCCGGTGTCGAGTACCGTGATCTCTGGCACCCCCGGCACGTTGGGGTAGATCGGGTGGACATGCAAGGGCCCGAAGCGAGCCGCCACGCTGCGCTGGGTTGAAGGCGTCAGGTCCTGGCCTTCAAAAAACAGCACGTGGTGGCGCAGCAAGGCATTTACGAGTTCGTCGCGGTCGGCGTCGGGCAGCTCAGCCTGCAACTGCAGGCCGCTGACGAGTGCACCGATAGCCGGGTTCAAAGCTTGGATGTTCATCGTGGTGTCGAGCGGCCCGGGAGAGCCTGCTGCAGGTCATTGTAGGGTTCGACTTTCGCCGGCGGATTGCCTTTGGTTCGGTGTCAATCGCCCTTGAAGCCGGTGGCCTTGACGATCGGCGCCCAGTGCGCCGTCATGCGCGCTTCTCGGGCCGTCACGTCCGCCGGCGAGGTGCCATCCATCGGGCCGTAGCCGATGTCCTGCAGCCGTTGCCTGACCTCGGGCATCGCTAGCACCTTGCGCATCGCACGGTTCCATTCGTCGATCTTGCCGGCCGGGGTGCCCGCAGGCGCGTAGAGCGCGTAGGCGGTCGCCGCCGCCAGCATGCGAGCACCCGATCTGGTGCGCAGCCTCGGCGTCCGTGTGCCCTTAATGGCCGAGCGGGGCTATCACGTGCAACTGCCAGCGCAGTCCGGCGTGCCCACGGTGCCGGTGCTGTTCAAGGACCTCGGCTTTGTGCTGACGCCGATGGCACGCGGCCCGCGGCTGGCCGGCAAAGTGGACCTGGCGCGCGACACCAGCCCGCCGAACATGGAGCGCGCCGGAACCATGCTCGAGCAGGCGCGGCAACTGTGGCCGGCGCTCCAGGTTGAAGGCGCCACGTTCTGGATGGGCGAGCGGTCGCGCTCGGCCTGCGGCATGCGCGTGGTGAACCAGCAGGCGCGGTACTGCACCGTCGTGTGCGGCTCGAACGGCCGCACCACCAGATGCTCACGCGACAGCAGCCGAGCCGGCAGCAAATCGAAGATCGCGAAGCCGATCCCCGCAGCGACCATCGCACAGGCGGCGATCGCGGCCGGGCATTCCACGACGGCCGCAGGCGGCCCACCGCAGCCGCGAAACGCATTCGCCACGATTTCGTCCAGCCCCTCGTTGTTGGAAAAGCTGATCATCGACTCGCCGACGAGGTCCGCCGCGGTGACGGCCTTGCGCTTGCGTGCCAGCCGATGCCCGGGCGGCAGGTAACACACCATCGGCACTTCGGCCAGCACCTCGCTGTGCACGCCTGGCATCGGCGGGACCGTCAGCCCGAACCCGAGATCGGCCTTCTGCGAACTCACCAATGCAGCGACATGTTCGGCGCTGCGCGAGTGCACCGTGAACAGCACGTCGGGCGCTGCGGTATGCAGCGCCGCCAGCATGCGTGGCAAGACCACGGCCGCAAACACCGGCGTGCAGGCCAACACCACGCGCCGGCCGCGTTGGCGGCGCAAGCGTTCGGCCAGCCCGTTGACCTCGCCCAGCCCGGTGAAGGATCGCTCGATCTCCTCGAACAGCGCCAGCGTGCTGGCGTTCGGCACCAGGCGCCCGGCCTTGCGTTCGAAGAGCTCGAAACCGAGCCGCTCCTGCGCGTCGCGCAGCATGTTGCTCACCGCGGCTGCGTCACATGCAGACGCTCGGCCGCACCGGTGGCCGAGCCGGTCAGCACCACCGCGTGGATGACCTCGACATGGCGAAAGCTCAGCGCGTGATGCATCGCGGGAATTGTGAAGCCAAAGCATGCGCAGCCCCATCGCTGCTCCGGGGGCGATCAGGGCTTGACCAGCGTGGTCCGCACGCGGCTCAGAAAGGCCGGATCGACGGCCCCACCCGTCTTGGCGCTGCGCGCGACGACAACGCCATCGGCATCGAGAAGCACCAGCACGCCGGTGTGGTTGATCTCGCCATCGGCAAGCGGCCGGTAGCGCACGCCGAGCACACCGGCCAGGGCGCGCAGGTCGGCCTGACGCGGCTGCGCCAAGGTCCAGCGCGTGAGGTCGAGTTGACGCTTGTCGGCGGTGGCCTTGAGCGCTTTGCCGTCATCGCGTTGCGGGTCCAGCGAGATCATCAGCACACCCAGTCGTGCGCGCTCGGCGGGTTGGAGCTGCCGGTCCAGATCAAGTACGGTGTCGATGATCGTCGGGCAGATGAATTTGCACGCGGTGTAGAACATCACCACCACCTGCGCGCGGCCGCGCTTGTCGGCCAATGCCAGGGTGCGGCCTGACTGGTCGGTCAGCGTGGCTTGGAGTTGATAGACCGAGCCGCTTGGCAAGCTTGCCGGTGCAACGGGTGCCGCGAGGGCCGGCAATGCAAACGGCACGACCCACAGCGACACCGACAGCGACACCGACAGCGATACCGACAGCGATACCGACAACAACGCCCACAACGACGCCGACGGCCTCCAGCCCAGCGCAGCAACAAAACGTCGGCGCACGGCGGATCCTTCAACGGGCACAACGAAAGCCCAGGTTGGCGGTGGCGTCGGCGCCCTCCAGCGACGACAGCATCGCCACCCGCATCAGCACCGCGTAGTCACTGCGGTCGTTGATCGACAGCGCGCTGGCGCCGCAGAACTTGAGCCGGTCTGGGTCGCCCTGGTCGCGGTTGTCGGCCGAGACCAGCAGGGCCGAAAAGTCATCGGTCCACTCCCACACCAGGCCGTGCAGGTCGCGCACGCCATGGACATTCGGCCGCTGCAAGCCGACCGTGCGCAGTGCCGCCTTCGACGGTTGCGAATACCAGGCCAGGATGCGCTCGCGCCGGGCACGGTCGGCGCGCGCGTCAGCGCGGTGCTCGCCGGCCGCCGCTGCAAATTCCCATTCGGCCCAGGTCGGCAGCCGGGCGCCCTGCGCCTGGCAGTAAGCATTGGCGGCGAACCAACTGACCCAGACCACCGGCTGCTGCGGCAAGGCCTTGGGCCTGAGTTGCAAGGGCCCCGCCCAGTGCGACAGGTAGCGCGTTTCGGCGAAGACGCTGGCCACCGTAACGCTGCGCCAGCGTGGATGTTTTTGCACGAAGGCCAGGAAGCTGGCATTCGTCACCGGCAAGCGCATCAACTTGAATGGCGCCACGCGGACGCGGCTGCCGCTGTCGTCAACCTTCAACACCGAGCTGAACTCGCCGCCGGGCAGCGCGGCGTACGCGCCCGCGCCCGCGCCCGCGCCGGCCTGCGCGGCCGACGGCAGCAGCAACCCAGCGGCCTGTACGGCGACTGCAACGGCGACGTCGACAAACGGTCGTCGCACGGGTTTGCCTCGGCCTGGCCGCGTCGTCGTCGTCATCCATGCGGGCATCAATGACCGCTGCCGGCCGCCGCCGGTTTTGCCTTGCGCCGCTCGGCGACCTCGGCCTTGGTGAACTTGCCGCCCGGGTTGCCCCAACTGCCCATCACATAGGTCAGGATGTTGGTGACCTCGTCGTCGGTCAACTGGTTCATCGGCGGCATCACCGAGTTGCAGTCCTGGCCGTTGATTTTCACCGGGCCGGTCATGCCGCCGAGCACGACGTCGATCGCGCGCTTGGGGTTGGCGGCCAGCCAGTCCGACTTGGCCAGCGGTGGGAAGACACCCGGCAGGCCGGCGCCGCTGGCCTGGTGGCAAGTTGAGCAAGTGCCGGCAAACAGCGCCTGGCCGGCCTTGGACTGCTGCTCGACCGTCAACGCACCGCTCTTGGCCGCGGTGGCTGCCGCGGTCAGCGCGGCGAGGTTGCCTTGCGCGCGGTCGCCGAGGTAGACCTCGTCGACTTCCTTGCCGGAGTAGATGGCCTTGTTCTCCGGGCCTTCGACTTTCATGATCGCCAGCGCGCCTTTGTTGAATGCGCGGAAGATCGAGTGATCGACGAGCACACAGCTGCCCGGCACTTCGAGGTGGAAATCCATCATCGCGGCACCGCCGGCCGGGATCAACGTCGTCTGCACGTTTTCCTGAAACTTGGCGCCGCCTTCGAACCAGACCTTGTCGAAGATTTCGCCGATGACGTGGAAGCTCGACACCAGGTTGGGCCCGCCGTTGCCGACATACAGGCGCACCGTTTCGCCGACCTTGGCCGGGATCGCCTTGTCGCCAGTCATCGAGCCTTCGCTGCCGTTGAAGAGCACGTAGGTCGGGTTCTCGTCGATCGCCTTTTGCATGTCGAAGGGCTGCAGGCCCTTCTCGCGGTACTTGCCGGTGGTGTAGAAGTCTCCCTGCATCACGTAGTACTCGCGGTCGACCTTGGGCAGGCCTGCGGGCGGCTCGACGAGGATCAGGCCGTACATGCCGTTGGCGACATGCATGCCGACTGGCGCGGTGGCGCAGTGGTAGACATACAGGCCTGCATTGAGGGCCTTGAAAGTGAACTGCGAGCGGTGCCCGGGCGCGGTGAAGCTCGACGCCGCGCCACCGCCAGGGCCGGTGACACCATGCAGGTCGATGTTGTGCGGCATCTTCGAGTCAGGCGCATTTTTCAGATGGAACTCGACCGTGTCGCCCTGGCGCACGCGGATGAAACTGCCCGGCACCGTGCCGCCAAACGTCCAGAAGGTGTAGCTCACGCCTTCGGAAATCGGCATTTCCTTTTCGATCACTTCGAGTTCGACGATGACCTTCGCCGGCGCGCTGCGGCCGGTGGGCGGCGGCACCAGCGGCGGGCTCGTCAGCACCGCCTTGATCGGCGCGCCCTGTGGCGGGCCGAAGTCGCCTCTAGCGGCGCTGCTGCCTTCTGCGGCGGCCGTCGCGTCGGCCGGTTTGGCAGCGCCTGCACGGTGCCGCCTCGGTTGCATCCGGACAGCGCCAGCGAGGTGGCGACAACGAGCAGCAGAGCGGTTCCGCGCATGGTCAGGTCTCGTTGGCAGCGGCGGGTTGAACGAGCGCCGTTGATGCCGACGAGCCTGAGGGCGGCTTGAGCCCGGTCACTTGACGAGGATCAAGCCTTGGCGGCATCCGCGTTTTGAATCGCCGCCGCGGCCTGGGTGCGGCCCAGGCGCCGGACCGGGTCTAGCGCGCGTCGATCACAAACCGATGTTCGGCCAAGCCGCGACGGCCGGGTTTCACCTCGAAGATGCCGCCGGCGCCGGGCTGTCGGGACAGCGTGGTGTCATCGAGGCCGATGCGCGCCGTGCTCACGAACAACCGGTCCAGATCTGCGCCACCAAACGCGACGCAGGTCGGCCGCGACGCTGGCAACACGATGCGTGTCGTCTCGACGCCGTCGCTGCCATAGCGCACCACGCAGCCGGCGTCCCAGCGGGCGTTCCACAAGCCGCCGTCGGCGTCGACGGTCGATCCGTCCGGCGCGCCGGGCTCGCCCTTCGGCACCCGAGCAAAGAGCCGCGGGCTGCCGATGCGGCCATCGGCGTGATAGTCGGCGCAGTGGATGCGCCGGCTGGCACTGTCGGCAAAGTACAGCCGCGTGCCATCGGGGCTGAAGGCGATGCTGTTCGCGACTGCCGCCGGCGGCAGCGCCAGGCGCTCGACTTGCAGGCCGGGCCCGACGCGGTAGAAGTGGCCGATCGGCGCCATTGCCGAGTTGAACATGCCGAAAACAAAACGCCCCTGAGCATCGCAGCGGCCGTCGTTGATGCGCGTCGTGGGTTGATCGGGCTCCACCGCAGCCACGGGCGACAGCGCCCCGGATTCCAAGTCGAACAAAGCGATGCCCGCTGCCAGCCCCAGCAGCAACTGCCGCGGCTGCTGGCAAAGCGCAAAGCTGCCGACACGGTCGGGCAAGGTCCACTGGCGCAACGCGCCGTCGGCGGCCTGCCAGCGGCTGATGGTGTTGCTTTCGATATCGGTCCAGTACAGCGCCTGCACCTGGTCGCACCAGAGCACACATTCACCGAGCGTGGCCTTCGCATCGACCAGCAGGCTGGCAGCGCTGTGCAGGCTCATGTCCACCCGCCATCGACGACGAAGTCTTGCGCGGTGCACATCGCACTGTCGTCGGCCGCCAAAAACAGCGCCATGCGTGCAATGTGTTCCGGCAGCAGTGGCTGGTTGATGCACTGGCCGCGCGCGATATCGGCGCGGCCGGCGTCGTCAACCCACAGGCGCAGTTGCCGCTCGGTCATGACCCAACCCGGCACCAAGGTATTGACGCGGATGTTGAAGTCACCAAGTTCGCGTGCCAGGCTGCGCGTGAGGCCTTGCACTGCGGCCTTGGTGGTGGCGTACACCGACAGGCCGCGCTGCTTGAGCATCCACGAGATCGAGCCCAGGTTGATGATCGAGCCGCCGCCGCCGGCGCGCATGTCGGGCACCACCGCCTGCGCCGCAAAGTACTGGTGCTTGAGGTTGACGGCGATGCCGGCGTCCCAGCTCTGCGGCGTCGTCGACTGAATGTCGTGGCGCTGGTCGTTGGCGGCATTGTTCAGCAGCACCCGTACCGGGCCGAAGTGTTGGCGCGCGGTCGCGATCGCCGCGCGCAGCGCGTCGATATCGGTCAGGTCGGCGTTGACAAACAGCGGCGCGTGTCGCGCAGCGCCCAATGCCTTGGCCAGGTCGCTGCCGGCTGCCGTGTTGATATCGATGAAGCCGACACGCGCGCCTTGGGCGACAAAATGTTCGACCAAGCTGGCGCCGATGCCGGTGGCGCCGCCGGTGATGAGCACCGTGCGGTCGACGAGGCTGGGGTACTGCGCGAACGAGCTCATGGCCTTGTCCACTGTCGTACTCCTTCT
Source organism: Rubrivivax sp. (assembly GCA_031431555.1). GTDB lineage: Bacteria > Pseudomonadota > Gammaproteobacteria > Burkholderiales > Burkholderiaceae_C > Rubrivivax. Next base: position 9,586 of record JANPDN010000076.1, read on the forward strand.
GCGTTAGACATTGCAGCCTGATCTCAGGCCGCCGCTGGCCGCGCCGGGATCTGCAGGCCGCGCACGACGGCCGGCCGCTCGACAAAGGCTTGCAGCACGCGCGTGACTTCCGGGAAGGCGGCAATGTTGACCAGCGCGCCGGCGTCGTAAAAACCAAGCAGGTTGCGCACCCAGGGGAAGACGGCGATGTCGGCAATGCCGTAGTCGTCGCCCATGATCCAGGCGCGGCCGGCCAGGCGCTGGTTCAGCACCCCAAGCAGGCGCGCCGATTCGGCGGCATAGCGGTCGCGCGGACGCTTGTCCTCAAAGTCCTTGCCGGCAAATTTGTGAAAGAAACCGAGCTGTCCGAACATCGGCCCGACGCCGCCCATCTGGAACATCAACCACTGCAGCGTCTCGTAGCGGCCGGCGGCATCCAGCGGCATGAAGCGCCCGCTTTTTTCAGCCAGATAAAACAGGATCGCACCCGACTCGAAGAGCGCCAGCGCTTGGCCGCCAGGGCCCTGCGGGTCGATGATCGCGGGGATCTTGTTGTTCGGGCTCAGCGACAAAAATTCCGGCGACAGCTGGTCGTTGGCGTCGAAGCGCACCAGATGCGCCTCGTAGGGCAAGCCGGTCTCTTCGAGCATGATCGAGACCTTGACGCCGTTGGGCGTGGGCAGGCTGTAGAGCTGGATTCGGTCGGGGTGTTGCGCCGGCCATTTGTGCGTGATCGCAAACTCGGACAAGTCGGTCAAGCGGTCTCCAAGCGGCAGGTTCATGCCGCCGATTGTGCCGTTTCATAGCTCGATGGTGACAGCGCCCTGCACGCCCACCGCCTGCTACGTTGCCGCCTCCGCCGACAGACTCTGCCGAACCGAGCCAAGAAGCCGCTGAATTGACTTCGCAACGCGACCCATCAACCAGCCAGCACACCCGCGCCTCACTCGCACGGCGGCTGCGCCTGTAGCAACTGCTGATCTTCGAGGCCATCGTGCAGGCCGGATCGATGCTTGCCGCTTCGCGCGAGCTGGCGATGACCCAGCCGGCAGTGAGCAAGGCCGTGCACGAGCTCGAACAACTGCTCGGCGGCGAGCTCTTCCTGCGCGGCAAACGCGGCGTCGTGCTGACCGAGTTCGGCACCCAGTTCGAACAACATGCCACGCCGTTGCTGGCCGAGCTGCGCCATCTCGCCGATGGTTTGAATGCAGTGCAATCGGGCTGTGCCGGCCAGCTCATCGTCGGCACCTTGATCACCGCGTCGGCAACACTGCTGCCGGCGGCGATCGCGCGCCTGCGCACCGCCAGACGTCATCGTCACCGTGCGGGTCGGGCCGAACCCGACGCTGTACCCGGCGCTGTCGCGAGGTGAACTCGACATCATCGTCGACATGCTGCCGCACAAGGCGTCGCGGGCCGACCCGCGTTCGCGCCTGGTGCACGACGCGCTGTACGAAGAATCCTTGTCGGTCGTCGTCGGCAGCGCGCATGCGCCGGCGCGCCGCCGCCGGGTGCAGCTTGCCGTGTTGCACCGCCTGGACTGGATCCTGCCGATCCCCGATTCGGCGGCCTACCCGTCGGTGCAGGCGCTGTTTCAAAACGCCGGGGTGTCCTTGCCGAGACGCCGCGTCGAGTCGGTATCGATCCTGACCAACCTCGGCCTGTTGACCCACTCCGACGCGGTGGCCTTGCTGCCACAGGCGGCGGCCGAATAGTTTGCGCGTGCCGGCCTGTTGAGCATCTTGCCGCTGGGCGGGCTGGAGCCGTTCAGCGAGGTCGGCTACACACTGCGCTCAGATCACGCACCAAGCGCTTTGGCGCGCCGCTTCGTCACCGAGCTGCAAGCGCTGAGCAAGACCGCCCGCCGCGGCTGAGCCGGGTATTCCTGGCGGCTCTACTTGAAGCGGCAGAAGTGAGTATTCAGGGATAACACGGCTGCGTACACTGCGCCCCCGATGCTTGCCCCCAACTCACCCATCAGCGCCGCACACGCGGCACAAGCCGACGCCGACGATCCGCTCGCCGCTTGCCGCGCGCGTTTTGTGCTGCCACCGGGTGTGATCTACCTCGATGGCAATTCGCTCGGCGCGATGCCAAGCGCGGTGCCGGCGCGTGTCCAGCGCGCGGTCGAGCAGGAATGGGCGGTCGGCCTGATCCGGTCGTGGAACGACGCCGACTGGTACCCGGCACCGCAGCGTGTCGGCGCGCGCATCGCGCAGTTGGTCGGCGCCTCGGCCGACGAAGTCATCGTTGCCGACTCGATCTCGATCAATCTCTTCAAGGTGCTCGTCGCCGGCCTGCGACTGCGCCCCGGGCGGCGCCGCATCCTCGGCGAGTTGGGCAACTTCCCCACCGACGCCTATATCGCCGGCGGCGTGGCCGGCCTGGTGGATGCCGAGTTTGTTGCCGTGCCGCCGCAGCAGATCATGGACAGCATCGACGAGACCGTGGCCATCGTCTCGCTGACCCACGTCAACTACAAAACCGGCCGCATCCACGACATGGCTGCAATCACTCAAGCCGCCCACGCCGCGGGTGCGCTGGTGGTCTGGGACCTGGCGCATACCGCCGGTGCGATGCCCTGTGCGCTGAACGCCTGTGATGCCGACTTTGCGGTCGGCTGCGGCTACAAATATCTCAACGGCGGGCCCGGCGCACCGGCATTTGTTTTCGCTGCCAAACGCCATCACGCCAGCATGCGTCAACCCTTGACCGGCTGGCACGGCCATGCGCGGCCGTTTGCTTTTGTCGAGACCTTCGAATCCGCGCCGGGCATGGACCAGATGCTTGTCGGCACCGCGCCGCAGCTTGGCCTGCTCGCGCTCGAAGCCGCGTTGCAGGCCTTCGACGGTGTTGACCTCGACGTGCTGCGCGCGAAGAGCGTGGCGCTGACCGATCTGTTCATCCAGCTCGTCGATCAAGAGGTCAGCGACTTTGGCCTGGCGAGCCCGCGTGAATCTGCATTGCGCGGCAGCCAGGTGTCGCTGACCCACGCGCAAGGCTACGCGATCATGCAGGCGCTGATCGCTCGAGGCGTGATCGGTGACTACCGCGCGCCGGACATCCTGCGCTTCGGTTTTGCGCCGCTGTATGTGAGCTTCACCGATGTCTGGAACGCGGTGGCGCAGCTCAAGGATGTGATGGCCAGCGGCGCTTGGCGCGCGCCGGAGTTTGCCCAGCGCAAGGCCGTGACCTGAAAGACAGCGCGCCAAGAGCCGCCCACATAGTTTCGATCCACGCCGGCCCACCAGCCACCTCATCCGTTGCCCCGGCAGCGAACCTGACCTTCCCCCAGGAGTCCCGCCATGCGATTGAATCCCCTGCAGCTTGCCCTCGGTGCCCTGCTGACTGCCGCAGCGCTGCTCAGCCAGGCGAACGCCCAGACCGGCCCGATCAAATTTATCGTGGGCTTCCCGCCGGGTGGCTCGGCCGACGCCACCGCGCGTGCTGTCGCTGACAAGGCCGCGGCCGCCCTCGGCGTAACCATCGTCGTTGAAAACAAACCCGGTGCCGGTGGCCGCATCGCTGCGGAGTTGCTGAAGAACGCCCCGGCCGACGGCAACACCGTGCTCATCACACCGCTGGCACCGGTGCTCATCGCGCCGCTGACCTTTCGCAAGCTGCCCTACAACCCCGAGGCCGACTTCGTGCCGGTGGCGCAGCTGGCAAAATTTCATCTGATGATCGCCACTGGCGGCAGCGGCCCACACAAGAATCTCAACGACCTGGTGACCTGGTTCAAGGCCAATCCGACAAAGGCCAACTTCGGCACCTCGGCGGCCGGCAGCCAGCTGCATTTTCTCGGCGTCATGCTCGGCCAGGCAATCAATGTCGACATGACCCATGTGCCCTACCAGGGCGGCGCGCCGCTGAACAACGACCTGATGGGCGGCCAGATCCCGGCCGGCATCGACACCCTGGCCATCGAGCTGCACAAGGCCGGCAAGCTGCGCATGCTGGCGGTCTCCGGCGAAACGCGCTCGGCCCTGGCGCCCGATGTGCCGACCTTCAAGGAGCAAGGTTTCCCCAAGGTGGTTGGCGAAGGCTGGATGGGCGCCTACATGCACATCAACACCGCGCCGGCGATCGTGCAGCGCATCAGTGCGGCGCTGGCCGAAGCTGCCAAGCAGCCGGATGTGAAAACCCGGCTCGAAGTCGCCGGGCTCGAGCCCACCGGGCTGCGCGCCGCGGAGTTCGCGGCCGTGATCGCTGCCGACCGCGCACGCTGGAAGCCGGTCGTCGAGGCCTCGGGTTTCAAGGGCGATTGACAACCGAGCACAGGACGCTTGAACGATGACTTCGAAATCCAGCATCGCCACGGTCGTCCCCGGCAAAGCGGCGTCGCGGGGCAGGTTTCCGCATCTCAAACGGGCGGGTGATTTTCTGTTCGTCTCGGGCACCAGCTCACGCCGACCTGACAACACCTTTGCTGGCGCTGAGGTCGACGCGGCCGGGCAGCTAACACTCGACATCCGCGTTCAGACGCGCGCCGTGGTCGAAAACATCCGCGACATCCTGCAAAGCGCGGGCGCGGATCTCAGCGACCTCGTCGAAGCCCAATCCTTCCTCGTCAGCATGGATGACTTTGCCGGCTACAACGAAATCTGGGCCGAGTTTTTTGACTACGACGGGCCGACCCGCACCACCGTTGCGGTGCACCAGTTGCCGCACCCGCACCTGCTGATCGAAATCAGGTGCGTGGCGTACAAACCGGCGCCGCACAAGGGCTGAACCGATGCTGAACCTGAAATACGGCCGGCCGTTGAACTTCCCGCGCTGGTTGGCTGACAACGCGCACTTGCTCAAGCCGCCGGTGGGCAATGCCCAAGTCTGGCAAGACGCTGATTTCATGGTCACCGTGGTCGGTGGCCCGAACGGGCGCAGCGACTTTCACGACGATCCGGTGGAGGAGTTTTTCTACCAGTTCAAGGGCCAAGCGCATCTGCTGCTGTGGGACGACGGCCGTTACGAGCGGGTGAATCTCGACGAAGGTGACATCTTCCTGATGCCGCCGCACACGCTGCATTCACCGCAGCGCCCTCAGCCCGGCAGCCTGTGCCTCGTCGTCGAGCGCCAACGTCCGCCCGGAGTACGTGACGCTTTCCAGTGGAGCTGCGCGCGTTGCGGCACGCTGCTGCAGCGCTACGAAGTCCAGCTCGAAGATATCGTCAAGGACCTGCCGCCGACCTACGAGCGTTTTTATGCCTTGAGCGATGAAGACCGCCGCTGCGCGCAGTGCGGCGAGTTGCATCCGGGGCGCGACCACCGGGCGTGGAATCAAACCCTGGCCAACGCCTGGAGCCTGACTTGATCGATATGCACAGCCACTTCTTCCCGCCGATCACGCGGGAAGAAGCGCAAGCCGCCGACGCCACCCGCGCGCCCTGGCTGGCTGTCGAAGCCGGCGCCAACAAGGGCCAGATCATGCTTGGCGACAAACCGTTCCGCCCAGTGCAGCGTGTCCTGTGGGATGCCGACTTGCGTGTTGCCGAACTCGATGCCCTGGGTGTACAGACGCAGATCGTCTGCGCCACCCCGGTGATGTTTGGCTACGCTTGGGAACCGGCCCGCGCGGCGGACTGGGCGGCGCGCATGAACGACCGCGCGCTGGCTTTCTGCACCGCGCACCCGGCGCGGCTGAAGGCGCTGGCGCAGGTGCCGCTGCAAGACCTGCGGTTGGCCTGCGACGAGGCATCGCGCGCCAAAGCCGCCGGCTGCGTCGGCGTGCAGATCGGCAACCATCTCGGCGACAAGGATCTCGACGACGAACGGCTCGTCAGCTTCCTGACCCACTGCGCCGACAACTCGATCCCGGTGCTCGTGCACCCCTGGGACATGATGGGCGCCGGGCGCATGAAAAAGTGGATGCTGCCCTGGCTGGTGGCGATGCCGGCCGAGACGCAGTTGGGCATGCTCTCGCTGATCCTGTCGGGTGCGCTCGAACGTATCCCGAAGTCGCTGAAGATCTGCTTTGCACACGGCGGCGGCGCCTTTGCTTTTTTGCTCGGGCGCGTCGACAACGCCTGGAGGCACCGCGACATCGTGCGCCAGGATTGCCCGCAGCTGCCATCGAGCTACGCGCACCGGTTCCATGTCGACAGCGCCGTCTTTGACGCCGGTGCGCTGCGCCTGCTGACCGACGTGATGGGGGTCGGCCGCGTGATGCTCGGCTCGGACTATCCGTTTCCGCTTGGCGAGCAGCAAATCGGCGCGCTGATCCGCGGTGCCGGCCTCTTTGATGCCGGGCAGCAGCAGCGTTTGCTGAGCGCCAATGCGGCATCCTTTTTCGGCATTTAGCGGCCATGGCAATTTGCGCAGACTGGCGTGATCTCAGCCTGGCCGAGCGCGAACGGGAATATTCACCGAGCTCGGCGATCGGCGGCGACTACCAGCCCTTTGTGCAGGCCTATGCCGACCGCAGCGCCCAGGCGCGCCAGGAGCTAACGGGCCACCTGAGCCTGCGCTACGGCAGCCTCGCCGCGCAGTCGCTGGACTTCTTTGCGCCAGCAGCAGGGGAGCAAGCCGCTGCCGCGCCGCCGTTGCTGGTATTCATCCACGGCGGCTACTGGCAGGAGCTGTCGAAAGACGAGTCGCTTTTTGCCGCGCCCGACTGTGTCGGTCTGCGGTTCGCATTTGCGGCCATCGACTACACCCTGGCGCCGCTCGCCGGCATCGCCGAGATGGCGGCCGAATGCCGCGCCGCGCTGGCCTGGCTGCAAGCGCAGGCGCCGGTGCTGGGCTTCGACGCGCACCGCATCGTCGTCGCCGGCAGTTCGGCCGGCGCCCATCTTGCCGCGATGGCCGCGATGCCGTTGGCAGGCCGCACGCCCGTGGTGGCGGCTGCGGTTCTGGTGTCGGGCCTCTATGAACTCGAGCCGCTGGTCGGCACCTCGATCAACGTCGCGCTCGGGCTCGATGCGGCGGCGGCGCGCGCGCTCAGCCCGGTGCTTGGCAATGTGCGGAATTTCCCGCCCAGCATCGTCTGCTGGGGCGAAATCGAAACCGCAGAATTCAAGCGCCAGAGCCGGGCCTTTGCGGCCAAGCTGCATGGCGCTGGCAAGTCGGTTGAGACATTCGAAGTCCCCGCGCGCAACCACTTCGACGTCATCCTCGACCTCGCCGACCCGAACACCCTGCTCGGCCGCGCCACCGCGGCGCTGATCCGATCGCTTTGATCGGGTCGCTTTGATAGAGGCCCCACAAGATGCCGCGCTACCGACCGCTGATGCCGCAGATTGTCGACCCCGCCGGTGTGGATGCCTGCGCCGCGGCGCGCCCGATGCCGGTGACCACCGACGCGTCGCGGGCCTACACCGTGCAGCAGACCGCCGGCAAGCCGCTGGTCGACTTTGGTGGCGACAGCAACCCCTATGTCGACTATCAGAGCATCGACCTGCTCTTGTCATTGCAGCATCCGCGCAGCGCGGGCTACGACGAGATGTGCTTTTTTGTGATGGGCCAGGTCAAGGAACTGCTCTTCAAGGGCCTGCACTTCGAGCTGCACAACGCACGTGCGCAGATCGCCGCTGACGAGATCGACAACGCGCTCGAGATCCTGATTCGCGCCAAGGCGATGGTCGACTACATCGGTCGATCTTGGGACGTGCTGTCGACGATCAGCCCCGAGGGCTTCAACCAGTTTCGTGATTCGCTGGGCACTGCGTCGGGCCAGTTGTCGTTCATGTACCGGCATGTCGAGTTCATCCTCGGCAACAAAAACGCGCGGCTGGCGAGCGCCTTTCGCAACATGCCGCATGTCTGGCCGGCAATCGAGCAGGCACTGAACTCGCGCAGCCTGTACGACGAGGTCATCGCGCTGCTGAGCCGCCAAGGCCTGGCCATCGACGACGCCGCCTTGCAGCGCGATTGGTCCAGCGCCTACACCCCCAACGTATCAGTCGAGCAGGCCTGGACCGTGGTGTATGCCAACCCGGTGCCGGGCAACCGGCTCTACAAGCTGGGCGAGTCGCTGACGGCATTGGCCGACCAGATGTCGCAATACCGCTGGCGTCATTTTGTCTCGGTGCAGCGCCTGATCGGCCTCAAACCCGGCACCGGCGGCTCGGCCGGTGTAGGCTGGCTGCAGCATGTCACCGAACACCGCTTTTTCCCCGAGCTGTGGAGCATCCGCACCACGTTTTGACAGCCCCAAGGCCGCCGCGATGCGGCGACCGCCCCCCAAGGGGATCAAGGAAAGTGGCAAAGCCACATTTCCTTGAGACTCGGCGCCGACGAACTCGATGATCCACTGGCTCGACACCGATTCGCCGCTGCCACCGAGCCGCGACGCACTGCCCGCCGACTCTGAAGCGCCAGGGCTGCTGGCCGCCGGCGGGCGGCTCAGCACCGAGCGGCTCGAAGAGGCCTACCGCCGCGGCATCTTCCCCTGGTACAGCGCCGGGCAGCCGGTGTTGTGGTGGGCGCCCGACCCGCGCATGGTGTTGCCCGTGTCGGCGTTCAAAGTCTCGCGGTCGTTTCGCAAGTCGCTGCGCCACTTCGTCGCGGGTGCGGGCTGCGAGATCCATTTCGACCGCAGCTTCGAGCGGGTCATCGCGGCCTGCGCAGTGACACCCCGCGCTGGCCAGAAAGGCAGCTGGATCCTGCCGGCGATGGTGCAGGCCTACACCGACTGGCACGCCGCCGGGCGGGTGCACAGCGTTGAATGCTGGATCGACGGCGAGCTCGCCGGCGGCCTGTATTGCGTCGCGATCGGGCGCATGGTCTTCGGCGAGTCGATGTTCGCCTGGCACAGCGATGCGTCGAAGATCGCGCTCGCCGCGCTGGTGTGTTTCTGCCGCGAGCACCGCGTCACGCTCATCGACTGCCAACAGAATACGCAGCACCTGGCCAGCCTGGGCGCGCATGAAGTCACCCGCAGCAGCTTCGAGCAGCACCTGGCCACGACAACCGGGGGGCGCGATATCGACGATTGGACCTATCATCCCCGGCTGTGGGCCCATCTCGGACTGGACACCGAGGGGCCGGGGAAAAATCCACTGTGACGCACCCGAAAGAGCTACCGCTCTCATCGCTGCAGTTTTACGCCACCGCGCCCTACCCGTGCAGCTATCTGCCGGCACGACAGGCGCGGTCGCAGGTCGCCACGCCGAGCCACCTGATCAATGCCGATACTTATTCTGGGCTGGTTGCCAACGGCTTCCGGCGCAGCGGCATGTTCACCTACCGCCCGTATTGCGACGGCTGCCGCGCCTGTGTTCCGCTGCGTGTGCCGGTGGGCCGTTTTGTACCCAGCCGCAGCCAGCGCCGCGCCTTGGCGGCGCACGGCCAACTCAAATCGCGCGTCCTGCGGCTGGGCTTTTTGCCCGAGCATTACCAGCTCTACCTGCGCTACCAGTCGGGCCGCCACAGCGGCGGCGGCATGGACCACGACAGCGTCGACCAGTACACCCAGTTCCTGCTGCAAAGCCGCGTCAATTCGCGCCTTGTCGAGTTTCGCGATCCTGGCACCGACGGCGCGCCGGGTGTGTTGCGCATGGTCTCGATCCTGGACGTGCTCAACGACGGCATCTCTGCCGTCTACACCTTTTACGAACCCGACACCAAGGCGAGTTACGGCACCTACAGCGTGTTGTGGCAGATCGAGCAGACCAAGCTGCTCAAGCTGCCGCATGTTTATCTCGGCTACTGGATCGACCAGAGCCCGAAGATGGACTACAAAACCCAGTTCAGGCCGTACCAGTTGATGACCGACGGCCAGTGGGCCGACGCGCCACCGCGCGGCTGATCCAAAGCCAGGGCGGCCGGCCGATCAGGCCAGCGCCCAGCCCTCTTCGGCCGCCAACGCCAGCCCATCGGATTGCAGCTTGAGCAGGTGCGCGAGCAAGGAGCGCCGCGCCACCGGGTGCAGCGCGAGCGACGTGTCGGCGTAGGCCGCGGCCACGAGTTTGTCGATCGACGCCGGCTCATTGAGCGTCAGCCCCTGCAGCGCGGCCAGCACCTTGGCCTCACGGCCGAGCCGGTGCCTGATCAAGGCGCGGATCACGGCATGCGGCTGCGCGACCAAAAAGCCATGCCCGGGCGCGAGCCAATCGAGGTCGATCTCGAGCAGCGCGCGCAGCGCATCGAGATAAGCCGCCATATCGCCGTCGGGCGGGTTGATGACCACGGTGCTGCCTTGCATCACATGGTCGCCGGTAAAGAGGGTCTTTTCTTCTTCGAGCAGGTAACACAGATGATTCGACGCGTGCCCGGGCGTGTGGATCACACGCAGCGTGGCCTGGGGTCCGAGTCGGATAATTTCACTGCCGGCCAGGTGCAGCGTTGGGGCAAAGGTCTCGTCCTGCCCGCCGGCGTGCAGCGGCGACCTGCCGAGCACCGGCGCACCGGTGAACGTGGCCAAAGCCGCCACGCCGGGTGAATGGTCGCGGTGGGTGTGGGTGACGACGATGCGCTCGATCGGCCCCGGCGCCGCAGCAAGCAGCGCTTCCATGTGATCGGCGTCTACCGGCCCGGGGTCGATCACCGTCCAGCGGTTGACCTGGGGGTCGGCGACGAGATAACTGTTCGTACCCGGCCCGGTCATCACGCCGGGATTTGGCGCCGTCACGCGCAGCACGCGCGGTGACAAGCGCACGACGCGGCCGGCGGCGATATCGTAAAACGGCGGCGCCAGCCCGGCTGGGTCGAGGCGGCCGATCTCGGCATACGCCGGCTCATCGGGCAGCACCGGGCGCAGGCCCTGGGCACCGTGGGCGCGGCGCGGCATCGTCATCGGGATTTGTGCCTGGGCATGGGTCGCGTCGATGACATCCTGCGCGCGATCAAAACTGCCTAGATGTTGCAGCATTCGCCGCGTCACCGGCAGCAGCTTCAAAGCCAATGTCGGCGCGAGTGCTTCTGCTGGCGTCAGCCACATCAGTTCGACCGCCTCGCCACCATCGGCCACGGCTTCTTGGCCCGACGGCGCCACGGTCACGAAGAAGCGCGTGTCGAACCGTTTGGGCACCCCCGGTGGTGTGAGCCAGTAGCTGTAATAGGCCCAGCCGCGCAGGTCGATTTTCAGGCCGAGGGCTGCGCACATCGCATCGATCGGCTGCTCACCGCGCTGCATCGGCGTGCGCCAGTCGGCGTGGGCAGCAGCGTGGGCGCTGGCGTGCAGCGACCCATCGTGATGCACCGATGAGGTGAACAGCAGCCCGACCTCTTCAAACGATTCGCGGGCTGCCGCCACCAGGTAGTCCAGCGCCCCTTCGGCCAGCGACAGGCGTGCATTCGCCGCCGCTTCGTCCCAGCCCAGGCAATGTGCTGCCGCCTGCCGGTCGCGCCGGTCGACGACACCGCCGGGAAAGACCGTCGCGCCGCTGCGCAGGTCGCCATCCCGTTCGGCGCGGCGCAGCATCAGGACCTCTACCCGTCCACCTGAGTTGTCAACTGAACGGTCATCTTCGACCTCACCTTGCAGCCCGATTTTGCGGTCGCGCAAGATGATCAGCGACGCCGCCTTGCGGGCATCGGCAAAACGGTCGTAGTCGTCAACGGTGTTCATCGCGCCACCCCATCGGCCACCAGGGCCGCGATCTCGTCATTGGAATATCCGGCCTCGGCCAAGACCTGCGTCGTATGCGCGCCGGCCTGCGGCGCCGGCTTCGGCGTGGCGGGCAAGCTGCGACCAAACCGCGGTGCGGCGGCCGGCTGCGTGACGCCGTCGATGGTCACAAAAGCACCGCGGGCCTGCGCGTGCGGGTGCGCCGCCGCTTCTTCAAACGCGAGCACCGGCGCAAAGCAGGCGTCGCTGCCTTCGAGCAAAGCGCTCCAGGCGTCGCGGGTCCTGCTCAGCATCAATGCGGCGATGGCGGCGCGCATCTCGGGCCACAGCTGGCGGTCGTACTGGCGCTGCACGAAGCGTGGGTCGAGCCCGGCCAGCCGCACGAAGTCAGCAAAAAACTTCGGCTCCAAGGCGGCGATGCTCACCTGCCGGCCATCGGCCGTGGTGTAGACGGCGTAAAACGGCGCGCCGCCATCGAGCAGGTTCGCGCCGCGCGGCTCGCCCCAGTTGCCGGCCGCCTTGAGCCCAAAAAAGATCGACGCCAGCGACGCGGCACCATCGACCATCGCCGCATCGACGACCTGCCCGCGCCCGGAGGTCTGGCGCTCGAACAAGGCCGCCATCACGCCGAAGGCCAGGTACAGCGCGCCGCCGCCATAGTCGCCGACCAGGTTCAGCGGCGGGATCGAGCCGCCGCCTGCCGGCCCGATGGCGTCGAGCACACCGGTCAGCGCGATGTAGTTCAGGTCGTGGCCGGCGGCCTGGGCCAGGGGCCCGCTCTGGCCAAAGCCAGTCATGCGGCCGTAGACCAGGCGCGGGTTCAGCGCCTGGCAATCCAGTGGCCCCAGGCCCAGACGCTCGGCCACACCGGGTCGAAATCCTTCGATCAGCACATCGGCGCTGGCGGCGATGCGCAGCACCGCGTCGCGGCCGCGAGGTGCTTTCAGGTCGATCGCCGCCGAGCGCCGGTTGCGCGCGTTGATGTCGAAGCGCGGCGCCATCGCCAGGCCCAAGCCACTGGGCTCGAGGCGGTCGATGCGCATCACGTCGGCGCCGAGGTCGGCGAGCAACATCGCGCACAGCGGGCCCGGGCCGATGCCAGCAAGTTCGACGACGCGCAATCCGTTCAGGGGCCCCATGAAGTCTCCATCTGCTCTCGATGGTGTCAGGTTAGCAGGCCCCATGGCCGCCCGACCGAGCCGCCCGACCGCGCCGCCCGCCCAAGCAGATCGGCCCCAGCGCCGCAGTCAACACAACCCGATCAGCGCCGGCAATTCGTCGATCGACTCGATGAAGGCGTCGCAGGGCAAGCTGCCTGCATCGCCGCCTTCGTTGTAGCCGTA
>JANPDN010000077.1:0-6900 GCA_031431555.1 Rubrivivax sp.
CATCTCAGTACCGACCGGCCGTTCCGAAGGTACTGGGAGCCCCCGTGGGGGGGGTGAGTCCGCGCCGATCGAGCGCCAGCGCGCTCGTGAGTGGCTGGCGAAAGCCCAGCGGCGTGCAAGCCGCAGGGCAGCGATCGAAGAGAGCGTGGGGGCTTCATGTCAGGCGGGCCGGACGGCAGCGGCTGTGGCGATCAGATCGGTCCACCGCCCGGGGGGATACCTGGAGCGGAGCGGCGGATTATAGGAAGTGGGCTGCCTTGGCTGCCCCCTTCGTCCGGATGGGATTCGGCGCAATGCTGCATTGCGGCAACAGTTATCGGCGACAGCAACAAAAACGGCCCCGAGCGGGGCCGTCGGTGGTCAGCCTGGCGTCAGGAAACGCCCACATCGATGCGCTTGGCTGTGGCGTGGTGGTGGTCTTGCACGCGGTCCTTGTGGCGCACGACCTGGCGGTCGAGTTTGTCCATCAACTGGTCGATCGCAGCGTACAGGTCTTCGTGGGACTGCTCGACGAAGATGTCGCGGCCCTTGACATGCAGGGTCACTTCGGCTTTCTGGCGGCGTTCTTTCTCGCGCAACTTTTCTACCGTCAGCAGGACGTGGACATCAACAACTTGGTCAAAATGGCGTGTGATCCGGTCCAGCTTTGTGAGCACATACTCCCGCAATGCCGGCGTCACGTCGAGGTGATGTCCGCTGATCGTGAGGTTCATCAGGCGTTCCTTTCGGTCGGTTCTGGGTCAGTGGCGAGGATGGCCCCGCGGCTCGGTCGAGGGGCCCCAATGCGGCCCCTTTGGCAAATCCAGTGTGCGCCCGATCGGCGCCTGTGACAAGCCGGTGACGGCGCTCAAATGCTTACCGAATGTGATCCCTTTGACGCCGCTCACGGCGCTGGCTGCTTGCGACCAAATCCGGGGTCGATGCGGACCAGCGCCACGGCAATGAACGAGGGCACGGTGGCGATGCAGACCCAGGCAAAAAATCGCGTGTAACCGAGCTGGTCTTGCAGCCAGCCGGCGGCCATGCCGGGCAACATCATGCCCAGCGCCATGAAGCCGGTGCACAGCGCGTAGTGGGCGGTCTGGTGCGGGATGTTGCGCGCCGAAGCGATCATCAGCATGTAGACCATGTAGGCGGTGAAACCGAAGCCGTAACCAAACTGCTCGACCGCCAGCGCGGCGCTGATCAGCGCCAGGCTGCTGGGCTGGGTCATCGCCAGCAGCACAAAGACCAGGTTCGGCAGGTGCATCGCGACGACCAGCGGCCAGAGCAGGCGCTTCAAGCCGCCACGCGAGATCACCCAGCCGCCGAGCAGGCCGCCGACGGTGAGCGCGATGACGCCGACGGTGCCGTAGGCAATGCCGACGTCCTGCGTTTTGAGGCCCAGGCCGCCGGCCTCGCGGGGGTCGAGAAGGAACGGCGTCACGAGCTTGAGCAGCTGCGCTTCGGCGAATCGGTAGAGCAGCAGGAAGCCCAGCACGCGCGCGATGTCAGGCTGGCGAAAAAAGGCCATGAAGACGGCCGCGAAGTCCTGCCACATCGTGCCGCTGCGCGGCGAAGGCTGGTCGACCGCCGGCTTGGGCAGCGCCCAAAGGTGCAGCGCCGCGGCGAGCACAAAGGCCGCGGCGAGCAGCCCGAAGACGATGCTCCAGGCGCCGGCCGGGTTGCCCATGCGCTCGGCCAGCGTGCCGGCGAGCACGACCAGCCCGCCCTGGCCGGCGATCATCGCCAGCCGGTAAAAAGTGCTGCGCACGCCGACAAAAGCGGCCTGCGTATGTTGCTCGAGCGCGAGCATGTAAAAGCCGTCGGCGGCGATATCGTGGGTCGCCGATGCAAAGGCCATGAGCCAGAAGACGAGCAGCGACCAGCGCAGAAAGTCCGGCCCGGGCAGCGTCAACGCCACCGCCGCCAACGCCGCGCCAACGAGCAACTGCATGCCGACGATCCAGCGCCTTTTGGTACCCAGCAGATCCACCAGCGGGCTCCACAGCGGCTTGATCACCCAGGGCAGATACAGCCAGCTGGTGTACAGCGCGATCTCGGTGTTGGAGACGCCGAGGTTTTTGTACATCACGACGCTGAGCGTCATGACCACGACGTAGGGGATCCCCTGCGCGAAGTACAGCGTGGGGATCCAGCGCCAGGGGCTGGCGCCCGCTGCCGATCGGGGTGGCGGCGCCGTTCCCGGCGCGGTCGCGTTCATCGAGGCGAGTCTCTCATCCGCTTGCCCAGCAGCACTGTGGTGCCGATGCCAACGCATTGGTAATCACCGATTGGCCCAATGCAGCGACACGACACTATGTCGACGTCATCGTTTGTGTCGAGATGTGGCCGCCCGGCGGCGGCCCGCGCCCAACGGCACCGCCCCCAAGAAACCGACCCCGATTGCGGAGGAAATCCATGAAGCTCACCCTCCTGGCGCGCACTGCCGCCTTGCTCTGCGCGGCCGGCACGGCATTCGCGCAGAGCCCGACGACCCAACGTGTCGAGATCACCGGCTCGAGCATCAAGCGCATCCAGACCGAGGGCGCGCTGCCGGTGCAAATCATCCGCGCCGAAGAGATCGCGCGCTCGGGCATCACCAGCGCCGAGCAACTCGTGGCCACCTTGTCGGCCAACGGCAATGGTGTCGACAACATGATCAGCAACCAGGGCGGCGACTTCCTGAACAGCCTGATCAACAGCGGCCGCAGCGGCAACAACGGCTCCGCGGCCGCCTCGCTGCGCGGCCTGGGCGCCCAGAACACGCTGGTGCTGTTGAACGGCCGCCGCGTCGCGGCGCACGGCCTGAACGGCAAATCGGTTGACCTGAATTCAGTGCCGATGGCGGCCATCGACCGCATCGAAATCCTGAAGGACGGCGCCTCGGCGATCTACGGCACTGATGCCATCGGCGGCGTCATCAATTTCATCTTGAAGCGCGACTACACCGGCCTGGAGGCTTCGGCTTTTGCCGACATCACGCAGGCCGGTGGTGGCCACATCTACCGCGGCAGCCTCGTCTTCGGAACGGGCACGCTCGAAAGCTCGGGCTTCAACTTCCTGGCCAGCCTGACGGTCGACAAACAAGACCGGCTGCGCGGCTCGCAACGCGACTTCCACAACGGCTTCCAGCCCGAACGCGGCCTGGCGCCCGACACCACCGGCACGCCTTTCGCGACGATCGCGCAGGCTGCCGGCACGGCGCTCGGCGCGCGCTTCACCTACCCCGCTGGCACGGTATTGCCGAGCGGTTATGTGCAGCCGCCGGGCACGGTACCGGCCGGCGGTTTCACGCAGGGCCTGCCGGTGACCACCTTCAACCGCGTCAGCCCGCACAACCTGCCCGGCGGGCCGGGCTGCGAGACGGCGGCCAACACTTACGGCTACCGTGGCGATGTCACGGGATTCCACAACAGCGACGCGACTTGCACCTACGACTACGGCAAGGACTGGAGCCTGCAGCAGCCGGTTGACCGGCTCAACTTCGTCGGCCGTGGCACCTTCAGGCTGGGCGCCAACCACACCGGTTTTGTCGAACTCACGGCGGCCAAGGTCACGTCCAAGGCCGAGTACACCGCGAACCAGATCACCACCGCCGCACGCGGCGCCAACTACCCGGTCGGCGGGCCGTATTACAAGGACCTCACCGGCCTGGTGCCCGGCTTCAACAACACGCTGCCGATCCGCATCCGCTGGCGCTGCCTCGAATGCGGTCCGCGCCGGCAGGACACCGAGTCCGAGACGATGCGCCTGATGGTCGGTGCCGAAGGCGTTGTCGCCGGCTGGGACTACCGCGTCGGTGTCTCCACGGCCAGCAGCAAGGCGTCGACCAACTATCTCGACGGCTATCTCGACGAGGTCAAGTTCAAGGCCGCGATGGACACCGGCCTCATCAACCCCTGGCTCGCACCCGGGCAGACCCAGACCGCCGCGGCGCTGGCGCTCATCGACGGCGCAAAATTCCGCGGCGCGCTGTATGGCGGCGAAGCCTCGCTGAAGCAGATCGACGCGGTGGTTTCGCGCGAACTCTTCGACCTGCCGGCCGGCAAGCTCGCGGGTGCGCTGGGGCTGGATATCCGCAAGGAAAGTTTCCAGTTCCGTGACGGCACGAGCAACCACCCGGTCATCATCGGTGCCGGCTCACCGGCCACGCTGGACAAGGCCGACCGCGACATCACGGCGGTGTTTGGTGAACTGCAGGTGCCGATCTTCAAGAACTTCGAAGCGCAACTCGCGGTTCGCAACGACAAGTACAGCGACTTTGGCGGCACCACCAACCCCAAGATCGGCCTGCGCTGGCAGCCGATGCCGCAGCTGCTGTTCCGCGGCTCCGTCGGCCGCGGCTTCCACGCGCCGGACTTCGGGCCGCTGTTCGAAGGTGCGACGCAAGGCCAGTTCACGAGCGACATCGACGACCCGGTGTTGTGCCCCAATGGCGGCACCGGCAACGGGTGCAACATCCGCCCGGCGACACTGAACGGCGGCAACCCGAACCTGCGGCCGGAGAAATCCAAGCAGTGGTCGGTGGGTATCGTGGTCGCGCCCAACGACGTCATCAGTGCCAGCGTCGACCTCTGGCAGGTCGAAGTCAACGACCGCATCGCCAACCGCACGCCACAAGAAGTGCTCGACAACCCGGTCGCGCTGGCGGAATACATCGTGCGCCTGCCTGACGGCACGATCGACTATGTACGTGGCGGCTGGCTCAACGTCGCCGGCGACAAGGTCAAGGGCGCCGACGTCAACGTGACCCTGAACTTCAATACCGGCATTGGGCGCTTTGCGGCCAAGCTCGACGGCACCTATCTCGACAGCTACAAAACGCGCAAGCTGTCCACCGACCCGTGGTCAGAGCGGGTCGGCGAGTTTGGTGACTTCGACTTCTTGTGGGATCTGAAGCTGCGCTGGAAACACAGCGCGAGCCTGACCTGGACCCAAGGCCCGTGGAGCGCCACCGTCGCGCAGACCTATTCGACCGGCTACAAGGCCGAGGTCGATGGTTACGGCAGCGGCGTCGTGCCGCCGAACTACAGCACCAAGGTCAGTTCGTACACCCTGCACGACGCATCGCTCACCTTCACCGGCATCAAAAACGCGACCTTCACACTGGGCATCAAGAACCTGTTCGACAAGGACCCGTCGTTCTCCGGACACAACGTCGATAACGTGGCCGGCGCTGGCTGGGACGCTCGTGTCGGCAACCCGCGCGGGCGCGCCTTCACGATGCGGGTGAACTACAAGTTCTTCTGACCCGTCGCGCCTGCCTTCCAGCGCGGGGCCTCTTGTAGGCCCCGCGGTTTTTCTAGTGCAGCGTTCGATGCTGTGTGGAACTCAAGAAAACCGATGGATTTGATCGTCTGGCCAGGCGCAAACCACAGCGATGCCCGGTGGCATCGCGCGGATTTGCAACGACGCCAGACGGACAAAGACGCGGTTTTATGTTCCACACAGCGTCGAACACTGCACTCGGGCACCATCACACCGTGCTCACGCTGTTGCTGAAAAAACTCGCGACTCTCGTGCCGACCCTGCTCGGCATCACGCTGGTCGCCTTCGCTCTCATCCGGCTCATCCCGGGTGACCCGATCGAGGTCATGGTCGGCGAGCGCCGGCTCGACCCCGCAGCGCATGCGGCCTTGATGCAGCGTCTCGGCCTGGACCAGCCGCTGCATGTCCAGTACCTGCGTTATCTCGGCGACCTGGCGCAGGGCGATCTCGGCCAGTCGCTGGTCACCCGCGAGCCGGTGTCGGTGGAGTTCTGGGCGCTGTTTCCGGCGACGATCGAGTTGGCCTTGGCGGCGCTGTTCATTGCGCTGGCGGTCGGCTTGTCGCTCGGCGTGATTGCCGCGCTGCGCCGTGGCTCGCTGCTCGACCAGGGGGTGATGGCGCTGGCGACAGCCGGCAACTCGATGCCGGTCTTCTGGTGGGGCCTGATGCTGATCATGTGGTTTTCGGTCGGCCTCGAATGGACACCTGTTTCGGGCCGCGTCGGCGTCGAGTTCGACATCCCGGTGGTTACCGGCTTCATGCTCATCGACACCTTGTTTTCCGACGAAGCCGGCGCCTGGATATCGGCGTGCCTGCACCTGGTCTTGCCCGCAGTCGTGCTCGGCACGGTGCCGATGGCGGTGATCGCACGCATGACACGCTCGTCGATGCTCGAAGTGCTGCGTGAGGACTACATGCGCACCGCACGCGCCAAGGGCCTTGCACCCGCGCGGGTGGTCATCGTGCACGGCCTGCGCAACGCGCTGATCCCGGTCATCACCGTGCTCGGCTTGCAGGTCGGCAGCCTGCTCGGTGGCGCGGTGCTGACCGAGACGATATTTTCCTGGCCCGGCATCGGCAAATGGCTGATCGACGCCATCGCGCGGCGCGACTATCCGGTGGTGCAGGCCGGCATCCTGATTTCGGCGCTGATTTTCATCGTCGTCAACATGGTCGTCGACCTGCTCTACGGCGTCATCAACCCGCGCATTCGGGGCGGCCATTGAGCAACGTTGCGGCCACCGTCGACGCGGGCCTGCAAGCGGCATCGGCCCCAGCCGGCCCGGCGCGCGAATTTGCCGCTGCCTTTGCCACCAACCGCGGCGCGCTGATTGCGTTTGTGATTTTCGCGCTGGTCGTTTTTGTGGCCGTATTCGCGCCGCTGGTCGCTTTCCACGACCCGGTGCAGCAGTGGCGAGACCACATGCTCGTGCCGCCGGTGTGGCATTCAGGTGGATCGTTAGCCTTCCCGCTCGGCACCGACGAACTCGGCCGCGACATCTTCGCCCGCTTGGCTCATGGCGCGCGCGTCTCGCTGCTGATCGGGCTGGCCTCGGTGGTGCTGGCGCTCGTGCCGGGTGTGGCGCTGGGTTTGATCGCCGCGTTTTACCAGCGGGTCGCTTCGCCGCTGATCATGCGGCTGATGGACAT
>JANPDN010000078.1:0-7131 GCA_031431555.1 Rubrivivax sp.
GGATCGGTTTGCCGACCCTTGGGCGCAGCGCTTTGGGGTGTCGACAAAACCGATGCTCCGGCCTTCAGGTCACACCCGCATCACGCAGAGTTCACGCTGGCGGGAACAATGCCGCGCGCTCGTGTTGACAAGCGCGCCGACCGTGGTCGTTACTCAGTCGCGCCAGCTCGGGTCGACGCGGTCGACCAAGCGCACCATTGCATCAAAAGCGTTGCGCCCGATATCGGGGTCGGTGCTGACCTTGTGCGCATCGCGGGCGCAGCGGCGCTGGACTTCTTCACTGATCGGGATCGTCGCGCCGAGTGCGGCGCCGGCGACCTGCACGTCACACGCACGCTGCAAAGTCCAGAGCGTGAAAAACGTCGACGGCAGGGTACTGCCCCAAGCCAGCAGGCCGTGGTTGCGCAGGATCACCGCCGGCTTGTCGCCGATGTTTTGCACCAGGCGCGGGCCTTCGTCACCATGCACCGTGATGCCTTCAAAATCGTGGTGCGCGACCCTGCCACCAAGTTGCGCGGCGTTGAAGTTGTTGAAAGACAGGCCCTGCGCCGAACATGCCACGGCCATGCCGTTGGTAGTGTGGGTGTGCATCACACAATGCGCAGCTTCAATGCCGGCGTGGATCGCCGCATGGGGTGCAAAACCGGCGGCGTTGATGCCCCAGGGCCCGGCACTGAGCTTGTGGCCGTGGACATCCACCTTGACCAGGTTCGACGCTTTGACCTCGCGGTAGTGCAGGCCGAACGGGTTGATCAGGAACTGTGCGGGGCCGCGCGCTGGGTCGCCCGCTGCGCCGCTCGTTGCGCCGCTCGCTGAACCGATATCCGGCACGCGCAACGAGATGTGGTTGTAGATCAGCTCGGTCCAGCCGAGCAGGTCAAAGACGCGATAACACGCGGCCAGCTCCTGGCGCGCCTGCCATTCTTCTGGGCTGCAATCGATCGGTTGGGTGCTGGTGGGCATCGTGGGCTCCGGCGGCGAGGCAGCAGATCGTAAGGCGTCGCAAAATGGCGGCAGCGATCTGCAGTCTCTGCAACCTCGGGAGCAACGTGATGACGGCGTTTGAACAGTTCATCGACTCGGCCTGGGCCGACCATGGCGACCAGGCTCAGGCCGTGGCGACGCGGCTGGCGGCGTCGACGGCGATCGTCGTCGACGCAGCGCAGGTGGCGCCCTTTGCCCGCCTCGTCGTGCATGTCTTCGGCGAGCATCTGGGGCAATGGCAGGGCGGTGATCAGCTGCTGCAAGGCTTGGCCTCGGCGGCTGCCGGCGATGCCGCCGCGCAGGCGCTGCTGGCCCGCCAGCGCGCCGCATTGCAAGCCGCGGGCGGCGACGCTGCGGCGCTGTTGGCGCTGGCCCCGGGGGACGCCGCCGCGGCCTGGGCGACGGTGTCGTCAATGCGTTGCGGGCGCGCCGATTTTGACGGCGCGACGGCGGCGCTGCAGAGTGCGCTCGTCGTTGAAGAGCGGACGACCGCGCAGAGTGGCCAGGGCGAGCTCGCCGCGGCCACGCCGGTGCAGCGTGCGCTCGCGGTGGCCGGCAACAACCTTGCCGCGGCGCTCGACGAACTCGGCGGCGCGCGCAGTGCAGCGCAGACCGCGACGATGGTGCTGGCTGCTGAAACAGGCCTGAAATACTGGCAACTCGCCGGCGGCTGGCTCGAAGCGCAACGTGCCGAGTACCGGCTTGCGCGCAGCCTGCTGCAAGCCGGGCGCGCTGCCGACGCCGCGCAGGCTGCGCGGCGCTGCCTGGCCGTCTGCGCGCAGCATGACGCGCCAGCTTTCGAGCGCGTCTTCGGCTTTGCCGCGCTGTCGATGGCACTGCGCTCTGCCGGCGATGCCAGCGGCGCCGATGCGGCGCGGGCCGATGCCCAGGCGCAGCTCAGCCGCGTGCCGCCAGACGAGCAGCATTGGTGTGCCGCCGATCTGCGCGAGATCGGTGTCGCTGTCGCTGTCGCTGTCGGTGTCGGTGTCGGTGTCGGTGTCGACGCGGGCAACGCTGCGGCGGTCGGCTGAAGGCCGTTGCAGCGCGGCCGTCCCCAATGGACGCCACCGCTGCCGGCGGTTATCGTGAGCCCAGGAGAGCCCCATGACCAGCGCCGCCCCGATTCATTTCTGGTTCGATTTTTCGTCACCCTATTCGTACATCGTCAACGAATGGGTTGATGCGCTCGCCGCCCGTCACGGCCGCACGGTGCGCCGCCATGCGATGCTGCTCGGCGTGACTTTCGCCGCGGCTGAACTCAAGAGCCCGGTATCCCATCCGCTGAAGCGCGAATATTCGTTGACCGACTTCGCGCGCTCGGCGCGCTTCGAGGGCGTGCCGTTCACCTGGCCGGCGAGCTTCCCGATCGCGACGCAGAACGCGGCGCGGGTGTTCTGGTGGCAGCACGACACCGTCTCACCGGACGCCGCAGCGGCCTGGTGCCGCGCCGCTTTCCGCGCCTATTTCAACCATGGCGTGATGCTCAACGAGTCGGCCGCGCTGAAGGCGCTGGCGCGCGCCAGCGGCCTCGATGCCGACGCCGCAGAGGCCGCGTGGAACGACCCGCTGTGGAAGGCACGGCTGAAAACCGAATGTGATGCCGCGGTCGCCAGCGGCATCTTCGGCGCGCCTTTTGTCACCGTCGATGGCGAGCCTTTCTGGGGCAACGACCGCAAACCACAAATCGAGCGCTGGCTCGCACAAGGGCCTTTCTGATGACCACCGCGCCGCTGAAAAAAAGCTCCAGACAGCTCGTCGAAGAAGCACTCGCGCAGGTCGAGACGATCTCGCTGGATGCCGCCCGCGCCTTGCACGGCAGCGACGAAGTGCTGTTTGTCGACCTGCGTGACGTGCGCGAATTCGAGCGTGAAGGTGTGATCCCCGGCGCCTTCAACGCGCCACGCGGGATGCTCGAATTCTGGGTCGACCCGGAGTCGCCGTACTTCAATGAAAAGCGCTTCGGCCAGGGCCAGCGCCTGGTGCTGTTCTGCGCGATGGGCTGGCGCTCGGCACTCGCCGCGAAGTCGCTCGCCGACATGGGCGTCGAGTCGGTCTGCCATATCGAAGGCGGCTTCACGGCCTGGAAAGCAGCCGGCTTGGCCGTGGCACCAAAGGAGAAAAAAGCTTGAGGAGCCGCGCGTGGATCTGAGCTCGCATCTGCGCATCCAGGCGCACAGCAACCGCTTGGCAAACCGGCGCCTGCATGCGGCGATGGCGCCGCTCTCGCGGGCCGATCTGCATGCGCCGAGAACGAGCTTTTTCCCGTCGCTGGCCCAGACGCTGAACCACATCCTCGGTGTCGACGAGTACTACGTCGGCGCGCTTTGTGGCGACGCTGATCTGGCCGAGCATTGGGAGCGCTTCGTGCCGATCGACACCCTGCCGGAGATCGCCGCGGCGCAGGCCCGCATCGACGAGCGGCTGATCGCCTACTGCGCCGGGCTTGATGCCGCCAGCTGTGCACGAGTGGTCGAAATGCCGCGCCTGCACAGCCGCATCCAGCGCGACCGCGCGGCGAATGTGCTGGCGCATCTGCACCAGCACCAGACCCACCACCGCGGCCAGGTGCATGCGATGTTGTCGGGCACCCAAATCAAGCCGCCGCAGCTGGATGAATTTTTGATGCCCAGCGAGCCGCAGTACCGCGTCGACGATATGGCCGCGCTGGGTTGGAGCGAGGCCGCTGTCTACGGCGAATGAAGGTCTGCGAAGCCGGGCAGCGATGACAATCCCGGCATCCCAGGAATCTCACGACAGGCCCCAGCATGCCGACGCTCACGTCCAAGCTCAACCCCCGCAGCGAAGAATTCAAGCTCAGCAGCGCAGCGATGCGCGCGCTCGTCGATGACCTGAATGCCAAGCTGGCGCAGATCGCGCTCGGCGGCGGCGAAGGCCCGCGCGCCAAACACCTGGCGCGCGGCAAGCTGCTGCCACGCGACCGCGTCGAGATGCTGCTCGACCCTGATACGCCGTTTCTGGAAATCGCGCCGCTGGCTGCGCTGGACATGTACAACAACGACGCGCCTGGCGCCGGGGTCATCACCGGCATCGGGCGGGTCAGCGGTGTCGACTGCGTGATCGTCTGCAACGACGCCACCGTCAAGGGCGGCACTTACTACCCTATGACGGTGAAAAAACACTTGCGCGCACAAGAGGTCGCGCGCGAAAACCGCCTGCCTTGCATCTATCTCGTCGATTCAGGTGGCGCCAATCTGCCGAACCAGGACGAGGTCTTCCCCGACCGCGAGCACTTCGGCCGCATCTTCTACAACCAGGCGAATATGAGCGCGCAGGGCATCCCGCAGATTGCGGTGGTGATGGGCTCGTGCACGGCGGGCGGCGCCTATGTGCCGGCGATGAGCGACGAGACTGTGATCGTCAAGAACCAGGGCACGATCTTCCTCGCCGGCCCGCCACTGCTCAAGGCCGCGGTGGGTGAAATCGTCAGCGCCGAAGACCTGGGCGGCGGGGACGTACACACGCGGCTGTCGGGTGTCGCTGACCACCTGGCTGACAACGACATGCACGCGCTGGCCATCGCGCGTGCGTCGGTGGCCAATCTCAACTGGAAAAAGGACATGCAGTTGCGCCTGGTCGAGCCGCGTGCGCCGCTGTTCGATGCGGCTGAGCTGCACGGCATCATCCCCACCGACGCGCGCAAGCCTTTTGACGTGCGCGAAATCATCGCGCGCATCATTGACGGCTCGGAGTTCGACGAGTTCAAGACGCGTTATGGCGCGACGCTGGTGACCGGATTTGCGCACATCGAAGGCATGCCGGTGGGCATCGTCGCCAACAACGGCGTGCTCTTCAGCGAGTCGGCGATGAAGGGCGCGCACTTCATCGAACTTTGCTGCCAGCGCCGCGTGCCGCTGATCTTCTTGCAGAACATCACCGGCTTCATGGTCGGGCGCAAATACGAAGCCGAAGGCATTGCCAAACATGGCGCCAAGATGGTCACCGCGGTGGCCACCGCGACGGTGCCGAAGTTCACCTTGATCATCGGCGGCAGTTTTGGCGCCGGCAACTACGGCATGTGCGGACGCGCCTATTCGCCGCGGTTTTTGTGGATGTGGCCGAACGCGCGCATCTCGGTGATGGGCGGCGAGCAGGCCGCCGCGGTGCTGGCCACCGTGCGCCGCGACGGCATCGAGGCCAAGGGCGGTGCCTGGTCGACTGAGCAGGAGGCGGCTTTCAAGCAGCCGATCCTCGACCAGTTTGCGCATCAGGCCCATCCGTACTACGCCAGCGCCAGGCTCTGGGACGACGGCGTCATCGACCCGGCCGATACCCGTCGCGTGCTGGCGCTGGCAATCAGCGCGAGCCTGAATGCGCCGATCCCGCAGAGCCCGAAGTTTGGTATTTTCCGGATGTGATGTAGAATGTGCATGTGGTTATCACTGTATACACATCATGCGCACCAACATCGATATCGACGACGAGCTCATGGTCAAGGCCATGAAGGCGGGCCCGTACAAGACGAAGAAGGATGCCGTCGAGGCGGGCTTGAAGCTCCTTGCGCGGCAGGCGGCGTACCGCGAGATCGTCAAGTGGCGCGGCAAGTTGAAGTGGGAGGGCGACGAGTCGATCGACTGGACCGCGGCGCCTGCAGAAACCGCTGCGCTGGCCGTTGCCGAGCCGGGCCCGCGCTACCGCGCCGCTGCCGCCAAAGCTGCTGCACCCGCTGCACCCGCCGCCAGGAAGCGCCGTGCTGGTCGTTGACAGCAGTGTCTGGATCGACTTTTTCAACGCTGCCGAAGAGCCTGCGGCCGAGCTGCTCGAGCATCTGCTTGACCGGGGTGAAGTGCGCATCGTGGTCCCCGACCTGGTGCTCTTTGAAGTGCTGCGCGGCTTTCGCCACGAGGCCGACCACCGCCAGGCGCGCCAGTTGATGGAGGCCCTGAGCATCGAAGACACCGCCAGCCACGAACTGGCAGTCATCGCTGCCGGCCACTACCGCAGCCTGCGCGCGCAGGGCATCATGGTGCGCAGCGCGGTCGACGTGCTGATCGCCACCTTCTGCATCGAAAACGACTACGCGCTGTTGCACCGCGACCGCGACTACGCACACTTTGAAGATCGGCGCGGTTTGCGCAGTTGGCGCCAATGAACAACGACAGCATCTACACCACGCCCGAGCTCGAACTGCTGCGCGATCAGGTGCAGCGCTTCGTGGCCCGCGAGGTCGAACCGCACGCGCTGGCCTGGGAGTCCGCCGGCTGCGTGCCGCGCGAGGTGCTGCGCAAAATGGGCGCGGCCGGCATGCTGGGTCTGGTCTACGCGCCTGAACATGGCGGCGCTGGCGCCGATGCGCTGACAAATCTGGTCTTCGCCGAAGCCTTGAGTCAGAGCACCTTTGGCGGCTTCATCGTCACCGTGCTCGTGCACACCGACATGGCCAGCCCGCACCTGCACCACGCCGGCAGCGCGGCGCAGCTAACGCGCTGGATGCCCGGCATCACGAGCGGGCAGATCATCACCGCAGTCGGCATCACCGAGCCCGGCGCGGGGTCGGACGTCGCCGGGCTGCGCACGACGGCACGCCGCGTTCACGACGGTGCGGGTGGCGTTGCGGGTGGCGGTGCAGGTGGCGGTGCAGGTGATGGCTGGGTGCTCGACGGCAGCAAACTCTTCATCACCAATGGCGTGCATGCCGACCTGTATTTCATCGCCGCGCGCACCGGCAGCGGCCGCCATGCGATATCGATCTTTGCGGTCGAAAAAGGCACGCCCGGTTTCAGCGTCGGCCGCCAGCTCGACAAAACCGGCTGGCGTTGCTCTGACACCGCCGAGCTGCACTTTGATAACTGCCGCATTCCGGCCGACCACTTGCTCGGCGAAGAAGGGCGCGGCTTTCAGGCGGTGATGAAAAATTTCCAGACCGAACGCATCGCGCTGGGCGCGATGGCGGTCGGTCATTGCACCCAGGCGCTGCGCCTGGCGCTCGACCATGTGCGCAGCCGCGAAGCCTTTGGCGGCAAGTTGTGGGACAAACAAGCGGTGCGCCAGCGCATCGCGATGCTCGACGCCAAGACCCGCGCCGCGCGGCAATATCTCTACCACTGCGCCTGGTCTGTGACCCAGGGCCACGATGTGGTGCAGGACGTGTCGCTGCTCAAAGCGCTGACCGGCGAGCTCGTCAACGAG